>JAPLFJ010000008.1 GCA_026390735.1 Ignavibacteriota bacterium
AAGAGATTTTTACCGCAAAGAAGAACGAGGACGCAGAGAAGGGATTTTTAAGGTTAGAGAAGTAATGAGTAATCCGCCCAGCAAGACGGCGGACGCATAGAACGCGGAAGTAATAAGTAAGAAAAAAATTTGAATTTGAAAAAAGCTATCCCTTATAGCAAATGAAGCAGGGGTAGGAGTAAGAGGATACTCCACCCTGCTTTTTAAAAGATTTGAGAAGGGATAAGCAAAGAATCATTCTGATACATTAAAAGAGTTTATAGAAATAAGGAAACAAACAGGGTCTAAATTTAAATAAATTAATTAAGGGATAAATAAAGGGTTAAAAAATGAAAAGAGTATCATTTCTGTTTTTGGTTTTTGTGCTGTTTACCGTATTGCTGACATTCAGCAATACTAAAACAATAGCACAGGTAAATACCAGTGGGTGCGGCAGTTTGTCTGCTCTTTCTTTTTCAGATTATGGAACGTATTCATATTCTCCTGGAAGACATTGGTATTATTTTAATGGCTCTCCTCAGATAGGAATATTTTATAACTACAATAATAATGGTCAAGGCAGATGGGAAATATGGAATGTTTCAAGTGGATATTTATATTACTACAGTTATGATACTCCGGATCTTGTTCCAATATATAACTGGACGACGGGTCCTTATGGTAATTACCCTCTTCCTACAATAAGCGGACCCAGTACAACAACAAACAACTGTACAGCTCCCGGAGCGCCAAGCTGGGCTTCAGGAACTCCCACAGGAAAGACTACTGCCACTATCAACTGGGGTTCTTGTTCACCCGGTCCTCCGACAAACTATTACTGGGTGGTTGGCACTTCATCGAGTGTAGGCTGGGGCAGCGGGGTTGCGCAAAGTACAACAGCCTTTAATGTGACTACTGCAAGTGTAACAGGATTGACAGCCAATACGACCTATTATCTCAGGGTTTATGGACAAGGTTGTTCTCAGGGCGGGTATACAACATCCGGTGCCTTTACAACATATACTGACCCGACGATAACAAGTTTTACGCCAACGACTGCATACACGGGACAGAGCGTGGTGATTACTGGAACTAATTTTGCAGGAATCTCGGCAGTGAGTTTTGGCGGTACTGCAGCGAGTTCATTTGTTGTAAACTCTTCAACACAAATCACGGCAGTAGTTGGTGCGGGTACTTCGGGAAGCGTAAGTGTTACCAATCCAGCCAGTACGGGAACTAAAACCGGATTCACATATACTCCAAGTATCAGTTTAACGGCAACACTTGGGACAACTACAGGTACATATGCCAACTTAAAAGCCGCATTTGACGCTGTTAATTCAGGTACACACAAAGGTGTTATAAATATTATGTTAAACCAGAACTCTTATGAACCTGTTTCGGCAGTGCTGAATGCCAGCGGCAGTGGCAGCTCAAGTTACACTTCAATAAATATTTATCCTACAATTACAGGATTAAACATTTCGGGCAGTGTTGCAGGACCTGTGATTGACCTTAATGGTGCGGATAATGTTACAATTGACGGAAGGGTGAACGCAACAGGTTCAGCGAAAGACCTGATAATTACTAATATCAGCACATCTTCAACTGCCGGTACTTCTACCATACGTTTTATAAATGATGCTTTAACCAATACGATAAAATATTGTATTTTAAAAGGTTCAACAACTGATGCATCGGGCGGGGTATTGTTTTTCAGCACTACAACGGGAACAACAGGCAACGACGGGAACACAATCTACAATAATAGTATCACCAATTCCACAGATGCTAACAGACCTTTGAATGCGATTTATTCGGCAGGTACATCTGCCAAAACAAACAGCGGAAACACAATCAGCAATAACTGGATTTATAATTTCCTGAACCAAGGAACAGCATCAAACGGAATACAACTTGCGGCATACAATACGGGCTGGACTGTATCAACAAATAGTTTTTATGAAACAGCTTCATTTGTACCAACAGCCGTCGTTACCTACACAGCCATCTACGTGTCTGACATTTCTTCAGCCGATATCAGCATCAGCGGAAACTACATTGGCGGAAGTGCGCCAACTTGCGGGACTACAGGCAGTGTAACAAGCTGGACAAAGACAAATGCGTCTACCAATACGTTCTATGCGATAAATTTAAATGCCGGTCCAACGGTAAGCACGGTAACGAGTGTGCAGGGCAATACAATCAGTAACTTTACCTGGGGTGATGCGGGAGCCTCATCCTGGACTGCTGTAAACATTCCATCCACTTCAACAGGAGCAATTAATATAGGAACGGTAACCGCAAATACAATCGGCGCCAATACTGGAGCCGGTTCTATAACAGTAACGGCCGCTGCAACAGGAGCAAATGTATACGGTATAAATATCGGAGGGACAGGTGTTGTAGATTGTCAGAATAATACCCTTGGCGCTATAACTGCCGGCAATGCATCTACTCTGGCAACAAATTTTTACGGGATTAATAAAACGAATACTTCAGGTACTACTACCATTAAAAGTAATACAATTGGCAGTACCACAACAGCAAACAGCATCAATGCCAGTTCAGGCTCTACGTCCAACGCTCAACTGGTTTATGCAATATACAGTGCAGGAACCGGTACAGTAAGTATTTCAGGTAATACTGTATCAAAACTTACGAACAGTACTTCCAACTCAACAGCCGCAACAACCGGATTGATAAACGGCATTTATGTATCCGCCGGAACAAACACTGTTGCAAACAATACCGTCAGGGATTTAACGATTGCCAATGCGAACACAACTTTAACAAGTACGGCATCGGCAGGGGGAATTGTATTTAATAATACAACCGCAGCTGCTCAAATTGTTTCAGGCAATACAATTTATAACTTATCAAACTCATATACATCATTTGCGGGATTTGTGTTTGGTTTATACTATGCGGGTCCAACCATTGCAAGCACAGTGTCCGGCAATTTTATTTATAGTTTAACGGTAACGGGCGCCAGCAGCACCGGGGCAAATATTTATGGTATTTGTATCAGTTCGGGTGCTACAACATACTCTAACAATATTGTCACACTTGGAGGCAGTACAAGCACAGTTCTAATAGGTATTTATGAAACAGGAGCAGCAAATAATAATAATAACCTGTATTTTAATACTGTATATATAGGAGGAACACCTGCAACTTCCCCCAGGTCCTATGCTTTATACAGTGCGGTTAACACAAACACAAGAAACTTCAGGAATAATATTTTCTATAATGCACGTTCAACAGCCAATCAGGTATCCAACTGGAATTATGCTGTATTTATAGCTAATTCAGGCGGAACTATAACCTGCGACTACAACGATTATTATTTCTCAGGAACCGCAGGGCAACTGGGATTTTATGGGACATATATATCAACATTGCCAATCGTAACAAGCCAGGATGCGCATAGTTTAAGCACCAACCCATCGTTTGCCAGTGCAGGCGGAACAACACCGGGCAGTTATCAGGCAGGTGCTTCTTTGACAGGAGTAACAGCAACCGGGATAACGACCGATTATTTTGGCAGAACACGGAGCATACCAAAAATGGGTGCAATCGAATCGGGTGTGTATTATATATGGACAGGGACAACAAATACAGACTGGAGTACAACATCAAACTGGGTTGGAGGGGCTGTACCTTCAGCAGGAAATGAAAATGTAATTATTCAGACCGGGGCGGCAAATATGCCTGTTACAGGTACGGATATTACTTACAATACTCTCGAAGTTCAGTCAGGAACAACTATGACACTCGGTTCAAATATTTCTCTCAGCGGAACACTTTCACTGTCAGGACTTCTTGTGCTTGGGAATAATAACCTGACTCTGAGTTCGTCATCTGTTATAAGCGGAACGCCGTCGGCGAATAATATGATAGTCGCAACAGGTACGGGAGAAATAAGGAAAACATTCACGGGAACGGGCTCGTTTACTTTTCCAGTGGGTGATAATACAGGAACCACAGAATATTCTCCTGTTACTTTGAATTTCACGAGCGGAGGATTCTCATCTGCTTATGCAGGAGTGAAAGTTTCAAACACAAAACACGGAAGCAACATAAGTCAAACAGATTATCTTAACAGGTACTGGACTGTGTCGCAGAGCGGAATAACGAGCTTCGCGTGCGACGTGACACTGCAGTATGTTCCGGCTGATGTAGTCGGCACGGAATCAAACATATGGGCAGGAAAATATAGCAGCGGTGTATGGACGCAATTAAACCAGACAAATGCCGGCACTCATACACTGAGCGGAACAGCAGTAACAGGGTTCAGTGACTTTACAGGTGGTCAAGAGAATGTTCTCCCTGTTTCTTTATCTTCATTCACTTTCTCTGTGAATGTCAGGGATGTGAAATTGAACTGGGTGACGGGTTCGGAAATGAACAACTCCGGTTTTGAAATTGAAAGAGTAGGCATTAGGCAATTGGCACCAGGCAATTGGGAAAAGATTGGATATGTAAGTGGCAAAGGAACGACGAATGAGCAGACAACATACAACTTTGAAGATAAGAAACTTGTGGCGGGGAAATACCAGTACAGACTAAAACAAATTGATAACAACGGGAATTTTGAATATCATAATTTAAATGGTGATGTGGAAGTTGGTGTGCCGAAGAAGTATGAGATGAGTCAGAACTATCCGAATCCGTTTAATCCGATGACGAAGATAGATTTCCAGTTACCGATGGACGGGAAAGTGATGCTGGTGATTTATGATATAACGGGAAGAGAGATAGCAAGGTTATTAAACAATGAGTTTAAGAAAGCGGATTATTATACTGTGATGTTTAACGGGAGTAATTTGTCGAGCGGGGTTTATTTTTACAGGATAACGGCGGATAAGTATGTGATGACGAAGAAGATGGTGCTGGTTAAATGATGAATTATGAATTATGAAAAGAATGGAACGCGGATGACGCTGAAAGAGCGGATTTTCACGGATAGAGATTTTTTAGGCAGAAAGATGAGAAGAACTATAGATACGAATTAACACGAAGAGAGTAATTATTACTTAAAAGCTATCCCTTATAGTGAATGGAGCGGGGCGGAGACTGAGGATTCTTCGCTCTGCTTTGAAATATTTGAATAGAATGAGCCAAAGATATTATAGATTTTATCTTTGGGTGTTAACAACAGCATAGAAGAAATATACATCCAAGTATATACTGTATATTATTAGTTGTACTGCAAATCCCATCCTTAATTTACCTTTAAGGGAATATATTATTTCCATATTTTACGTATAGAGGTAAAGCAAAGATAGAACAAAAGGAGTGAATAATGATAGCAAAACTTTTTGAAGTAAGGGAAACACAAGGCAAAGGTAAAGGACTTTTTGCAAAAGAGTTTATACCAACGGGTACAGTAATCTGCTTTGAATGCGATAAGTGCAAGGTTCTTACGGGCATTGACCCTGCAAAGATGACAGTAAAAGAAAAAGAAGCTCTTCTCGATTATGCGTACCGCAAAAAAGACGGTACGTACATAGCCCCGTGCGACGAAACAAGATACCTGAACCATTCCTGCAATGCGAATATTCTGGGAACCGAACAGGGATTCGATATAGTAGTAAGAGATATCAATACAGGAGAAGAAGCAACTTACGACTACCGCGATTTTTATGACGACTTAATAATGAACTGCCAATGCGGTGAAGAAAATTGCTGCAAAGAAGTTACGTTCGAACATCCTGTACCACCTGAACTTTTAAAATACTGGGAAGAAAAAACAAGTGCTGCATTAAAGCTTGTTAACGAAGTAGCACAGCCGCTGAGGGAGGAACTGAAAGGGAAGTTAGATGTCCGTTGATATTTGTCCGTTGATATTTGTCCGTTGATATTTGTCCGTTGATATTTGTCCGTTGATATTTGTCCGTTGATATTTGTCCGTTGATATTTGTCCGTTGATATTTGTCCGTTGATATTTGTCCGTTGATGATATTTGTCCGTTGATATTTGTCCGTTGATAGGTCTTTAAGATCAGGAAGTTAAGACACGAATTAACACGAAGAGAGTGATAGAAAAGATTTTACCAAGAGAGTACACAGAGAAAAGATTCCCCTCCCTGGAGTAATGGCTGCGAAGCAGACGGGGTGGGTTGAAGGTGTTTTATTATTAAAAAGTAAGACCCCCCCCGTCTGTCCTTTCGCTGATGCGAACGTCCATCCACCCATTACGCCGCGGCGCATCTTCGACCAGGAGGGGATTCTTAGAGCAGGAAGTTTTATCATGAATACACTATTTTCGTACAATTATTGATTTATTTCAAGTTACATAGAAGATTAAAGAAAGAAAGTTCCCGCGAATTACACTAATTAAACGAATTACGCAAATTAAAGAAAAAGATTTCAGTGTTAGAGACGGGACTTCAGATACAAAATAATATTAAAGGAAAACAAATTGGTTCTACTTTAACTTAATAATCTCTCTTTAAACTATTCACACATATTCGTTATATTCTCTTTCAATCTATTCTATATCATTCGTCACTTTTAAAAACCATTTTCTGTTTGAATGAGAATCCGGGTTTGTATTAATGTATTCAGTAAATTCTGACATTGATTCCTTTGAAGTTCTATTAATTATTCGCATTAACCGCTGAATGTTATTTATAAACACTTTTGTGTTTTTAAGTTGAATTTCTATCAGCCCGCTCTTATTCAGGTAATGTGTAAGATTATCAATTTCAAGTTCCATTTTATCATACATGGTAAGTTCAAAATAAAGCATTATTTTGTAGACGTATGAATCTATGTTGTGGACGTGACTCTTCGAATTCTTTTGTTTCTTAAGCAGTT
Organism: Ignavibacteriota bacterium; assembly: GCA_026390735.1. GTDB lineage: Bacteria > Bacteroidota > Ignavibacteria > Tepidaquicellales > Tepidaquicellaceae > CAIKZJ01. The sequence continues at coordinate 6,804 of JAPLFJ010000008.1, forward strand.
GTACTGCCATCAGTAAATCTTTTCGCGCGATATTCAATCTTACTTTCGCAAGTGTAATTTCTTCCTTTCGGATAGACGGATGCAGTTTGCCTGAATATTTTGAAATGAAATCTTCAACCCATTTGAAATCATCTGCGTTTAATCCTACAATTACAAAATCTCTGAACTCAGTAGCAGTGTAACTCATCATTGAAAAATTTATCGTCTCTCCGTCTATAAGTCTTGCTTTATGAAGTTCATGCACTTTTTTAAAAGCAGATTCATTACCACTGTTAATCAAAAAATTATAGTACGCCTGCATTTTCTGGAAATAGTCAATTTTTACGTTTACAGTAAAGGTACTTCTGTTCTTCTCAAAGTATGTGTGAACTCTGTCAGCCAGCTTTTCATCTTTTGTATTCTGCAATGCTTTTAGAATATAGTAGCGCATCAGAAATGGTTTGAAAATAACATCCCCGGAATCAGAGTGTTTCACAGCAATTTTATCCAGGTCAATTGAATTGAAAAGGACTTTGAAATTATCCGCATTGTATTTAATGTTAATACTGTCAAAAAGAAAATACTCCGTATAATAATAAACTAATTTATCCAGGAAATAAGCAGAAATGTAGTCTGCCTGTTTTGAAAACTGGTTAATTGTTTCAGGGAAATTTGAATTGTGTCTCTGATAAAATCCCTCTGCCTGAATTATTCTGCAGTAAGGGATAAAATCGTTAATTTCTACAGGTTGAATTTTATCCTTGTTGTTCCTGTAGGAAATATTGTAACTGCTGAATAAACCTCTTTCAACAAGTTCATCGAACAGGCATGCAAAATTTTCAATCGGATTCTTTTCCTGATTCTTAACAATAAGGAATTTCTCTGCAAGTTTATTAAGTTCGTAAATCCTGTTATGTATTGTCTGCTTGCTGAATTTTCCTTTTAATAATTGCTGAATATCTTCAGCCGAATAATCGAGCATTGATTTTTCTTTCGCGAAAAGTTTTTTGATAAGCACAAAAAGTTCACCGTAGTCACGGCTTTTTACGTAATAAGGAGAAGATATAAAGTCTTCAAATTCATCCCATTCATTCTTCGAAAAACTCTGCAGCAAACTAACAAGATTCTTGTTCATACTATTTTTACCCCAATCAATTTAAGGAATCAAACTTATAAATGAGTTTTGTAGATACTTAATATACGAAATAAACAATAAAGTATTAATATAGAAATGCGGCAAATATTGGGTAAAGACAGGCAGTGCCGTAGTATTTTTGTGATTTCGGAGTCTCAAAATGAGACAGGAAAAAGTGCATAATATCTTTAAAAATGGTGATTGTAACAGTTCATACGGTAAAAGTCATGAACCTTCGAATTCTGAAGTGATAAATTGCCCAAACGCATACACATTTTTCTGGGTAATTCAATAATAAGGATTGATATTCTGGGTAATCCTCATTGCATATACAGTATAACTAATCGAATATCGGCACTAATCATAAATAATATTGGGTAAAACACTTGATATCCTTCTTTTCAAAATGAGACGCAATCTCAAAAAGAGACAATGAGTGAATCACTATATTGTGATTCGGGTCTATAATCAAGGTTTATTTACGGCACAAAAATTGCATATAGGATTAATAGTTTCTTTAAAATTAAAAACAGGGTAGAGAAATGAAAAAGGTAATATTAGTTCTATTATTTGTCATATTTGGGTTTATGAATCTTGAAGCGCAAGTCACAGTTGCCGGTGCTCATACAAGCAGTAACGGAACGTATACAACTCTTAAGTCTGCATTTGATATGGTAAATTCATACGCACAGGACAGCAAGAGTATAATTATAAACATTAATGCAAGCACAACAGAAACATCTTCTGCGGTCTTAAATTCTGGTACATGGACAACATTAAAAATATTTCCGACAGGTTATGGTAAAATTGTCAGCGGCAATTTAGCGGCACCGCTTATTGACCTTAACGGCGCAGATAATGTAACAATCGATGGACGTGTGAACCAGGCAGGTAATGCTGATTTAACAATCACAAATAATAACATTTCATCAACAGCAGGAACTTCAACTGTCAGATTTATTAATGATGCAGTCAGTAATACTGTTAAGTATTGCTATCTGAAAGGTTCAACAAATATTAACAGTTCTGCGGCGGGTGGTATAGTTCTGTTTTCCACTACAACCGGAACAACGGGAAACGATGACAACACGGTATCATACAATTACATAACAAACGCAGGTACATACAGGGCTGTATGTTCTGTTACATCAATTGGTACTGCAGGTAAGGAAAACAGCGGTAATTCAGTCAGTTTCAACAATTTCTATGATTTCATGAATATAACATTTGTACTTTCAGCAGGTATTAATATCGGCAGCAACAGTACAGGGTTTACGATTCAGGGAAACAGTTTTTACGAAACAGCCCCGATAGCACCCGGAAGCAGTTCCGACTTTACCTGCATAAACATAAACAACACAGGCGGCGGTTACAATATTACCGGAAACTACATAGGAGGCAGTGGCCCGAATTGTGCAGGTACTTTTACAAAAGCCGTTAATTACAATAACAGATTCACGGGTATTTATTTTAATGCAGGCACTTCAAACGCAAGCAATATTCAAGGGAATAAAATTAAGAATATTTCCTGGAGCAATTCATCCAATGAAAGTTTTTACGGTATTTGTATTCTTGAAGGGACAGTAAATGTTGGTACAATTACAGGGAATATTATCGGTGACTCTGTCGGAACCGGTTCTATAACTTTCGTTAACACTAATGATAATGGTTCGTTTATTGGAATGCAGACTTCCGGAACAGGAACAATAAGTGTGTCAAATAATGTAATCGGTTCAATAACAACAGGCAATGCTGCTGCAAACGGTACAAATTTTTACGGAATAAATTCGGCAGGTTCAGGAACGCTTACAATATCGAATAATTTAATAGGAAGTTATACAACTGCAAACAGCATTTATCTTTCATCTGCTGCAAGCAGTTCCGTCCAGTTCTGTTACAGTGTTGTTGTAACAAACAGCGGAACAAGCAATGTAACAGGGAACGTAATCGCTAATGTAAAAAACGGAACAACAAATGCCAGTATAGCTTCTTCGGGTTTTAACTGCGGTATTTGTGCCGGGAGCGGCTCGAATAACATTACAGGAAACACAATCAGAGATTTATCAATCGCGTGTGGAAGCAGGTCTTCTGGGTACTATGCTTCAATAAACGGTATCAATATATATAATCCAACTACGGGGACTCAGAATATTACAGGTAATACAATTTATAATCTTACGAATTCCAATTTATCTTTTACAGGACATATAAACGGGATTTATTATAATGCAGGAACTGCTTCTGGGACGGTCGCAAACAACTTCATAACCAGTATAAACATTAATAATCCCAGTGCAACCGCATTCGGGAACGGAATATGTATAGAAAGCGGTACTACAACTTTTTACAACAATCTTGTTGCTATCGGATTCTACTATTCTAACAGTTATACTGCAAGGGGAATTCTGGATTCAGGCGGGACAAACACTATGTACTCCAATTCTGTATATATAGGAGGGGCAGGTTCTTTTAACTCAAGTTATGCATTGTACAGTTGCGGCAATAACACCAGAATTTACAAGAATAATCTTTTGATTAATGCACGCTCGAATCAGAATGCTTCAGGAAAACACTATGGAATCGGTCTGACAAGTTTAACAAATCTAACTATAGATTATAATGATTATTATGCTTCAAATCTTGGCGGTGTACTCGGAAATTACGGCGGAGACAGAACCACAATTACTGACTGGAAATCTGCAACTTCACAGGATGCAAACAGTCTGAATGCAAATCCTTATTTCGTTAATGCAGACGGGACATCCGCAACAGACTATAAACCGCGTGCAGGACTTATTGCAGTTACAGGAACAGGAATCACAACAGATTACAGCGCAGTTGTAAGGTCAACAACTTCTCCATTAATGGGAGTGTTTGAAGTTTTCCCTATCAATGTTTCTTCCACAACGGGTACTTTAAGTGCAAATTATACCTCGCTTAAAGATGCTTTCAATGCAATTAATGCCGGTACTCATAAGGGAGTAATTAGCGTGAAAATTAATAATAATACATCTGAAACATCGACTTCAACATTAAATGCCAGCGGTACGGGTTCTGCAAGTTATACTTTGCTTTCTCTCTACCCGACAGCGACAGGCCTTAGCATAACAGGAAATCTTGCCGCTCCTCTTATTGATTTAAGCGGTGCTGACAGTGTAACAATCGATGGCAGAGTAAACCAGACAGGAACTTCAGTTGATTTAACCATTTCCAATATAAGCACATCATCAACAGCAGGAACATCGACAATCAGGTTTATAAATGATGCAAAAAACAATACTGTTAAATATTGCAATTTAAAAGGTTCTGAAACAGTACCATGGGACGGCGGCGGTGGTGTAGTTTTATTTTCGACAACAAATTTGACAACCGGCAACGACTGGAATAATATTACGAACAATAACATCACAAATGCAGGAGGCAACAGGCCTTATTGTGCAGTTACATCTCTTGGGACATCAGCAAAAGAAAACAGTGGTATTACAATTATCAGTAATAATATTTATGACTTTCTTAATCACGCGGGTACAAACGGAGTGGGAGTAAACTTATATTCTTACAACATTAATATTACAGTATCAAATAACAGTTTCTATGAATCAGGCTATTCATATTCAGCGGCGGGAACCGGTACTGCACAGATTATATATGTGGGCAGCGGCGACAATCACGTTATTACAGGGAATTATATCGGGGGTTCTTCTGCAAACTGTACCGGAAATGCCTTCGTAAAAACTGTTGCAAATAATAATACATTCTACGGAATTAATATAAGTGCAGGTACAACCACAGCAAGCAGTATTCAGGGAAATACGATTAAAAATATTAACTGGATTAATTCTTCTTTTGCAAATTTCTACGCCATTAATATGTCTGCAGGATCTGTAAATATTGGTACTACTACAGGCAACACTATTGGTTCTTCAACAGGTACGGGGTCAGTTATTCTTAATAATTATGCACACGGCGGATATTTCTATGGTATTAATGCGGCTGCAACCGGACCTACTTCTATTTCTAATAACACAATCGGCGCTGTAACTACAAGTAATAATCAACCTGCAAGCACTCACTTTTACGGAATCTATACTTCAGGCTCGGGTGCTATCACAGTCTCAGGAAACACATTAGGCAGCACTTCGCAGTCAGGCAGTATCAACCTTACTTCCGTTGCAACTGCAACATGGGCGAGCCAGATATGTTACGGTTTTTATATTACAAGCAGCGGAGCAAATACTATAACTAACAATACAATCGCTAATCTGATAAACGGAAGTACAAATGCAAATACTACTGATACGAGTAAGATAAACGGAATGTATGTATCGAGCGGTACAAATACGATTACAGGTAACACTATACGTAATCTGACTATTGCTAATGCAAATACTTCATCAACAATCCAAACATCTGTTTCCGGTATCATTTTTAACAATACTGTCGCAGCAGCGGATACCATAAGCAGTAACCTGATTTATAATCTTTCGAACACAAACTCAACTTTTGCCGGCTACATTTATGGTTTATATTACAATGGCGGCACAACTGCAAGTACTGTTTCATCTAATTTCATAAACAGTCTTACCGTAAGCGGAAATTCAGGAGCGTTTGTGAACGGAATAAAAATTATTGCGGGCGCTACAACTTATTCAAACAATATAATTTCGATAGGCAGTAACACTGCAACAACAATATATGGAATTTTTGATGCAGGCGGAACAAATACATTGTATTTTAACACAGTATATATCGGAGGAGTGCCTTCAACAGGAACTTACAACAGCTATGCATTATACAATACTACTGCAACAACACGAAACTATCGTAACAATCTTCTTGTTAATGCCCGTTCGAACAACACTGCAACCGGGAAACATTATGCAATAGGACTTACGAGCACTACAACAATTAATTACAATAATTATTGGGTATCAGGAACCGGAGGATTTGTAGGTGTATTCAATGGAACAGATAAATCAACTTATGCACTATGGAAATCAGCAGTACCTGCTGATGCTTCAAGCTTGAATACAAATCCAACATTCAGAAATGCAGGAGGAGGTACAGCTGCTGATTACAAAACCGGAGTTGCGCTTAACGGTGTGGCAGCAACGGGCATTACTATAGATTACAGTGGTTCAACACGTGCAGCCACTCCAACAATAGGAGCATTTGAATATGTTTCTTACCCGATATCACTTACAGCAACAATAGGCACATTAACAGGAACTTACACAACTTTAAAGACGGCTTTCGATGCAATAAATTTAGGAACACATAAGGGAAATATTGAAATATTGATAAACGGTAATGTAGTTGAAACAGCAACTGCCGTTTTGTATGCAAGCGGTGGTTCATCTTCATACAATAATATTAAAATATATCCTACAATTGCCAACCTTAGTGTTACAGGTACACTACCATCTCCTCTTATTGATTTGAATGGTGCCAACAGAGTCACAATTGATGGAAGAATAAACTATACCGGCACCCCACTCTCTTTAACTATAGCAAATTTAAGCAATTCATCAACGGCAGGGACTTCTACTATAAGGCTTATTAATGGAGCCTCTTCAAATACAATAAACTACTGCAATCTCAAAGGTTCATCTCTTGCAGCGCCTTCATCAGAAGGCGGAATTATTATGCTGTCAACATCAACAGGCACAACAGGCAACAGTTCAAACATAATCACTTATAACAATTTCACAAATGCAGAAGGCAACCGACCATACACTGCAATCGCTTCATTAGGTTCTTCTTCTTATATTAACACCACTAATACAATAACTTATAATACATTCTATGATTTTTTAAACCTGAGTTCTTCAACAACGGCTTCAGGAATAAGTATTCTCAGCAACAGTACAAATTTTACTATCTCAAATAATAGTTTTTATGAAACGTCATCATACGTACCTTCAGGTACGGGAGAATTTTACTGCATAAATATAGATAATGCGTCGGGTAACAACTTTACTGTAAACACAAACTCCATTGGCGGCAGTTCCTCTGCCTGCGGAAGTACGGCGTTCACGAAAACCAGCGGAAATAACAATAATTTTTATGGCATAAGTCTGAATGCAGGAACAACTACAGCAAGCAATATACACGGAAATGCGATTAAAAACATAAACTGGTCAAATTCCGGTGCAGGTAATTTTTATGGAATAAAAGTTACAAACGGACTTGTAAATGTTGGTTCCACTGTTGCAGATACTATTGGCTCCACATCCTTAAATGGATCAATCCTATTTACAAATGCTGCTTCAGGAGGATTCTTCAATGGAATATATTCAAACGGCTTAGGAGCTAAGGTTATATCTAAAAATAAAATAGGCGGTATTACAACAAATAATGCTTCAGCAAACAGCACGAACTTTTATGGAATCTATTCTTTGGGTACAGGAGACTTAACGGCAGCAAACAATTTTATTGGGAGCAGTACAACGCCTAACAGTATTAATCTTTCTTCTGTATCTTCAGGTACAGGTCAAACTTGTTATGGGATATTAATCAACAGCAGCGGCGCTGTTACTGTCTCGGGTGATACGATTGTGAATATTACAAACAATTCTTCAAATTCAGGAAGCAGTATTACAGGAATATACAACAACAGTGCATCCGTTACCGGGACGTATTCAAAAAACTTTATAAGGAGCCTGTATCTCACTCAAGATGCAGGAGCATCTGTTTATGGAATTAAAATGGATACAGGTACAACTGCTTATTCAAATAACATAGTAACTCTCGACGGAAATGCATCGAACAAAATATACGGTATCTATGATGCGGGGGGAACGAATACATTGTATTTCAACACCGTGTATATCGGCGGAATCCCGTCAACCGGTTCTAATTCAAGTTATTCAATGTACAGCGGGACGATCAACATAAGGAATTACAGGAACAACTTATTTGTAAATGCACGTTCATACACAGGCGGCAAACAGTATGCTGTTTGTCTTGTGAATAATACCGCAGCATCGATTAATTATAACAACTATTATGCTTCGGGGAGCGGGGGGATACTTGGAGTGTATAATTCTTTGGACTATGTAACTCTTGCGAACTGGAAAACAGCAACGGGTAAAGATACAAACAGTGTTAACATAAATCCGTTATTTGTCAATGCAGGAGGTAATAATGCGACAGATTATAATCCCGGTGCAATGCTGGTTGGGGTTACGGGAACCGGCATAACGATTGATTACAACGGAGCAACAAGACTTGCAATACCGTCGATTGGTGCCTGGGAATTTACTAATATTGTGAGCGTTACTGCAACAGTTGGAACAGCAACAGGGTCTTACACAACACTAAAAGCAGCATTCGATGCAATAAATGCGGGAACACATAAAGGAATTATTGAAGTAAAGATTAACGGTTCGACAATCGAAACATCTAATGCAGGTCTGAGTGCAAGCGGCGGCAGTGTTAGTTATACGTATATATCAATCTACCCCACAGCAACAGGACTCAGTATAACAGGGAACATCTCAGGTTCGGGGCTGATTTTTCTGAACGGAGCTGATAATGTTTGTATAGACGGCAGAGTAAACAGAACAGGCAACGCCGATTTAACCATATCAAATTCAAACACTGGTTCATCGAGTTATACATCTACAATACGAATTGCAATAGATGCAACATACGATACAGTAAAATACTGCTATATTAAGGGTTCGTCAACAACAACATATACAAACCCGGGAGGTACAGTATATATTGGGACTTACACTTCCACCACAGGCAACGATAACAATGTGATTGAATACAACAATATTACAAACGAAGGTGGAAACAGGCCTTATAATGCTTTAGTTTGTTACTGTAATGCCTCAGTTATGAACAACGGAATAAAAATAAGAAACAATAACTTTTATGATAACCTTAATTTAGCCGCAGCACAAACAACCTGCGTCAATATTTATAACTATTGTAACGATATAACGATTGCAAATAATAGTTTCTATGAAACATCAACCATAGTTCCTTCAGGAGCAGGTACGGCTTATTTTATTTGTTTGAATAGTACTATGTCTGACGGAATCAATGTAACTGGAAATTATATTGGCGGGAGTTCACCTTTATGTTCTGGAACGCTGACAAAAACATCAGCCAACAACAATACATTCTATGCCATATATGCAAACTTAGGAACTACATCGTCGACCGAAATCCAGGGGAATATCATTAAGAATATTTCCTGGTCAAACTCTGCCAATGCTGCATTTTACGGCATATACATTGCAGCAGGTCTTATTAATGTCGGTAATACTGCGGGAAACACAATAGGTTCAACTTCCGGGACGGGTTCAATCTCATTAACCAATGCAACATCAGGCGGTCTATTCTATGGTATATACGGTAACACTGCAACAGCAAAAATAATATCAAACAATGTGATTGGTTCTATAACGACTAATAATGCATCTGCAAACAACACAGACTTCTACGGGATCTATACAGATGGTGCCGGCGCCTGTACAATTTCAAACAACACTATAGGAAGTAACTCAGATGCAAACAGTATTAACCTTTCATCTGCTTCAACAAGTTCAGACCAGAAATGCTATGGAATGAAAATAAACAGTACCGCCGCTAACGGCATTACAGGTAATGTTATAGCAAATATGACGAACGGTACAACTAATACAGGCATTTATTCTAATGGTACAACCTGCGGTATAAATGTACTAAACGGAACAAACACAATTCAGAACAACACAATAAGAGACCTGAAAAACTCAAATATAAATCCCCAGGCAGATAATAATTCTTCTGTTATTGGTTTAATGCATTTTAATTCATCAACTGTATCTCATGACATAAGCAGCAACACAATCTACAATCTTTCTAATGACAACGCATCGTTTGCCGGTAATATTGTTGGAATATATTTCAATTGCAGTTCAAGTTTAAGCAATATCTATAAAAATACTATAAACAGTTTTTCCGTTAACTCAAACAGTTCAAACAATACTATTACGGGAATTGAATTTAATAACTCAGCTGCTACAAACACAAAGACATACAATAATATGATAAGTCTTGGCGGAAACACGGCAACGAACATATACGGGATCTATGATTATCAGGGGACTAACAGTTTGTATTACAATTCCGTTTACATAAACGGAACACCGACAATAGGAAGCACAACAAGTTATGCGTTGTACAGCTATACGACAAATACCGGAAGAGAATTTAAAAATAATCTGTTCCTGAATGTTCGTTCAAACGCAGGTTCAAAGGCTGCAACCGGAAACCACTATGCAATATTAGTTTACAGCAAAACCGGTCTTACTATTAATTACAATGATTATTACGCATCAGGAACGGGCGGTGTGCTCGGATATTTTGGCGGCGATAAAACCACACTCGCTGACTGGAAAACAGCAACATCACAGGATGTGAATTCATCCAGCAGTGCAGTAACATTTTTATCGGAAACTAATCTGCGGGTAACAGGAAGTTCTATTGGAGACGGTTCCTTGTCCGCTCTGCCTATTTCTCAGGTTACTTTAGATATTGATAACACTACACGCAGCGTTACTTCACCATATATGGGCTCTCACGAAAGCAATTCACCGCTATCGGTTGAACTCGAATCATTTACTGTAAATGTTACAGATAGAAAAGTAACTTTGAAATGGAAAACGATATCAGAAATTAACAATGCGGGGTTTGAGGTGGAAAGAGCAGAATTTAGAAGTGAGAATTTAGAATATAGAAAAACAGGATTTATAACAGGAAAAGGAACGACGAATACACCGGCGAATTACATATTTGAAGATAATAAACTTTCTACAGGGAAATATAAATACCGTTTGAAACAGACAGATTACAACGGAAACTATGCATACTACAACCTTGCAGGTGATGTGGAAGTTGGTGTGCCGACGAAGTATGAGATGAGTCAGAACTATCCGAATCCGTTTAATCCGATGACGAAGATTGATTTCCAACTTCCGATGGACGGGAAAGTGTCGCTGAAGATTTATGATATAACGGGTAGAGAGATTGCAACGCTTGTGAATAATGAGTTTAAGAAGGCAGATTATTATACGGTGATGTTTAACGGGAGTAGTTTGTCGAGCGGAGTATATTTTTACAGGATAACGGCGGACAAGTATGTGATGACGAAGAAGATGGTTCTTCTTAAATGATGAATTATGAATTCTGAATGAGAGAGTAAGAAAAGATTTCACTACTAAGAAAACAGAAAAATTTGAACGCGGATGACGCTGAAAGAACGGATAAGAGCGGATAGAGATTTTTTAGGGTTAGAGATTAAAGAGAAAGAACTTTTCCCGCGAAATTCACGAAATTCACGAAAAGAGATAAGAGAAGAGATTTTTTAGGGTTAGAGATTAAAGAGAAAGAACTTTTCGAAATTCACGAAAAGAGATAAGAGAAGAGATTTTTTAGGGTTAGAGATTAAAGAGAAAGAACTTTTCCCGCGAAATTCACGAAAAGAGATAAGAGAAGAGATTTTTTAGGGTTAGAGATTGAAATTCTGGTTTACCAGCGTATGAATGATGAATTGAAGAAATGTGATAGAAAATTTAGAATTGGAAATTGAAAATTTAAAATTTGAAAAAGCTATCCCTTATAGTAAATGAAGCGGGGGTGGAGATTGAGGATTCTCCGCCCTGCTTTTTAAAAGGTTATTCTGGGATAAGCAAAGAAAGTAGCAAAAGTTAATTTATTAAATAAATATAAGGGATATACAATGAAAAAGTCAATTTTCATGTTTTTAGTAACGGTAATGTTTGCCGTAATGTTTGTGCAGACAGGAAGAGCACAGACCACTGTTACAATCGGTAGTGGAACAAGCCCACAGCAATTTCCTTTTAGGGTTTATTTTGATTATACACGATCAGCTGCGATATATACAAGTGCTGAGATAGGTAATTCAGGAAGTATTACTCATCTTGGATGGAATGTTTCTACAGCGAGTGCAGTAAGTATCCCGGTAAAAATTTATTTAAAAACGACATCATCATCAACTTTAACAGCTGGTGACTGGACTACCTTAATAAGCGGTGCAACACTGGTATATGATGCTACCAGGCAATTTTCGTCAACAGGATGGAATACTATTGATATAAGTGATTTCAGTTATACAAGTAATAATCTTATGGTCTTATGTGAAGCTAATATTGGTAGTGCTGTTGGTGGTGGTCCAGAATTCTATTATTCAAGTGCTGCGAATATGCACGAATATTATGAACAGGATAATGTACCTCCGACCTCAGGAACTATAAATTCTAACAGACCAAATATACAGTTAACTTTATCCACACAGAAATATCCTTTTAGTGTTTATTTTGGTTATACACGATCAGCTGCGATATATACAAGTGCTGAGATAGCTAATTCAGGAAGTATTACTCACCTTGGATGGTATGTTTCTACAGCGAGTGCAGTAAGTATCCCGGTAAAAATTTATTTAAAAACGACATCATCATCAACTTTAACAGCTGATTCCTGGGCTAACTTAATAAGCGGTGCAACACTGGTATATGATGCTACCAGGCAATTTTCGTCAACAGGATGGAATACTATTGATATAAGTGATTTCAGTTATACAAGTAATAATCTTATGGTCTTATGTGAAGCTAATTATGGTGGTGGTGGTGTTGGTCTTGGTCCAGAATTCTATTATTCAAGTGCTGCGAATATGCACGAATATTATCAACAGGATGACTCACCTCCGACCTCTTTAGGAACTATAAATTCTAACAGACCAAATATACAGTTCACTATAACTCCCTCTGTCGCTCCCTCTGGAAGCGGAACACAGGCAGATCCGTACCTCATTGCAACATTGGGTAATCTTTACTGGGTCACTCAAAATTCTTCATCCTGGGCATACGGTAAATACTTTAAGCAAACTGCTAACATAGATGCAAGTGCAACAAGTACCTGGGATTCAGGTGCCGGACTTTCTCCCATAGGAAATTCAACAACCAAATTTGATGCGTTCTATGACGGACAAAATTTCACTATAACCGGTTTATACATTAATAGACCCTCTACATCGAATGTTGGCTTGTTTGGGTGGTCAAACGGGGCAACAATTCAAAACCTGAAGTTAGTCAATGCAACAGTTACAGGCGGAATGTCTACCGGGAGTTTAATTGGCTCGGCATCCTCCTATTATTTACAAACACCTCCTTATTCAAATATTAGTTCCACAATCAGCAACTGTTCTACAACAAATTGCAATGTTAATTCAAATAACGCAAACGTAGGAGGATTAATCGGTTTTGCATCAGGTTATACATCTACAACACTCGCCATCATCAGTTATTGTTATTCTACCGGCACAGTAACGGGGACAACATCAGGTGCCTCAATGTATGGCGGTCTGATAGGTAGTATTCAGTATTATGGCAAAGTTCAAAACTGTTACAGCACCTGCACTGTTAATGCTGCAAATCAGCAGGCAGGCGGATTTATTGGATCATTTTCTTATAATCCCTGTACTCCCATTTCAGTTTTAAGGGATTGCTATTCTACGGGAAACGTAACGGGCGGTAATTACAGCGGTGGTTTTGTTGGAAATAATGGAGGGTACGGAATAATTAAAAATTGCTATAGTACAGGAAGTGTAACTCCTAATCCTGGTAACAGTGTGGTAGGTGGATTTTGTGGTCAAAATTCCGGAACAATAACCGATTGCTTCTGGAATACTACTACTTCAGGTAAGGCAACAAGTAATGGTGGGACAGGGAAAACAACAGCAGAACTCAAAACTCAGGCAACATTCACAAACTGGGATTTCTCGGCTATCTGGGGAATAAGCGGGGCAATCAACAGCGGTTATCCATACCTTAGTTTTAATCCGAACTTCTGGACTGGTTCATCAAGTTCTGACTGGAATGTTGGTGGAAACTGGAGCAAAAACACAATACCAAACGGAAGTGATAATGTCATAATACCAAACGTCACTAATAAACCTGTTATATATACAACTGGTTCAGCTGCAAGTATAGTTATTTTTGCAAATTCATCACTTACTGTATCTGGTACACTTATTCTTGCCTCTGCACTCGACAATACAGGTACATTTACTTCCTCTTCTTCAAGCACAGTAACTTTTAATGGTTCTTTACCTCAGAACACAGATGGATTTGGAACAATATACAATCTTACAATAGACAATTCTGCAGGTGTTACAATAAATTCAGGAACTACAACAATTGTGACAAATTCATTAACAATTAATTCAGGGAAATCACTTACCGTAAACGGAATACTACAACTAAAGGGAAGTATTTCAAACAGCGGAACACTGACCACAACGAACGCTGAAATATGGTTTAATGGTTCTTCAGCGCAAACCACTTCCGGTTTAACTGGTACAGTAAATAATCTGTATATCAGTAATACATCAGGGGTTACACTTTCCGCAGGTTTGAACATTACATCTCTTTTGTATTTACAGTTTGGACTTTTAACGCTGGGCTCGAATAATCTAACTATCGGCGGCGCTGCAACTATCGGCGGTTCGCTAGGTGCATCAAAAATGGTAGTAGCAACAGGGACGGGCGAACTAAGAAAAACATTTACGGCAGCAGGTTCTTTTATGTTCCCCGTCGGGGATAATACGGGAACTGCTGAATATTCACCTGTTACTTTGAATTTTACAAGCGGAACTTTTTCATCTGCCTATGCAGGTGTTAAACTTGTAAATACTAAACATAGTAATAACAGCAGTGCAACTTATTATCTTAATCGGTACTGGACTGTGGCTTCAAGCGGTATTTCGGGATTCTCCTGTGCAGTTGACTTAACATATTTACCTGCTGATGTTATAGGTGGTGTTGAGTCAAACATCTGGGCAGGAAAGTACAATGGCACAACCTGGACGCTTTTAAATCAGGCAAATACCGGCACACATACATTGAGCGGAACGGTAACGGGATTCAGTGATTTTACGGGTGGTCAACAGGGAGTGCTTCCGGTATCATTGTCCTCATTTACTTCTTTCGTGAATGTCAGGGATGTGAAACTGAACTGGGTAACGGATGCGGAAGTGAATAATGAGGGTTTCTTTATAGAAAAATCAGAATTCAGAAATCAGAATTCAGAATGGAGAGAAATAGGATATGTAAAAGGAAAGGGAACGACAAATGAGCAGACATCATACACATTCAGTGATACAAAACTTTCGACAGGGAAATATAAATACAGACTGAAGCAGATAGATAACAACGGGAACTTTGAATACCATAATCTAAGTGGTGAAGTGGAAGTGGGTGTGCCGACGAAGTATGAGATGAGCCAGAACTATCCGAATCCGTTTAATCCGATGACGAAGATTGATTTCCAACTTCCAATGGACGGGAAAGTATCGCTGAAGATTTATGATATTACGGGTAGAGAGATGGCAACACTTGTGAATAATGAGTTTAAGAAGGCGGATTATTATACGGTGATGTTTAACGGGAGTAATTTGTCGAGCGGGGTTTATTTTTACAGGATAACGGCGGATAAGTATGTGATGACGAAGAAAATGGTGCTTCTTAAATGATGAATTATGAATGATGAATTCTGAAAAGAATGGGACGCGGATGACGCTGAAAGAGCGGATAAGAACGGATAGAGATTTTTTAGGCAGAAAGAAGAGAAGAACTTTAGACACGAATTAACACGAAGAGAGGGAAAGAAGAGATTTTACCACGAGAGCGCATCCGCCGCGGCGGACACACAGAGAAGAGCTTTTTTTAGGGTTAGAGAAGAGATGAGGAAGTAAGAAGTAAGGAAATGGTGCTTCTTAAATGATGAATTATGAATTATGAAAAGATTGGAACGCGGATGACGCTGAAAGAGCGGATAAGAACGGATAGAGATTTTTTAGGCAGAAAGATGAGAAGAGATTTTTTAGGGTTAGAGATTGAAAAGAAGTAGGGAGTAAGTAGTAAGGAGTGATCCGCCCAATCCACCCAACAAGACGGCGGATCTTCGGCGAAAGACAGAGCAGAAAAAATTGGAACGCGGATGACGCGGGAAGAAAGGATAAGAACGGATAAAGATTTTTTAGGCAGAAAGATGAGAAGAGATTATTTAGGGTTAGAGATTGAAAAGAAGTAGGGAGTAAGAAAGTGAGTTATGAAGAGACAGTGATTAAAAGAAAAATGAGATTTGATAATTGAAAAATTTGAAAAAGCTATCCCTTATAGCAAATGAAGCGGGGGTGGAGACTGAGGATTCTCCGCCCTGCTTTGAAATATGGAAGTATAAGGGATTTAAAATATAACTGATGAATAAAGAGAATGTGTATAAAACTTATGGATGGAACCCGGGAGATGGAGACTATTCGGTTAAGAAAGAATTAAAGAGGAAAGACAATCCGAAAAAAGATAATAAAAATATTGTCGTTAAAATTAATGTATTCATAAAAGGATTAGCGCATAAAATATTTATAAAGTAATTGATGTTAATCTTTGTTGCAGGAATATTGTAAAATTAACATATAATCCGGGAAATAATTTTCTACCCTGAAACTTAAACCGGGTTGAAATGTCCGCCAGAAAGAATGGCGGACATTTTGTATTTATAGATACCCGATGAAATCATTCGGGAATGAAAATTATCGTATTTTATTTCGAGTAGGGGAGGTATACTGTGAATGTGGAGCCTTTTCCGTATTCGGATTCGACTTCTACTTTACCTGAGTATGATTCTGCTATGCGCTTGACTATAGAGAGTCCCAGACCTGTTCCGCTGATGCTTCTCGTGTGTTCGTTCTTAATCCTGTAGAATTCGGAGAAGAGTCTTGCTTTGTCTTCGGGTTTCATACCAATACCTGTGTCAGATATTTTTGTTACGATGAAATTGCCTGATGTGGATACATCGATGTTTATTGTTCCTTTATCCTTATTGTACTTGATTGAGTTTCCGATTATGTTTGTGAACAATCTTGTGATTTCATTATTGTCTGCCTTGATAAGCGGAAGGTCTTCCTGATATCTGGATGTAACGGTGACACCTTTCTTTTTGAGTTCGAGTTCGAGGAAGTCAACTGTGCTTTTCACTATACCGCCTACACTGAGTTCTTTAAGTTCACGTGACTTTGTTTTCATTTCCATTCTGGATATGTCGAGTAAGTCGTTGACCATTTCAAGAAGTCCCTGAAGTCTGTTCTTTGAACGTGACATATAATCTTTCTGCTGTTCAGGTGTAATCTGTAAGCTCGGGTCGAGTATAATGTTAAGGAATCCGAGTACTGCTGCCATAGGCGTTTTAAGTTCGTGTGCAACCATAGAAACGAATTGCGACTTAACGTATTCGACTTTCTTCATTTCGGTGATGTTCCTTATTACGGTAACGACACCTGCGAGAGAGCCGTCAGGGTGGGGAACAGGGGAGCATTTAATTTCTACAACAAGTTCTCTGTCGGGTTTAAGTTCAACTTCTGCCGAGTTTGTTTTATTCTCGAATGCTTCTTTGCCGAGAAAGTGTTTCAGAAGTTCGCTGATTTTCGGAGGAAGAATACCGAGTATTTTTTCACCTATAATTATTTCATTCAGTTCAAGGTATTTAACTGCTGCAGGGTTGTACAGAACGAGTTCGCCTTCTTTGTTAACGACGAATACGCCGTCTGCGAGTGAGTTAACGATGGTATTCAAACGTGACTTTTCGAATGCGAGTTCAAGAAGCCGTTCTTCACGTTCTTTCTTTAATCTTTCTGCTTCGATTATTAACAATCTTCTTTCATAACCTGCACGAAGGTTTCGTAAAAGTTCGTCAGGCGTGAAAGGTTTTGGTATATAAGTAAATGCACCGAGTTTAGTTGCTTCGATTGCAGTATCGTAACTTGCGTAGGCAGTTGCGATGAAGCAGACTGTATTCGGGCGTGCTTTTTTAATTGCTTTTAATACTGATATGCCGTCGATGTCAGGCATTTTAAGGTCGAGGATAGCAAGGTCGTAATCGTTTTCAGTACCCATTTTAATTCCGAGCATTCCGCAGTCAGCAGTATCTACTTCATAGTTTTCGCTCTGCAAAAGTCTCTGAGTACCAATGCGTAATCCTTTTTCATCATCAACAATAAGAACTTTGGGTTTAGTATCTTCCACGTTGTTTATTAGATTTAATCATATTTTATTTAAACAAATATTAAAGAAATAGTATCACAGAGACCACAGAGAAATATCACAGAGAACACAGAGAATATAACTTTCCCCGCCGCAAGCAACGGAGTAACTTCTTAATAAATATGTCATCCCTACGGGACTTTAAGGTTTATAAATATTTTCCTATTGTTATGTCATCCCTACGGGACTTTACAAATTATCACAGAGACCACAGAAGTTAAAAAAATATTAATCAATATCTGTTGCTTTATATCTGTATCTGTTACTTTATATCTGTTACTTCCCGTATTTTTCGAGACACTCTTCAAGTTTGTTTGAGAGTTCATCTATGTTGATTGGTTTGTTAAACCATGCATCACAGTTAATCCATTCCTGTTCCTCGCTTGAAGAAACGCCGAACTTCATACCTGTAACATAAGTTGCTGATGTCAGCAGGAACACAGGAATAGTTTTCCCGTAAGCATCCCTTTTAATCTTATGTGCTAGAACAAAACCGGAATCGTGTTCTTCCATTATTAAGTCGAGTACTGCAGCATCGGGTTTTTCCTTCTGGAAAGTATCCCATGCATCTTTAACGTTTTCTGCCGTTACCACTTCGTAACCTTTTGATTCGAGCAGCATCTTGTTCTGTTCGATAAGATCAACATCGTCATCAACCAGCAGGACTTTCTTTTTTACTTCTGACATGAATTCTCCTTTGAATTATATACTTTAATTAATTTAATTTATATTTACAGGCAATTTAATCCTGAATGTTGTCCCCTGTCCCACATCGCTCAAAGCTCTTATATCACCTTTATGCATTTTGATAATTCCATACGCGATTGCAAGACCAAGTCCGGTGCCTTTTCCCATTTTCTTTGTTGTAAAGAAAGGAGTGAAAAGTTTTCCCATGTTTTCCTTTGGGATGCCCGCACCCGAATCTTTTATTTCTATTATAAAATCAGTTACTTCTTTTGATATTTTAATGTTTATCTTTTTAACTTCGGATTCCTCGAGCGCTTCGCAGGCATTATTAATCACGTTAAGGAATACCTGTTTAAGCTGGTCGGAATCACCTGTTATTGTTGTATCGTCTGCTTCGCATTCAGTTGTAATTGATATTCCTTTGAATTCAGGTTTCACTCTAACCATCTTCAGGATTGAATTGATGAGGTCTGAGATATCGAATTCACTGAGTTTCAGTTTACCCTGTCTTGCAAAGTTCAATAAGTTTGAAACAATATTCTTACAGCGGTTGGTTTCTTCCGTTATTAAATCAAGGTCTTCAATGGACTGAGACCCGGCAGTGTTTTTCTGAACTTCCTTCTTAAGCAAAGAGGTATATAACAATATAGTGCCGAGTGGATTGTTGATTTCGTGAGCAACACCTGCTGCGAGTTGTCCGATTGAAGCGAGTTTTTCTGCAGACTGCAGTTGTTCCTGCGTGTCCTGAAGTTCTGCGTATGCCTTTTCGAGTTTATCGATTAAATAAGGCAGACACATATCATTTTCGGCAAGACCTTTTGCGACTGCAATGGCGTATTCCCTGCAGGTAGTGTAGCCGCACGAACGGCAGTTTAACTCGTCCTGTCTGGTGAACTTGTTAGTCTCGGCAAGTATTTCTTTAATCTTTTCCTCAGTAGGAGTTTCCGTACGCATATTGCGGTCAGTAAACCTGCGGGAGAGGTCAACATTTCTGCTGTTGTAAAGATTGCTTTTCCATACCTGTTTATCCGAGGCCTTAATCTTTTCGTTAATGTAGTTAATTACTTTTTCGCGTCTTGAGTAATAGTTAAGGTTGCTGTCAATGGCAGGTCCTTTAATGCATCCCTGGCAGAAAAGAATATCTATAAACTTAGCATTGATTTTCCCTTCAACGAGTTCATTCAGAATTTCCTCAACCTCAGCTCTTCCTTCAACTACAATAACTTCCTTTTCGAGAATATCGTCGGGTATGTCGGCAGTCTTTATAAGTCCGCCTGCGAGAGGGAATGATTTACCCATGAGCCCCTGCGGAGGATCGAAGTTAATTTCCTTCAGGTTTGCAAGTTCAATATTTTTAAGGGAGAACATATCTTTCACTTCGGCAAAAGTCAGGACGGCATCGATAGCACCGTCAACTTCTTCGTCCTTGTATTCGCTTTTCTTAGCGATACAGGGCCCGATGAATACTACTTTTGTATCTTTACCGAAAGTATCCTTTATGTAGCGACCCATTGCAATCATCGGTGAAACAATCTTCGCAAGGTTAGGTACGAGTTCAGAGAAATACATTTCAATGTAATTGTATACAGCAGGACAGGCAGAACTTATGATAGTTTTCTTTCCGTTCTTTTCTATTTCCTTTAAGTACTGAGGACTTACCATATCGGCGCCGAATGCGGCTTCGCAGACTTTGTCGAACCCAAGTTCTTTTAAAGCAGCCGGTACCTTGTTGTAGTCTTCAGTAAACGATGCAGGAAATGAAGGTGCCATTAAAGCAACTACGTTCCCGTGAGGCAATACCTCGTTGAGAACGTAATTAACATCACTCTTTGTAGTTTTGGCATTCTGTGAGCAAACCGTTACGCAGTGTCCGCAGGAAATACATCTTTCTGCCATAACGACTGCCTGTCCGTGCTCAACGCGTATAGCGATTGCAGGACATTCTCTTATGCAGGAGTAACATCTTTTGCACAAATACGGTATTGTCTCAACTGTGCCGTACATTATTTCTTTCTGCTGTGATAATGTGTATGTAAAATTTCATGAGCTTTATGACTGTTTGGCTCTATGAAGAATTCCTTGTATAATGTTTTTACTGATTCGTTTTCATGTGACTTTCTGAATATCATCTTCGAGTCTATTTCATATAGTGCTTTTATACGTTTAATAACCTTCTCAGGTTTCTGGTGTATAGGTTGTCCGCCGCCGTTAATACAGCCGCCCGGGCACGCCATAACTTCTATGAAATGATATTTGCTCGTTCCCTGTTCTACGTCATCGAGTACTTTTGCAATATTACCGATACCGTTAACAACTGCAAAGTTGAAATCGCTTCCGTTTATGTTTACTGTTAATTCTTTAACTCCTTCGAATCCGCGAATCTGTTCGAATTCAAGTGTGTCGAGTTCATTACCTGTAAGTGTGTTGTATGCTGTTCTGATAGCAGCTTCCATAACACCACCTGAAGTACCGAAAATAATAGCGGCACCTGTTGATTCACCGAGCGGACTATCGAATTCTGTTTCGGGTAAGTCGCAGAAATCTATTCCTGCCATGTTAAAATAACGCACGAGTTCTCTTGTTGTTAACACTGCATCAACATCCGGCATATGTTCTTCGGACAGTTCTGCTCTGCTTGATTCAAATTTCTTGACAGTGCACGGCATTATTGAAACTACAAATATATCTTTCGGGTCAACACCGATTTTCTTTGCGTAGTACGTCTTTAATATTGCGCCTTCCATTTCGTGAGGTGACTTGCAGGTTGAAACGTGGTCGAGCAGTTCCGGTCTGTTATGTTCTATGTATTTAACCCATCCAGGGCAGCAGCTTGTGAACATAGGAAGAGTCTTGTTGGTTGTGATTCTGTTTATAAGCTCGGTTGTCTCTTCCATAATGGTTAAGTCGGCTGCAAAGTTAGTGTCGAACACACGTTTGAATCCGAGACGTTTTAAACCAGTTACGAGTTGTCCTGTAACGTCGGTTCCCAAAGGCATATTGAATTCCTCGCCTAATGATGCACGTACTGCAGGAGCAATCTGTGCAACGACGAACTTCTTCTTATCACCGAGTGCATTGGCAACGTCCTTAGTCTGGCTTCTTTCTCTGAGTGCTGCTGTTGGGCAGACTAAGATACACTGACCGCAAAGTATGCAGTCACTTATGTTTAAACCTTTGTTGTATGGAGTGGTGACGATACTCTGGAATCCGCGTTTCGTGAAATCGATTGCACCGACCTGCTGGACTTCGTTACAGATTCTTACGCATCTGCCGCAGAGAATACACTTCGCGGGGTCGCGTTCCATTGAAGGACTTGAGATATCTATTGCGTGGTCTTTTGCTTCGCCTGAATACCTGTGTTCGCGGACACCGTACTGAGCTGATAAATCCTGAAGTTCACAGTTTTTATTCCTTACGCAGATTAAGCAATCCTGCGGATGGTTTTCAACTAATAATTCAACTATTGTTTTACGTGCTCTTCTTACTCTTGAAGAATTTGTTTCAACTACCATACCTTCATAAACAGGGTAAGCACAACTTGGTATTAATCCTCTCTGGCCTTCGACTTCCACAGAACAGATTCTGCAGGCGCCCGTAGGGAAGAGGTTTTTTATGTGGCATAAAGTAGGAATTGCAATACCCGCAGACTTAGCTGCGTCGAGAATCGTCATTCCGTCTTCTGCATTTACTTTTATGTTATTTATTGTTAGTTCTGCCATATTGTTAAAATCGGATTTTAATTTTATAATAATTACGAGACAAGCACTGCCTCAAATTTACAATTATCAACACACATACCGCACTTAATACATTTATCTTCTATTATATAGTGTGCCTGTCCTTTATCACCTACGATTGCTTCCACAGGGCACTTGCGTGCACAGAGTCCGCAGCCTTCGCATTCATCGTTATTGATGGTGAATAAAAGTAATTCTTTACATACACCAGCCGTACATTTTCTGTCGTATAAATGTTCTTCGTATTCATCCCTGAAATATCTGAGTCCTGAAAGCACAGGGTTCGGAGCAGACTGACCAAGACCGCAAAGAGATGTATCTTTAATAACGTCTGCAAGTCTGTTCAGGTGAATGATTCCCTTGAAACGCTGAAGTTGTTCAAGTTTGTTTTTAGTATTCTTGTATGACTGAGGAATCTTTTCTATGATTTCGAGCATTCTTTTTGTACCTTCGCGGCAAGGAACACATTTTCCGCAGGATTCATTCTGAATGAAGGTTAAGAAGAATTTAGCAACGTCAACAATACAGGTAGTTTCATCCATAACAACGAATCCGCCTGAGCCCATCATTGCGCCGACAGTTTTAAGCGATTCGTAATCTACTTTAGTATCGAGAACTTCATCGGGTAAACAACCGCCTGAAGGTCCGCCGATTTGTACTGCTTTGAATTTCTTGTTGTCAGGGCATCCGCCGCCGATTTTGAACACAATGTCGCGGAGTGTAACACCCATAGGTATTTCCACGAGTCCTGTGTTTTTAATCTTACCGCTGAGGGCGAATACTTTTGTGCCTTTGCTTGTTTCTGTTCCGATAGAAGCATACCAGTCAGCACCGCGCTTGAATACCTGCGGTACGTTTGCGAATGTTTCCACGTTATTGATGACTGTAGGTTTACCCCATAGGCCTGATACTGCGGGATAAGGCGGACGTGGTTTAGGCATTCCGCGTTTACCTTCTATTGATGCAATGAGAGCAGTCTCTTCACCGCAGACGAATGCACCCGCACCTTTTTTAATCTTAAGGTTAAATGTGAAACCGCTGTTAAGAATATTCTCGCCGAGCAGTCCGTATTTCCTGCAGGTATCGATTGTCTTTTCGAGTCTTTCGATTGCAAGAGGATATTCAGCGCGGCAATAGATGTATCCGAGTGAAGCACCGATTGCGTAACCGCCGATAAGCATACCTTCGACAACTTTGTACGGGTCGCTTTCAAGTACTGACCTGTCCATAAACGCACCGGGGTCGCCTTCGTCGGCATTGCATATGATGTATTTCTTATCTGATTTCTGTTTTAAAGCAAAGTCCCATTTCTTGCCTGTCGGGAAACCACCACCGCCACGGCCTCTGAGACCGCTTGTAAGTACATCTTTAACAACTTCTTCGGGTTTCATTAAACTCAGTACTTTGTCGAGAGCTTTGAAACCGCCGTTTGCGATGTATGCATCGATTGATGTAGGATTAATAACACCGCAGTTTTCAAGAACGACTTTCAATTGGTGTTTAAAGAACGGCGTTTCATTTATGTTCGTAACTTCACCTTTTGTTTTACCGTAGGTTCCGAGGAAGTTATCTTTATAAATATCTTTTTCAACGAGAACTTTCTTTATGAGTTTAGCAACCATTTTCGGGTTTACCTGACTGTAAGAGATTCTGTCTCCGCCAGGGAGTTTGAAGTCAACGATAGGTTCAACTGCACAGCAGCCGACGCATCCCGTTGTTTCAATCTGTGCTTTGATGTTAAGTTTGCTTAGTTCTGCACGAATTGCATCTTCAACTTTCTGTGCACCTGCTGCGAGACCGCAGGTACCTTTACCGATTATGATTATTGGTAAATCGTGTTCTTCGTACCTTAACTGTTTGTTTAAATCTTTAATTTTCTTTTCGCAGTCTGCGTTCTGATGGCAGAGAGGGCCTTCAGTACAGCATCTTACGAATTTGTCGCATGGTTTTTCAGGTGTGTGCCAGCATTCCTTACAGCATACTTCTATAAATGCATTCATTTGACACCTGCTTTCTGTTTATCTGCAACGGGTTTGGCAAGATTGATTTTTTTAATGATGTTTGGGATTTCCTTAACTGTGATTTTGCCGTAATATTCATCGTTGACTGTGATAACGGGTGCGATACTGCATGCACCGATACAGGCAACTGTTTCAAGAGTAAACCTTTTATCCCTTGTAGTCTGACCTGCTTTTATACCAAGGTTAGTTTCTAAACTAAATAATATATTGGCTGAATTGCAAACGTGGCATGCAGTACCCCTGCAGACACGGATAACGTTTTCGCCGAGAGGAGTTAATCTGAACTGATTATAAAAAGTAGCAACACCGTAAACACGGCTCAAAGGTAAAGCAACGAAATCAGCAACTTCCTGTAAAGCTCCTTCGGGCAAGTATCCGTAAATCTCCTGAACTCCCTGGAGCAAAGCAATAAGATTACTCTTATCTTTCGGCGGATACTTCTCAAAAATTTGTTTGTGCATAAAAATTATTTTAAATTAAGGTATGAGAGTTTTTAAAACTCTCAGAGAAATATAATTATTGTGAATACAGATTCATTAATCTTAAATTTACAAAGAAAGCAGATAAAGCATCGTTATCATCGGCACATATTCCGGAAAAATTAGCACAAGGGCTGAGGGCTGCCCACACGCAAGGTGCGGGTTGTCTGTTGTAACTGGTGTGGACTGTTAATTCTGTTTTTATCATAGCTTCATTATACCTTCCGTATAACATTTAGGGAAATACAAATATTGAATTCTTTTCGTGACTTGTAAAGGTTTTTCAATATTGATTTTTGGGAAATCATTGTTTAATCTTATGTACAAAATTACTGTATATAAAATCTTCTATCAATGACATTCGAAGTAAACAGCATGGAGAAAATTTTTTGAATAGAAAATTGCTCGTCTATTGTTTATGTTAAAGAAAATTCAAAATTATTCTTGGAGGAATAAATGGCACTCATAGCAGTTATCGACGATGATGTTGATATCCGTGAAGCAAGTGAACTTGTCTTAACATCAAAAGGATACCAAGTCATAACCGCAAACAATCCAAAAGACGGTTACGATATAATCATCAAAAACAAACCCGACCTGATAATTCTCGATGTAATGATGGATGAACCAGATGACGGGTTTTTTCTTGCGCAAAAATTACGCAGGAATAAAGTTACAACACCAATCATTATGTACACTTCAGTTTCAAAGGCAGTAGGAATGGATTTCGGAGCGAGCGAAATGGTTCCCGTAGATGAGTTTGTTGAAAAACCAATCTCACCCGAACTGTTAATTCAAAAAGTTGAATCTTTTTTAAACAAAAAGTAGAAAACAATGTTAGTATTAGAGAAAAATTCCATAACGGAAGAAATCGAAGCGTTAGTAGTTGAACACGGTTCAGAACGTTCTGCACTGATGCCGATACTTCAGGCAGTACAGGCAAAACACCGCTATGTACCCGATTTTGCACAGCAGGAAATAGCGCGTCTTCTTGATATACACCCGGTTGAAGTTTTCAGTGTAATATCTTTCTATTCATTTTTACACAGCGAACCACAGGGCAGGAACATAGTAAGACTTTGCAGGACTATAGTGTGTGATCTGGCGGGAAAAACAGAAGTAGAAAAAGCGGTAATGCGCGAGTTAAAAATAAATGTTGGTGAAACAACGACAGATAAAAAGGTGACTTTGGAGCACACCAATTGCTTAGGAATGTGCGATCAGGGACCTGCTATGATGGTGAATGACAGAATATACACAAAACTCACACCTGAAAAAGCGGTCGGGATATTAAAGATTATAAAATAGTTTCAGATTATTCTAATCAATCCTCTGTTAATTAAGTTTAGCAGGGGATTTTTTGTTTGTGGAAAAGGATGACGGATGGGGGACCAAGTAGAGACCAAGGACAGACTAATCATAGACCAAGATAAGAAATATAAAAAAACGTGTTTCTATGTGGTGATATTCATTGCCGGGTAAAATTATTTTTAGTGTGAGACGGCAAAATCGCCGAAAAAAATAGTATTATAAGTGAGGTGTGGAATTTAGTTCTCACGACTATTCAGGGGGAAATTCCGAGTATATTTAACCACTTTCTAAAACAACACCAAATCGCAATGTATGAAAGTGCATTTTGTTGTCAAAACATTTTCATGACAATGTTATTCCTGACAGATGTGAAAAAGCTTTTGGAAATATGTTGAATCGGTGTTTTTACTTTTATAAATTAAAGACTGAATTAAAGCTGATTTATATGGACGGAATAAATAACAAAGAGATAGCAAAATATCTGGTTGTACTCAGTAAAGCAGGGCGGAAGTTTACTTCCGAAAAGGATACACGCTGGGGAGGCCTGATTGAGCCCGTCCCGACAGAGAATCCGGATAAAACCGAAGAAGGCTTACGTGTTGTACTTTTTGGAAGCTGGGATTTCGGGTATCTTGTGCTTGAAACACTGAAAGAATTTGAGAATAAATATCCCGGACAATTAAACCTTGTCGGACTCGTAACAGATGACCCATTAAACCCTGATGCAAAAATATCATTGAAGAAACGTATCTGGCATTTGCTTGATGTACCTCACCGCCTTATAGACGAGACGATTATTATCGGATCAGCGCTGAATCACGGTGTACCTGTTTATACCGGCGAAATTAAAGTAGATTCTTTTCACGACATTTTGAAAAAATGGAATCCCGATGTAATTCTTGTGTGTGTTTTCGGACAAATCGTAGATTCGTTCGCGATAAATTTACCACGCTGCGGAATTTACAATTTTCATCCGTCAGATTTATCACTTCATCAGGGGGCAGGACCTGCGCCTTATGATGACTTGTTAAACCGTCATGCAGAAACCGGTTTATGGTCAGTACATTATGTTTCAGAAGAAGTTGACGGAGGAAAGGTAGTCGGGAAATCACCTGATGTTAAAGTGGTTGATGTGAATAATGAGCTGCCCGCAAATCCGATTATAGTTTATCATAAACTTGCGGGAGTACTCAGCCCGATAGCATTTTATTTAATTAAAGAACTGGTGCGGAATTTTGAGATTAACAAAGAAGGGCGGATTGACCAGATTGACTTTAACAGTTTAATTCCCGAAAGCATTAAAAATATAATCATGCAGCCTGTCACTAATGACTCCTGGCCTGATGCGGTTGAAATCCCCGAAGGGTATCTATATAAGACGGGGTAAAATAAACCTGTATGTTAAGTAGGCGCTGACACCTGACAAACAAACCGCCAGGAATGTACCTGTATAAAGGTCAGTAGCGAGGTACAGATATCTGACGGCTATTGCAAAAACAGCCACTGTAATCATTCCTGTTACCATCAGCGGTTTTGTCATCGCTCTTGAAAAATCAATTCCATGTGCTTTGTATGAAATAGTAAGTGTCGCAATAAACATTGCAGGAAAAGCCGCAAACATCCCGCCTATAAGGGGACCTGCTGTTTTTGCAATCAGCACTGTTAACATTACAACCAGACCGCCAAATAAAGAGCGGAGAACAAGATGATTTTCCTGATGCCCTGTTTTGTCTGAGGGTACTGATTTTATCAGTAAATGTTTTTCAAGAATCAGATATGCAAAAAACATTACTGCAAAATAAATTATCAGGTTGATCAAAAAATTATCCAGGTTGAAAAGTACAATTATTCCGGATGAAAGAAACCAGAAACATAAACCCGAAAGAAGTGCGTATGAAAATCCTTTACCGGAGATAAATGCAAAAACAACCAGGAACAAACCTGCCACAGCAATGGCAACCGGGAAGATGGTAGTAACTGAAGAAGCAATTTCCGGAGACTGTGTAACACCAATAAAGAAGAATGACAACAATGCAGTAGAAGGAAGTCCACCGATGAATCCTCCTGCTTTACTGCCGAACCTGAGTCCTGCAAAAACTGTAAAATAAATCCAGCCGCTTCCTGTAAGGAATGTCAGTAACAATTGCAGTAAAAAAATTTTAGTAATCAATGGGTTTATGTTGATTCTTGTTTTATCATTTTAATTATTTATTATCTGGCGGAGATTGTTTCCTTCAGTAATTTATATAATTATGATACAAATATATGAAATAAACCGGTTTATTAAAATTCAGAGACTTATAAAAATAAAAACGATAGTGTTTTCTTACTTTAAGAGCAACATTCCGAATTTCCGAAAACACAGGATTACAAGGAAGGAACCTGGGATATCATGTAGCACCGGAAAATGATGTTTGTCCTTGTATAGAAAATCTTCAGATTGTTTCCGTTTCTCCGCGGCAGAGCGGAACTAAAGGTTTAATATTCCTTTTTCACTTTATTTTATTGTTTGTTTTTGAAATTTTAAGCTTATATGTATAATTCAAGAAGCGGAAAAATATTATTTAATGTAATCGGGGTGGCAACGCTCCTGATTATTATCGGGATTACTCTGTACTATCAGTTTAATAAACTGACGAGGAAGTCGTTTTATGAAGAGTCGGGAAAGAAAACTGTTGCAGGACTTGTGAAGAATGTTGAGGTTGTTTCCGATGAATTCGGTGTGCCGCATATTACTGCGCAGAGCGATGAAGACCTTTTCTTTACGCTTGGGTATTTGCACGCACAGGACAGGCTCTGGCAGATGGATTTGACGCGAAGGGTGGCAGAAGGAAGACTGGCGGAGATTATGGGTAAGGATGTTCTTGAATACGATAAACTTTTCAGGACGGTTGGAATAGGGAAGTATGCTTATACATTGTACCAGAATGTTTCTCCGAAGACTAAGTCAATTCTTCAGAACTATGCGAAGGGCGTGAATGCATTTATCAAAGAGAATAACACAAAACTTCCGCTTGAGTTTGATGTGCTGAACTATAAACCCGAAGAATGGAAACCTGAGCATTCGCTTATGGTTGTGAGGATGATGGGATGGGAACTGAATATTTCGTGGATGACTGAGTTTATGTTCGGGGAACTGGTGAGCAGGTTTGGAATGGAAAAGGCAAAAGACTTTTTCCCGAACTACCCTGAAGATGCTCCTTACATAGTGAAACAGGATAAGAATAATACAAAAGATATTAAACCGAATAAGACTGAAGAGAAGCTCAAAAAGATATCAGAACTTGGAAAAGGGTTTTATGAAGATATGAATAAGTACAGGGACCATTTTGGTCTGATTGGTACGCACATCGGAAGTAACTCGTGGGCTGTGAACGGAAAGAAGACTGAAGGCGGGAAACCTATACTGGCAAACGACCCGCACCTTGTGCTTCAGGCACCTTCGCGCTGGTACGAAGTGGTGATGAAGAATGCGGCTGACAATACTATGGCCTGCGGATTCTCAATACCGGGAGCACCCGGAGTAGCGATTGGCTCGAACGGAACAATCAGCTGGGGGATTACGAATATGATGAATGATGATTCCGATTTTCTTGTGCTGAATATTGACTCCACGAATCACGACCATTATATGTACAAAAATGTTTCGTATGACATTGACAGTACTGAAGAGTATATCAGAATAAAAGACGTTAAAGATGAAGTGCCGTATACTGTTTTCTCGACTAAGTTAGGTCCTGTGATTTCAAACCTTGAGAGGACAGGTTTTTCGGGAACAAGTAATTTTAAGACAGGAGAAAAATATCTTCTGACATTTAAGTGGACGGGATTTGAAGTCAGCGATGAGATAAAGTGTTTTTATGATGTTTATCATTCGAAGAACTGGGAAGACTTCAGGACGTCGCTTCATAATTTCGGACTGCCTGCATCGAACTTTACTTATGCCGATATACACGGAAACATAGGGTATCAGGGAGCGGGAAAGATTCCAATCAGGAAAAACGAGAATGATTTTAATGCTTCAATACCGAATAACGATGATATAGAGTGGACAGGGTTTGTGAGTTTTGACGAGTTGCCGATGGTTTATAATCCTGATGGTAATTTTATCGCGACTGCAAACAACAAACCGTTGAAGGATTACAAGCATTATATCTCAAACCTTTACGAGCCGCCATACAGGGCTGCAAGGATTGAGGAAGTGCTGAAAGCCAAGCCGAATATCACTTCACAGGAGTTTAAACTTCTGCAGAATGATGTAGTGAGTCTGCAGGCGAAGGAGTTTTTTAAGTATGTGCTTGAAGCGTATAAAGATTCAACAAAGATTAAACCCGATGAACAGAAGCTAATACAGGCGATTAAGAAATGGGACTATAACCTGAACAGGTTAAGCGGTCTTGCGAGTCTGTTTGCGGAGTTTGAGATACAATTGTACATCGAACTTTATAGGTACAAACTTGGCGATAAACTTTTTTACGATTATATATATGTGAACAATGTTCCTGTGAGGAATACTGCGAAGTTATTAAAAGAAAATAATTCGTGGATAATAGGAGACTATAAAGATTCATTGAAGAGTGATGCGAGGAATATGCTGATAAGAAAAGTGTTTAGTAATGCAGTTGAAAAATGCAGGCAGAGGTTCAGCAGTCCTGACTTTGAAAAATGGGAATGGGGTGACATTCATCCCGTTGTTATAAGGCATGCGCTTGGAGTAGTGCCGTCGCTGAGTAAGATTCTGAACATCGGACCTTTCGAAGTGAGCGGAATGGGGACTACGGTTGCTAACACAGAATATTCTTTCAGGAAGTCTATTGAGACTCAGGAGTTTGAATGTTTTATCGGAGCTTCCACGAGGTTTATATTCGATTTTAACGAACCAAAATATTATTTCTCGATACTGCCTTCGGGGCAGTCGGGACAGCCGCAGCATACAAACTATTCCAACCAGACGAGACTCTGGATGAACGGCGAATACAAGAAGGTTTACCTGAGTTCAGAAGAACTGAAGATTGCGGGTAAGGATGTTAAGGTATTAAACCTTTATCCATGATGCTTACAAACCAGTCGAAATATGAGAAGTACAAACCCAAGAAGAGGTTCGGACAGAACTTTCTTGTGGATGATAACATTGCACGAAAGATTGTGCGGTCGCTTGAAATTGAGGAAGGTGATTTAGTCGTGGAGATAGGTCCCGGACAGGGAGCGCTGACGAAGCATCTGATAAATGAGACGAAGAATTTTATTGCGGTGGAGATTGACAGGAACGTTGTGGCAAAACTTACGGGAGAAGGCTATAACGTTGTTTTGAAGAGTTTTCTTGATTTCGATTTTGAGAGTGATTTATCTTTCAGGAAACCCGGTGAGAAGATAAAAGTGATTGGTAATATTCCTTATAACATTACATCTGATATACTTTTCAAACTGCTCGACAGCAAAGTGAAGATTGATTCGTGTGTACTGATGATACAGAAGGAAGTTGCGGAAAGACTTGTTGCAGGAATAAGCACGAAACAGTACGGAATACTGGCAGTGCAGTTTCAGGCACTGGCAGAAGTGAAACTGATGTTAAACGTACCTCCGACGGCATTCTTCCCGAAGCCGGATGTTAACTCGGCAGTTATAAGAATAAAGTTCGGGAATGGAAAGTATAAGGTTGAAGATATAAGTGTGTTTAAGGAATTTGTGAGGAGTGCTTTCAGTAAGAGAAGGAAGACACTGAAGAATTCGCTGAAGGATTTTTTTGATAAGTACGGACTTAAGACTGAGGAGTTTGACCTGGATTTTGTGAGAAGAGCTGAGACGCTGACGGTGGGAGAGTTTGTGGGGTTGAGTAATTTTGTGGCGGGGAAGATTCTTAAGTAGGTTCACAGAGACCACAGAGTAGGCACAGAGGGCACAGAGTTTTTTTAGGCAAAGAGAGTAAAGAAATTGTAATAGTAGAGATTAGCTTCGCTGAACAAAGAACGTTTCCTGCTAAAAAACGCTTCGCGTATCTGCTTCGCGAGTAGGAATGACAGGTGGAGGAGCAGCAGTAGTGACAGGTGGTAGAGCAGCAGGAATGACAGGCGGGGGAAAAGATTTTAAAGATTATGATTGATAGAAAATGATAGACGAGATTAGGAAGATAATATTCGATTCGATTTTATTTAAGGATAAAATTAATTTTACTGACGGAGAGCTGAACGTCTCCGGACTGCATGGCTCGCTATTGTCATTTTTTATTGATAAGCTTCAAACTGCACATTCAAAGAAGATTGTTTACCTGTCTTCCGACGTTGAGAAGATTTATAAGGTTAAGGGCGACCTAGACGTGATTTCCGAACTTGACAACGTTTCCGTTTTTTCATCTGATAAAAATACCGAGAGCGAAGAATACACTCGCACACTGAACTTCCTTACGAACAGCGAAGAGTTTATAGTGCTTGTTCATTCCGATATATTAAGCAAGAAGTTAATCCAGAAGAAAAAGTACAAGGAATCACTGTTGTCATTAAAGAAGAATGACGAGTATTTGTTCGAAGAGTTGATTTCAAAACTGGAAGACTATCAGTTTGTGAAGAGGGACTTTGTGGATGAAGTGGGTGACTATTCTGTACGCGGCGGGATTATAGATTTGTTCCCCGAACATTATGATTCGCCTTTAAGAATTGAGTTTTTTGGCGAGACAATAGAGTCGATAAGGGAATTTGACATTAAGAGTCAGAGATCGCTGAAAGAACTTCAGCAGATTACGATAGGAATAAATTTAAGTTTTAAGGAAGAAGAAGAGAACGGACTTGAAGGTGAAGTGAATATTACTGATTACTTCTCCGATGACATTATTGTAATAGTCGACGAGAAGGAATCGATTGCTGATGAACAATTTCTGAACTGGATAAAGAGTAACAGGCGTGTTTTCATTTCTGCTTTCAAATCAACTGAGGGTAATGTTCTGGACTTTGGTTCGAAGGTACAGCCTGATTTGAGTTCGAACATCAAATCACTTTTCAAAAACCTCGATGAGTACATCGAGAAAGATTATCAGACTTTTGTGCTGAGTTCTGATGAACATCAGTCGGACAGGTTAAAGAGTCTTATCTATGATGTAGAAGAAGATTTTCTTATTGAGGAAAAGATAGAGAGTAAAGTTTCTCACCGAATACAGTTTTACAACGAATCACTTCAGGAAGGGTTTATACTTCCTGCGTGTAAGTTGCTAGTTTATACAGAGCATCAGGTATTCGGGCGTTACTTCCGCCAGACGAAGAAGCGCAAGAAGAGATTCCGCGGAATGACGTTTGACGAAGTGAAGGAATTAAAACTTGGTGATTATGTTGTGCACAGGGATTTTGGTGTGGGAATATATTCGGGTTTGAGGAAAATAAAAGTCGGCAACAACCAGCAGGAGGTTGCAAAACTTTCTTATGCAGGCGGCGATACAATCTTTCTGAACCTGAACTACGTTAACCTGATAAATAAATATTCTGCGGGTGAGGGTGTTTCTCCTGCGCTGACAAGGCTTGGCGGCGGTGAGTGGATGAAGATGAAGGAGAAGGCGAAGAAGAAGGTTAAGGATATTGCCCGTGATCTGATATTGCTTTATGCGAAGAGAAAGTCTGCGATAGGGTTTTCTTATTCACCCGATTCGCACTGGCAGAGAGAACTTGAAGCTAATTTTATGTACGAGGATACACCTGACCAGTTTTCTGCAACAGAGGACGTGAAGCAGGATATGATGAACGAAAATCCGATGGACAGACTTGTTTGCGGAGATGTGGGATTCGGAAAGACGGAAGTGGCAGTGCGTGCAGCGTTCAAGGCAGTGCTTGATAATAAACAGGTTGCAGTGCTTGTGCCAACTACTATACTTGCAGTTCAGCATTACAATACTTTCAGGGACAGACTGAATTCATTTGCGGTAGATGTTCAGGTTATATCAAGACTGCAGACAAGAAAAGAGCAGAAAGAAATACTCGAAAAACTTGCTGAAGGAAAAGTGAATATATTAATAGGGACTCACAGGCTGCTTTCAAAGGATATTATTTTTAAAGATTTAGGATTACTGGTGATAGATGAAGAACAAAGGTTTGGTGTTAAGGCAAAGGAAAAATTAAGAGCGATACAGCCAAACATTGATACTTTAACTTTAACGGCTACTCCGATACCGAGGACGCTGAACTTTTCACTGCTTGGTGCAAGGGATTTATCGGTGATTAATACTCCGCCGAAAAACCGCAAACCTATAATAACTGAAATAGTTCAGTTTAACTGGACTGCAATTTCTGATATAATAAAGAAAGAACTCGACAGGGACGGACAGGTTTACTTTGTGAATGATAAGATTGACAAACTGTATGAACTTGCCGATAAATTGAAGGAATATATTCCTTATGCAA
This sequence comes from Ignavibacteriota bacterium, assembly GCA_026390735.1. GTDB lineage: Bacteria > Bacteroidota > Ignavibacteria > Tepidaquicellales > Tepidaquicellaceae > CAIKZJ01. Next base: position 41,645 of record JAPLFJ010000008.1, read on the forward strand.
AGACGGGAATAGGGCACGGACAGATGGATGCAAATGAACTTGAGGATGTGATTGTTGATTTTATAGAGAAGAAACTGAATGTGCTATTCTGTACAAAGATAATCGAATCAGGGCTGGACATACCGAATGTAAACACGATAATTATTAATAATGCGAATATGTACGGGCTGTCGGAATTGTATCAGCTGCGCGGAAGAGTCGGCAGGAGCGACACACAGGCGTATGCATACTTTGTCTCACCGCCTGCGGGAAAGCTGACGAAGACTGCGATAAGAAGGCTGCAGGCGATTGAAGAATACACTGAACTCGGTTCGGGTTTCAACCTTGCGATGCGGGATATGGAAATACGCGGTGTGGGGAATCTGCTTGGCAAAGACCAGAGCGGGTTTGTGCATCAGATGGGGTTTGAAATGTTTATTGATATAATCGATGAGGCAGTTTCAGAACTAAAGGAAAACGAATTCAAGGAAATTTTCAAGGAAGAGGAATCCCTGAAGAAAATAAGCGAGAAGATAAAGAAAAGGGAAGAGTTTTATCCAACGATAGTTGAGAATGATTTGAATGCACTTATACCAGAAGAATACATTGAGAATGATACTGAAAGACTGAACATTTACAAGAGGCTTTATGAAGTGAAGACTAAACCTGAGCTGAAAGTTATTGAAGATGAGTTAAGGGACAGGTTTGGCGGGTTCAGTTCCGAAGTGGGGAATCTGCTGAGTGTGATTGAGATAAAAGTGAGGGCTACTGAAATAGGGCTTGAGAAGATAAACATAAGCGGTAATGAAATGCTGTTGTATTTCCCCGAAGAGAAAGATCACAGAATATTCAAGAGCGATTTCTTTAACAATCTTGTGCAGAGACTATCGGCAACGAAGACGAGGAAGTATACTTTTGTAAACAATAAGGATAAACTGATAGTGCTTGTGAACCTGGACTCGAAAGATGAGGAAAAAAGGATAGAGGAGATAAGGAAGATGATGGAAGATTTGTTGTTTGGAGGGAGAGAAGAGCAATTATACAGTTACGTGTGAAAAACTGCGCAAAACGGCAAAGAAACAGAAAAGAAAATTGGCACACTGATTTACACTGAAAGAGACTGATTTACACTGATTAAAAGATTTTTTAGGGTTAAAGATAAGAAAAGATATTTCTGGTTTTACCAGCATATGAATTCAGAATGATGAATTATGAATGAAAAGATTAATAACAATATAACACATCAGTAATTACTAAGTCATAGAAATTTTACCACCAAAACACCAAATCACTAAAAGAGACTTATAACAGTAAAGGACACCAGGTACACAAAGGGATTTTCTTACTACAGGGGTTTTATGATGCTTTATTCTGTTTCAAAAGTCATTTAAATTTAGCAATTTTATAAAACATAAATTTAGATATGAAAAAAATATTTATTCTTTTACTGATGATGAGTCTGACATCAGGTTTGTTTTCCCAATATACTAATATAACTATTAGTACTACTAATTCTCCTGAGGAACCTTCGATATGCATAAATCCGAAAAATCTGAATCAGGTTGTAGCCGGTGCTAACATTAGTTCTGCATATTATTCTACAAACAGCGGATTAAACTGGACAAGGTTAAATTTAACGAATTCTTCCTGGGGAGTATGGGGTGACCCTTGTATTATTGTTGATACATTAGGAGCATTCTATTTTTTCCATTTAGCAAATACTACTGTCTCGCCAGGGTACTGGATTGACAGAATTGTATGTCAGAAATCTACTAATGCCGGTATTAGTTACAACAATCCCGGTTCATATACATATTTTAACCCACCTAATAAACAACAGGATAAAGAATGGGCTGTAGTTGACCCGAGAAATAATAATATTTATGTAACCTGGACACAGTTTGATGTTTATGGAACTACAACACAAACAGACAGTTCTAATATATTATTCTCAAAATCAACTGATGGCGGTTTGACCTGGGTGGATTTTGGTAATGGTCAGGGAACTGCAAAGAGAATAAATCAACGTGGTGGTGACTGTGAAGATGTTGATAATACGGTTGAAGGTGCAGTTCCGACAGTAGGTCCTAACGGTGAAATATATGTAGCCTGGGCAGGTCCGAAAATAAGGAATTCCCAGTTTGGAATATTCTTTGATAAGTCAACTGACGGTGGTAATACCTGGCTTGCAAACGATATGTACGTCGCAGACCAGCCCGGAGGGTGGGATTATATGATTGGTGGAATACAAAGAGCAAATGGTTTACCGATAACCTGCTGTGATATTTCAAACGGACCTTACAGAGGTAATATCTATATTAACTGGACTGACAGTGCGGGTCCTGCCGACCATGACGTAAAAATAGTACGCTCAACTAACGGCGGATTAAACTGGACTGCTCCTATGAAAGTTAATGAGGATACTTCAAACAGAGAACAGTTTTTCTGCTGGATGACTGTTGACCAGAAAACAGGTTATGTATACATATGTTATTATGACAGAAGAAACTACACAGGCACAAGCGTAACAACTGACTTTTATATGTCGAAGTCAACTAACGGCGGACAAACTTTTACGAGTGAGAAAATCAGTACTACAGGTTTTGTGCCGACAACAGGTGCTTTTTTTGGTGACTATACAAACATTACTGCGTCAAATGGTGTAGTAAGACCAATATGGGCTAGACTCGATGGCACTGCGTTAAGTGTAATGACTGCAATCATCGGAACACCTACAGGAATAACAGAACCGGTAACAACTGCACCGACAGATTATAAACTTGAACAGAACTTCCCGAATCCTTTTAATCCTTCGACAACTATAATATATTCTGTACCTAAGAATAGTTATGTCACTTTAAAAGTTTATGATATGCTCGGACGGGAAGTGGCCGATTTGGTAAATGAGAACAAGGAAGCGGGTGTTTATAATTTTGATTTTAACGGTAAGGATTTATCGAGTGGAATATACCTGTATAAATTAACGGCAGGTGATTTCACTTCGACAAAGAAAATGATGCTTAATAAATAAATTTTCATAAAGGGCGGGTTAGAAACCCGCCTTTTGCGTATATAACAGTTTTTCTTTTAAAACTTAACATTATTGCTATGAAGAAACTTGTATTACTTGTGTTTGCATTAACAGTTTTATACTCAAACGTTAATGCTCTATACATCTGGCAGGATTTTGATAATCCTTCATTCCCTCCGAGAGGATGGACAATCTCAACAACGAATCCGTTTAACTGGGACTGGTCTATTCGCGGCAGCGGTTACGGCTCGGGTTACGGTTCGGCAAGAGCAAACTTCAACGATGCACTTGCGGGGCTTACGTTCGATTTAATAACGCCTGTATTTACAGCATCGGCCAGCGGTGATTCACTTGGATTTGACCACGCATATACCTGTTATACAACCGAAAACGACCAGTTAAAAATCTGGTATTCTACTAATGGTGGTACAGCATGGTCAGAATTAATAACCTTAAACGGCGGTGCTTCAGGGCCATTGAAAACTGCACCTGTTACAGCTGTTCCGTTTGTTCCTTTATCTTCACAATGGGCAACTAAGAAATATGCATTGCCGACAGGTACTAATATGATAAAGTTTACGGCTATTTCTGCTATAGGTAATAATCTTTTTCTTGACAACATAAAAATCGGTAATCCCTACAATAATGATGTCGGTGCAACAGGTTTCAAAAGATACTTAAGAACTTATACAACAGGTGCTGTTGATACACCTAAAGTATACGTAAGAAATTTCGGGAATACTACTCAGTCTTTTAACGTGGCCTTAACCATATCTCCGGGTTCATACAGCAACACACAGGCAGTTACAAGCCTTGGTCCGGGACAAATGGTATTAGTTAATTTCCCACAATGGACTGCAGGAACAACAGGAGCTTATACATTTAAAGCAATATCAGGACTGGCTGGCGATCAGAATCTTAATAACGATACAGTTATTAATACTTATTATGTGAGCAGTAATCCGAGAAATGTTGCAATTGAGTATTGCACGGGGACATGGTGTCAGTGGTGCCCTTGCGGAGAAACAGCGATGCACGAGCTGGAAGTGTATTATCCGAACACAGTTTTCCTTGCATACCATGGCGGCGGAGGCGGTGACCCATACATCACTTATAACGGGAGTAATATTATCACTCTTCTTGGGATGAATGCGTATCCAACAGGTACGTGCGACAGACTTATCTATTCGAATGCGTATTTTGGTGCAAGCGGATTTGTTGAATATCCTTTTATGAGGTATATGAATTCTCCTGAAGCACCTGTGAAGATTGGTATAGTAAACCAGAGTTTTAATGCTGGAACAGGATTGCTGAATGTTAACTTGAATATGACGGCACTGACAAATTTAACGGGTCAGTATAAGATAAATTATGTGATAACGGAAGACAACCTTGTTTATCCGCAGACAGGAAATTCATACTGTGCCGGCAGTTCTACATTCGTACATAATTGGGTTGTAAGAAATATGGTAAATGGTGCTCTTGGAGAAAATCTAAACAGCGGAGGTACATGGACAAACGGTCAGGTAATAAATAAATCGTTCTCCACTACATTAACGTCAACCTGGATTTCTTCTAACTGCAAGTTGAAAATATTTGTTTATAAAGACGGCACGCCTTTATACCTGGCAGAAGTTCAGCAGGCATTACAGACACCTGTAACTGCAACTGGAGTCAGTAACGAAGAAACTATACCAACGAAGTTTGAACTCGGGCAGAATTATCCGAACCCGTTTAACCCTGTAACCAGCATTAAATTCTCTGTTCCGAAGGACGGACATGCGAGTTTAAAGATTTATGATATTACAGGTAAACTTGTTGCTACATATCTTGATGAATACGTTAAGGCAGGAAGGTATAATGCTGAAGTTAACGGAAGTGAACTTCCGAGCGGTACTTATTTCTATACTCTGAAGACGGATAATTTTATGGAAACAAAGAAGATGATATTGCTGAAATAATGATTTAGAAAAATTATGTATTATGAAGAAGCCCTGTTATACAGGGCTTCTTTGTATGTATCAGTAATTAATGTTTAACTTTAAGTAAGCATAACTGAAATCGCTTTTGTAACCCTGGGTAACGAAGTTCTGCAGATTATAGTCATAATGGAAATCAAAAATGTAATTTCTTATAGGTATCCATCTGAAAGTTAAACCGACTATTTCAGTGTTCACTCTTTCACCATCGAGGAATTGTGCATTCGGGTCGTCTATTCCATCCCTGAAATTGTATAATATATCACCGCCGACGTTTCTTACCAGGTTTCCGTTTGCATCGTATATGTTATTGCCTTTTCTGACGTGGCTGTATTCCAGATTAATTCTTCCCCAGTCGGAAATATTGTAAGTAAGTCTTGTGAAGATTTCATCGGCATTCGGCCCTATTCTGTGTCCCATGTTTTCACCATAAGCCGTATAGTTGTCCTTTACGTTGTAATGTGAATATGTGTATGGTCTGACTTTTGTGTATTCAACCGTAAAAGACAGGTTCCTCAGATTAAGCGGTTCATATAACATAGTACCGACCTGGTAAACAAATTTCTCAGACCTGCTTGTTTTGCCTGTTACGAATGCAAACTGTTCATCATCATCAATAAATACACTTCCGGTAAATTCTGCATTCTTCCACGCCGTGGTTTTTAAATCGAATTCAAAGGCTTTGTTATCCCTGTCCTGCAGAGATTTTTCGGCGAAAGTATAGAATAAGATCGGGTTCATGTAAGCAAGTTCAATTCTGCCGTTATAAATCACTAAGTCTGATATTGCAACATCGAACATATCTGGGATTGCAATTTTTAATCTTTGTGCAGAAAAATATTTTGTGTAACGGTCATCCCTTACGGATGAGAAATAGCCGACAGTTGATGCAAAGATTGATGTATACCTGACGATACCGTATTTAAGGTTTAGTTTAAGGAAGTCCATATCAGGGCTGTTACCGGAAAGCATTGGCTTGCTTCCGTAACCATAACCAAACGTAATTTTTTCTCTGCCAAATTCTGCTGAGAGATGAAATCCGTCGAGGGGTTCAACATAGTATTTTAAATAAGCTACAGAGAAATCATAGTTCTTTAATACCTCGGCATTCTCATTAAATTTGAAATCTGTTCTTAGTCTTGGCTCTATGTATGGTGCGAGATTGTTATCACCGAACAAAGCTCCTTTTGACAGGTCTACAGAATATCCGAGATGGTTAAAAACAGTACCTCTTGCTCTGAAACCGCCGTCCATCATAAAAGTATAAATCATCTTATCGCTGTTAGGCTTAATCTGGTATCCTACGTTAATGTTACCTATTCCTTCGACGTAAGCGTTATTGCCGGGTTTGCCGACTTTGTAAATATACTTCTGTTTATTAGAAAGGAAATCATTAAGATTTTTTGAGAACTTCTTTCCGCTGCCGAACATCTGCCAGGTGTTGTCGCTGTTCGATTCTTCGGGAATATATTCAACTTTATATTTGTTAAGAAGTTTGATTTCAGTATTGCTTAACTGCGAAGTTTTGGTTGCAATCGTTTTTAAAAAATCTGCAACTTCAAACCTCGAAAGGTTCGGGTTGTCGTCGTCGAATGCTATGATTTTCTTAACACTCATTTCTTTTATAAAATCATACACAGGAGATGAAAGCTGAACGTTTTCAATCTGCGAATAGCACGTAGATGCCGAAATTAAAACAAATAAAAGCAGAAAATATATTTTTCTCATAAAAATGTATGTATTTATAATGTCTCAAAATAATTAATAAAACGAATTATTGAAAGTTAAATAGAGTTCAATACGTTTAATTTAAATACGAAAAGATTTATATTGCATTAACTATAATCACATTATTATGAGAACTGAATTAAAATCAGAAGAAAAAGTAGTTTTGATAACAAGGCCTCATTGGTTTACGATTACATTTCCTGTTCTGCTCGGTCTTATAGGTATTGCAGGGGGTGTTGTCCTGAGTGCCTTCGGACTGGTAACTGGCGGAATTCCTGTGGCACTGGTTCTGGCAGGGTATGCGGGTTATAAAATTCTCGAAAGGAACAGGAATATCTGGGCTGTTACGAATATGCGTGTGATTGATGAACAGGGTATTTTCTCGAGTGATACCAAAGAAAGTCCGCTCGATAAGATTAATAATGTCTCGTACTCGCAGTCTTTCTGGGGAAAAATATTCGGATTTGGTATAGTTGATATTCAGACGGCTGCAGAAATCGGCGAAACAACTTACAACAATGTTGAGAGTCCTGGAAAGTTAAAGGATGCGATTACAACAATGCAGGAAGAATACAAGAAAATGCAGATGAAAAGACAGGCCAAAGAATTTGCCGACGCTATAGGAACTGCAAACGATAATGATATAGGAACTGAAATCGAGAAACTGAATCAGATGAAAGAAAAGGGTATTATCACTGAGGAAGAATTTATTGCAGGCAAAAAGAAGTTATTGAGTTAAGGTTTTAAAACACACCTGAAAATATACTTGCCGTTTATCCTTTAAATTCTTGGTTAGTCGCAAGGATTTAATAAGTGTCTATTGTGCGATGAAATTGTCGTTTTAATTTAAGAGTTTAATGTTTTAGGGTATAAAATTGTATTTATGGAAAAAGATAAGTCAATTACTGTATACACTCTTATATTTCTGTTCGTTGTAACAGGTTTTATTGGGTTTTTATTCTATCAGGGTGGTAAAGATTCTGCAAGGAATAATAGAATCAAGGGAAGTGTTAATTCAGGTATAGTTAAATAATTGTTTTAAGGGGCAATGGGGTAACTAGTTGAACTACATACGGTTCAATGTATACAAAAAGCGGGCTTTGCCCGTTTTTTGCTTTATATACCTTTAATCTGGTTCTTTAAAATTCTGCTGTAACTCTGGCTTATAAGGAATGGTTCTTTAACTCCCTCCATATAAATCCTGTGAGTATAATTATTCCACTTCTCTACTTTTCTTATGAAATCAGTGTTGATGATTGTTGAGCGGTGAATTCTCATGAAATGTTCTTTCGGAAGCTTCTCGTGCCATTGTTTAATAGGTTTTCTTACTATGTAAGATCTGGAATCTGTTGTGTACAGTCTTGTATAATCCTTGGCAGACTGAATAAATATTACCGTTCTGAGCTTAACGAAATCGGATTTCTTGCCGTCTGAAAGAAATATTTTTCCTTCGTACCTGATTTCAGTCTGTTCTTTTTCTTTTGCTGCAGAGGGTTTATTCTGCTCATCGGGGTTCAGTTTTTCGTTCAGGATTCTTATTACTTCCTGTTCTATATCTATCTTGTTATTGCTTTCTTCTTTTTTCCTTAACTGAGTATCGATGGATTTCAGTAACTCTTCCCTTGTATAAGGTTTTGGAATATAGTCGTCCGCACCAAGTTCCATACCCTGCCTGTAGTCGGGTCTGTCGGATTTAGCCGTTAAGTATATGAAGACAGGTTTGATATTGAGTTTTAAACTTTTCATATTTTCCAATACATCAAAGCCGTTCATTTCAGGCATCATTATATCACAAAGTATAATATCGTATTTGTTTCTCTTAATCAGTTTGAGTCCTTCGGTTCCGTTTGATGCAGAATCTACGTTGAATCCCTCGCTATTGAGAATGCTGATGGTGGCTTCTCTGATTATGATATCATCTTCGATTATTAATATTGATTTCATATTGAAATATCATATATTTATCAAAAATAATCAATGCAAGATAGAATTGAAATTGAGGCAGAAATTGCAGTTAAAAGTTAAAAATGCGGTCGAGAATTAGTAAATAAAACAGCCGCTGTATTAAACGGCTGTTTTAAAAAAATGAGGTTATACAAGTGTCGCAGTAACTTCTATCTGCGGCGGATTCTTTAAATGTTTCTTCACTGCACACAGGTTTGCAACGTTAATGACTGCATCTTTGTACTTTTCGGGAAAGTCTGACGGTAATTGAATGTCCAGCCCGATATTGCTTATCAGTCTTGTCTCGCGGTTGAATTCCATGGTCTGAACAATCTTAATGTTGTCAGTAGGGATGTCCCTCTGGTCACAGAATCCTTTTACGTAGATTCCTGCACAGGTACCTATCGAAGCAAGGAATAAATCAAAAGGCGCAGGGGCAGAAGCATCTCCGCCTGCTTCAACGGGCTGGTCTGTCCTGATTGTGAAGCCGTTGTAAAGAGCGCTTACCTGCTTTTTCCCGTCAAGCGTTATTTCCATTTTCATATTTGTGTAATTGATTTAATTTATATATGGTTAAAAATAATAATATTATATGCTAATAGCAATTAATAAAGCAAAGTATCGTTCTCGGGTTAAATTGCTGAATTTGAATGGAATAGACGGGAGCAGAGAGTGCGGGATTCGAACCCGCGAAACACTTTCGCATTTACACGCTTTCCAGGCGTGCCTCTTCAGCCACTCGAGCAACTCTCTAAAATAGAACATTTAATTTAGCTAAAATAAAAATCTTTTGAAACAGATTAATTATACTCTTTTTGCCCTGAATATCATTTGCGGGCATTCTGAATAATGATTTTGCTGTAACTAAAAACAGGTTACTGCGTTGAAAGTAACCGGTTTATAAATATTTATAGAAATTTATTACTACAGTGTAACTAATATACCTGCTCTTGCAGTTATGAATGTCATGTTTTTCAGTTCTGGGTTAATGTAATCTGAACTGTTGCTGCGGAAAACCTCGTATGTCTTTGAGTATATTCCGCCGTTGTTGTTATACTTTACATTAAAATCTATTGCTACTTTTGGAACGAGGGGTATTGTTACACCGGCTCCGATTGCATACCCAAATGTAGTTTCACTTCCTGATTCTAATGAGTTAGCCCAGTTTATTGTAGTTGGATTAATCATGTTACCTGTCATTTTTCCTGTCAGTCTGTCCTTAAAACTTAAAAAGTGAACACCCATTTCGCCCCAGATATACGGGGAATATGGCAGTAATGGAATGCTGTACTTAGCTCCGACCATTATCGGAACGTCAGTTGCTGTCCAGGAAGGATTAAAGCCATCTACTCCGACTCCGAGTTTTGTCTGAACAAGGTTTGTGAAATAATCATTCTTATAAGTAAAACCATTATACCCTGCGGTGATTGTTAAATCAATACCTGTCATTGGTATCCCGTAAAAAACTCCTGCTTCAATCGATAGCCCTGCTTTGTACACATCTTTTAAATCACCCATTGGGATGTTTGCACCTCCTGTTAAATTTAATGATAGCGGTGTTTGTGAATATGTAATGTTCAAAAATAAGAATGTAATAACAAAGGTGAGTAAAACTTTAAGATTGTTCATAATACGGTTCCTTCTGATTAATATTAATTAAAGTTATATATGTTAAAACAATATATATGCTTAATAGTTAGTTCTCCTGTTCAGGCAGCGCCTGTACAATGCTATAAGAACTTTTTTGAAAATGTGCTGAAACTTTCAGGAAGAAAAAGAAGGTATATCCATTTGATAAATTCTGTATTGCAGTCGAGGTATATGTCGGTTATTGAATAATCATATTGAAAAGTAATAAAACCGGTTTTTATATCCGTTAAGTACTTACCGGATAAATACCTCAGCCGCGGGATGTGTGTAGGAGAACTTATTATAACGGCAGATTTATAATTCTTTTGTGTTATTATCCTGTATGCTTCTGTCAGGTTTGTTATGCTGCTGTACGATGCGGAATCAGAAACAATATTACTGTCGGGTACTCCTGAGCTTTTTATATATTCATACACCATCTTCGGTCCTTGATTGTTTGATGAAAAACCTCCGGCACAGATAACATTCCTGATAATACCGAGTTTGTACAATTCTACGCCGAGATTACATCTTTGCTTTGTATCGTAGCTTAATCCTCCCTGCTTGGTTACACTGTGAAAGAATACAATGCCGCAGTCGGACTGATTGCTGATATCGCTTTTTACGTAGGAAACCGATAAGTTCCAGTAAATTATTACCGATAGTATATTAAGCACGATAACTGAGATAATGATGTATAATAACTTCTTAAAGATGCGGTTGTGTTTTAAATACACTTTCTTGTTTATTGTTTTAATGTATATAAGTATATTATAATTGATTGATAAATTAAACACCATTCTGATTTAATGGATTTTAAACTCATAATACCAAGAAGTATGAGCTTCGTAAATTGTCCTGAGTGCAATTCTTCCGGCTCTTTGGACAGAGTAAGGAATGATGATTTGTGGAGCCAGATTCTTCTAAAAGTGTTTCAGGTCAGAGGTTATCACTGCAGAATATGTAAATATGAAGGAAGATTCTTCCTCTATAAAATCAAGAATAATCCGTTGAGGATAATTCTTAATTATGTATTATTAATAGTAATATTGTTTGTGGTTTTGTTAGTAGCAAACATTATACTGAAAAAATAGTAATTGTCTTAAAAATGCCCTGTATAAAACGGGCATTTATTATTTAATCTTAATCCGCCTGAACTTTCCTTGCTTTTATTTTTCCTTTTATCCATCCGATAATACCCGGAAGTATTGACAGGAATACTATTACAACTATTACTTTCTCGATGTGCTTTTCTATTCCGGGTATGTTGCCGAGAAAATACCCGAGTAATGTCATACTCAATACCCAGAATACTCCACCGAATATATTGTATTGTAAAAACTTTCTGTAAGGCATTTGTGCAACACCAGCAACAGTAGGTGCAAATGTTCTTATTATCGGCATAAAACGTGCGATGATAATCGTCTTACCACCGTGTTTATCGTAAAATGCTTTTGTTTTGAAGAGATGTTCCTTCTTGAAAAATCTTGAAGATTCTCTGCTGTATAATTTAGGTCCTAATTTAAGTCCGATATAATATCCAACCGCATCTCCTATAACAGCAGCGGGTATAAGCAGAGCATTAAGATAATATATATTAAGGTATGTTTCGTGTGCGGCACCTATAACAGCAGTGGATGCAAGCAAACCTGCCGTCACAAGCAAAGAATCTCCAGGTAAGAAAAACCCTACGAGCAATCCGGTTTCCGCGAATATTATAATGAATAGTCCGGGATAACCTGCAAACATTATCAGGTTCTTTAAGAAATGTTCGTTCGTGACATATTTATAAACCTCTGTTAAAAATTCCAATTTTACCTCTGTTTATGTTTATTGTTTAATTTAATCTAAATTGACTCTTAGTTTTGCGTACTTCAAAATTATCTTCTTAAGACCACAGTCTTCAAAAAGTATATCTGCTTTTTTGTCTTTGCCTCTGCCCTGAACGCCTATTACCACACCTTTCCCGAAAGTTTCGTGATAGACACCTTTGCCTTTTACAATATCAGAAAATTCATCGTTGCTTTCATCGTAATTGTTTTTCTCTTTTTTAAAACTTAATCCGATTGCAGAACTTGGTTTTTTTGCTTGTGTTGTTATTTTCTGTTTCTGAGCTTTAAAGTGTTCGTACTCGACAAGTTTCTTGCTGTTAACTTCGTCTTCAACTTCTCTCAGGAATCTTGATTTCACCTGGTACATCTTGTTGCCGAACCTGAATCGCATATCTGCAAAAGAAATAAATAACTTCTGCATTGCACGAGTTACCGCAACATAAAACAATCTTCTTTCTTCTTCAAGTTCTTCGAGTGAGTTTAAAGAACTCGTCACTGGGAATAGACCTTCTTCAACCCCGGCAATGAATACAATCGGGAACTCAAGTCCTTTCGAAGCATGTATTGTCATTAAAGTGACTGCGTTCTTTTTGTCGTCTACTTCATCTATATCACTTACGAGTGATACCTGCGAAAGAAAATCGTCAAGTGTCGGCAGGTCCGTCGATTCAGCGTACGCAGCAACTGCTGAAACAAGTTCATCGATGTTGTTAATCCTTTCTTCTGCCTCGGTTGTGTTCTCCAGTCTCAACGATTTGAGTACCCCCATTTCATCTATAACGCCTCTTACGAGTTCGTGTAAATCCATTTCATCGCGAAGGTACCTGTATTTGTTGATGAAGTTAAGGACTTCTAAAATCTTGTTTCTTGCCTTGCCTGTAATTCCGCCAAGTTCATTCGTGTCCTTTATTAAATCGTACAGGTTCATATTCTTGTCGCCTGCAAAATCCTTTAACTTGTCGAGTGTTGTTTTTCCAAACCCTTCCTTCAGCAGAAGTACTCTTACGAGCGATTCCTCATCAGATGAGTTTACTATTATTCTAAGGTGTGCAAGTATATCTTTAATTTCTTTTCTTTCGTAGAACCTTATACCTCCCACAATTACATAAGGAATCCCATTAAGCCTGAAAAACTCCTCGAATGTTCTTGACTGTGCATTGGTCCTGTAAAGGATTGCAATATCGTTAAACTTAAGTTTCCTCTGGTGGATTTCCTTCGATATGTACCTTGATATTTTTGATGCTTCTTCCTTATCCGTTAATGACTCTATTAATGTTATGTTGTCACCTGCCTGATTATCAGTCCAGAGTACTTTGTCTATCTGTTTCTGATTCTTGCCGATTACAAGTGTTGCGAAGTCGAGAATCTTTTTAGTGGAACGGTAGTTCTGTTCAAGTTTGAAAAGTTTATGTTCCGTAAAGTCGTCTCCGAAGTCAAATATATTCTGTATCTCTGCTCCGCGCCATTTGTATATCGACTGTGCATCATCACCAACTACTGTTAAGTTCTTATGCAATGAAGAAAGTGCTTTTACTATTTCGTACTGTGCTTTGTTCGTATCCTGGTATTCATCTACGAGTATAAACCTGAACCTGTTCTGGTATTTTCTTAGTGTCTCTTCAAACTTGTTGAAAAGTATAATAGGGTATATGAGCAAATCATCAAAGTCCATCGAATTGTTTCTTTTCAGTCTCTCAAAATAAACTTCATATACATCTGCAACTATATTTTCGAACTGTGTACTGGCAAGAGTGTGAAATTCACCCGGGAGTATAACTTTATTCTTAATTTTGCTTATGTATGAATGAATACTTTTCGGGTTAATCTTGTCAGTTGAAATGTTCTGCTCGTTCATGATGCTCTTTACTACTGAAAGAGAATCGTTGGAATCATAGATTGTAAAGTTTCTTGTGAAACCCAGAAGTTCCGCCTCAATCCTGAGTATTCTTGCAAACATTGAATGGAATGTACCCATCCACATATGTTCGGAGCGGTTTCCTGCAAAGTGAATGACGCGTTCTTTCATTTCCTTTGCGGCTTTATTTGTAAAAGTCAGTGCAAGAATTTCGTTCGGACTGATTCCGCTTTCTATTAAATAGGCAATCTTGCTCGTTAAAACTCTCGTCTTACCGCTTCCTGCTCCCGCTATAATTAATGAAGGTCCTTCTATATGTTCAACTGCTTCTCTCTGAGCCGGGTTCAAACTTGATAAATCTATTGACATCTGTGCTTAATAAATCTCGCTTTCTTTTCGATTAGGTTTGTAGATGATTAAAATACTCAATATACTTTTCAGAATAAAGAATATTAATACAATAAAATGAAATTAATGGATGAAGTGTAAATTTATTATTGCTGAAATCCTCCGTACCTCAGTCGATTTAGGATAGATTAAAAATATTAGATTGTCTATTATTAAGTATGAAAAAAGATTTAAGAAGTTTTACACAGGAAGAGCTGAAAAAGTTACTGGTTAGCGGCAAGGTTCAGAAGTACAGGTCGGAACAGATTTTCCAGTCTGTTCACGCAAAACATGCCGAAAAGATTGAAAGCATCACTGCCATACCTAAGGAACTGCAAAAAGAGATTTCGGAAAAATTCTGCATTAACGGATTGAATTGCGTAACCGTCTCAGAATCCCCGAAAGATAAGACACAGAAGTTCCTTTTCGAAACAACAGATGAAGATAAAAAGAAAGTAAAGATTGAAAGTGTTTTAATCGTTGATGAGGAAAGAAAAACAATCTGCATTTCAACTCAGGCAGGTTGTAACGTAGGCTGTGAATTCTGTGCTACAGGAAAGATGGGACTGAACAGGAATCTTTCTGCGGGAGAAATAGTTTCGCAGGTATACGAAATTATTAAAACCACAGAAATAATTCCTACGAACATCGTTTATATGGGAATGGGTGAGCCGTTTCTGAATTATGAAAATGTGCTGACATCGTTAAAGATATTTACAGATAAAAAGGGTCTTGGCATCTCTTCAAAAAGGATTACAGTCTCAACTGTCGGCTTTGAAAACAAAATTAAAAAATTCGCAGATGATATAAAAAGTGACCCGATGCTTTCGAATGTTAAGCTTGCGCTGTCTTTGCATTCAACAGATAACGGCTTCAGGGAATTACTTATCCCTACTGCAAAAGCGAATAACCTGAAAATTATTTATGAGGAACTGGTTTATTTTTACAGGACTACGGGGAATAAAATTACCTATGAGTACATTTTCTTCGAAGGACTGAATGATACTGCAAACGACGAAAACAGGCTGATTAAGCTTTCCAGGATGGTTCCGAGCAACATTAACATTATTCCGTTCCATTATGTTGACTTCAGTGTGATAGAACCGTTATCATCTTTAAACGAGAAAATCTATGACAAAATAATTGACAGTAAAGATAATTCACTTTCAAATTCAAATAATTTATATAATTTTGTAGAAAATTTAAAAAGCGAAAAAGTTACTGTTAATTTAAGAACCAGCAGCGGTCTGGATATAAATGCCGCTTGCGGACAGTTGGCAGTAAAAAATTAATGAATTCCACAATATTTATCTATGCATGAGTTAATAATTTTTGGCCCTCCTGGTGTAGGAAAAGGGACACAGTCAGAGATGATAGCAAGAAATTTGAACTTGTTTCACTTTTCGACGGGTGAATTTTTAAGAAAAGAAATAGAGGAAGGTTCTGACCTGGGTATCGAAGCTAAACATACCGTTGAAAAAGGTATGCTGGTACCCGATGAAATAATGATAGGGATTGTTGTCAAAGCTCTCAGGGAAAATCTGAAAGACAAAAACGGGTTTATACTCGACGGTTTCCCAAGAACAAATGAACAGGCGAAAGCACTCGATGTAATATTTAATAAGATGAACTTAACTGAAATAAAGGTGCTGTACCTTATCGTGAATGAAGATGAGCTTGTCTCAAGACTGGTTAAAAGAGGCAGGGTGGATGATTCTGAAGATATTATACGTAAACGTTTGAAAATATACAACGACTCAACAAGGCCTGTTCTGGAGTATTATCAGAATGAGGGTAAGGTTGTGGAAATTGACGGAGTAGGGGAAATTGACGAAATCTATTCAAAAATCTTAAATATCCTGTGAATTCCTGCGTGGGTTTAAATTTTATTTATAGACTAAATTAATTGAAAGTTAAGAAAATTAAGATTATTTTTACAAAATAAACAATTTTATTATTATGGCAGCAAAAATAAAATCATCCGAAGTCAAGGATAAGGGAATCTATATCCTTGAACCGAAGGGCAGTTTTATCGGCGGAGATGAAACAGATGACCTTAAATTCGCTATAAAAGAAGTTGGGGATAACGGGAACACTAAGTTAATTATTGACCTTGGTGACGTTATGTACCTGAACAGCACAGCACTCGGAGTGTTGATTTCTGCTCATGCTAATTACAAAAAGCGCGAAGGGGAAATCAAATTAACAAGATTAAACAAGAACCTTGAAAATTTATTCGTGATAACAAAATTATCATTAATATTCGACTGCTATAATTCAAACGCAGAAGCAGTAGACAGTTTTAAATAAAAAATTTTATAAAACCAAATATATTCAAAAATTAAACCAAAAATTGGAGGCTAAAACTCAATGAAAAAATCCGGATTATTCACATTTATTCTGATAGTCGTGGCGTTTACAGTGGCTATTATATTATACATGTTTGTACTTGGAAACCCGGCGAACTTTAAGAACCCGGAAAAAACCACACCTGCTAACTTATTAGGTGCTGTTTATCTTGGTGGTGTTATCGTTCCGTTACTTATCACTTTAAGTATAATGGTTATCACATACACAATTGAAAGAGCTCTTTCACTCGGTAAAGCAAAAGGTAAGGGAAAAATCGAAGACTTCCTGAAAAAGATTCAGATTTCTTTAAAAGAAGGCAACATCGATGAGTCAATTGCATTATGCGATAAACAAAAAGGTTCAATTGCCAATATCCTGAAACAAGGTCTTGAAAGATATCAGGTTCTCGTACTTGATAAAAGTATGGACTCAGAAAGAAAATTAGAAGAAGTAAAGAACGCAATTGAAGAAGCAATGGGTCTTGAACTTCCTTTATTAAACACAAACTTACCTGCACTCGCGACTATCGCTTCGGTGTCAGTGTTAGTTGGTCTTTTTGGTACAGTAGTTGGTATGATTCGTTCATTCCAGGCACTTGCAACTGCAGGAACACCTAATGCAGCAGAACTTTCGTCAGGTATCTCGGAAGCTCTTATCAATACAGCAGGCGGTTTGTTTGGTGCAATCGTAGGAACAATTTCATACAATTTCTTCTTAACAAAAGTTGGTAACATTACATATATGATTGACGAAGCAACATATAACATTTTATCAATCATTGCATTTAAGTCTAAATAATTGATTTCGGTTCACTTTTTCAAAAATTTTTAAAAAAGACAAATGAAAAAAGTCAGAGATATTAAAAAACCGAACATCACTATTGATATGACTCCGATGGTGGACGTTATTATGTTATTGTTGACGTTTTTTATGTTAACTGCGACTTTCAAGGCAGCAGAATCTGAAGCCGTTGAAGTTGCTTTACCACAATCTGTATATTCGGATCCTGATAATAAGATGAAAGAAACTGATGTGATGACTTTATCTCTCACAAAAGAAGGGGACGTATTCCTCGATGTTGATAACTATAAGATAAGGGAAAAAATCTTTGGTGATCAGTTCGGTATAGGATTATACCATCCTGATTCATTATCACAAAGCCAGGTCCAGAAGACCGGTAAAGTTGGTGAGAAGGAAATAAAGAGAAAAGTTTACGTAATGAATAAAGCGCAATTTGAAAAAACACTCGTTGATATTAAGTCTTCCCTGAAATCTATCTCAGGTAATAAATCAGCACAGTTTCAGGTTGTCGTAAAAGGTGATAAAGATGTTCCTTACGGAGTGTTTGAAGACCTGATGACATCATTACACGAATCTGATAATAAGGTGTTCTCACTGGTTACGATGATTAAAGCAGATAAAAAAGAATAAATAATTTTGTTAACTAAAAACACAGGAGTTTAATTATATGGCTGGTGGCGGTTTTGATGCCCCGGAAGTGGGTGGAAAAGGAAGTAAACACAAAAAGAAAGCAGGCGGAGTTCGTATTGACATGACACCTATGGTGGACGTTATTATGCTTCTCTTAACATTCTTTATGTTAACTACAACCCTTGCTGCTCCTCAGTTAATGAAAGTCTCGCTCCCAAAAGGTGACGTAAAAGATAAGGTTAAAGTCGATATGGGTAACGTTCTCTACGTCAGAGTATCTGAAAAGGGAAACGTTTACTTTGCAAACGGTAAATCAGACGGTTCAGAATCTGAACTTAAGAAAATTGATATTAAGAATGTATCAACTGAACTCGAAAAGATTTATGCAGTGAACAATAGTCTTCTTCTCCTTCTTAAATTTGACAGAAAAATGAAGTATAACATTATGTCAGATGTCTTCGACGAAATCTCAAGAGCGAAGATCGATAAAAGATACGCCTTCCTGAAAATGGAAGATGCAGACCTTCAGTTAATTGCTAAGGCCGGTGGCTAACAGATAGAAAAATAAATTCTATATTATATTAAGCGGCTTAAGGTATTCCTTAAGCCGCTTTTTGTTTATACACTCCGTTTAATACATAAATTATAGGTTCCCCCTGAATTACTGATTTACATTTATTATAATGCTTAAATTTGACAAATTATCAGTTAAACAAATTTAGAATTTTGAAATACTTTAACTTATATACATTATTATTAGTGTTCCTCCTGGGATTTACGGTTTCTTCGTTTTCTCAGGATGAAGATAAGTCACGTTCCTTAAGTGATAAACCTACAACTATCACAAAGTATATTGTCGATGAAACAGGCACTCTTACGCAGGAACAGATTAATTCTCTTCTGAAGAAACTTGAAAACTTTGATAAACAGTCTTCTACTCAGGTAGTTGTTTATATGATTTCATCGCTGAACGGAGAATCGATTGAGGATGTTTCTTACAGGATTGCAGAAAAGAATAAGATTGGCAAAAAAGGGAAAGATAACGGTGTTCTTGTTTTTATCGCTAAAAATGACAGAATGCTCAGGATTGAAGTTGGTTACGGGCTGGAAGGTGTTCTTACTGATGCTTATACAACTCAGATCCGTACCAAAGAAATGAATCCATCTTTTAAAGCCGGAAATTTTTATGAAGGAATTAACAAAGGAGTGGATGCAATAATCGCAGTTTCCAAAGGAGAATACAAAGCTGAAAAAAAGAAAAATAATGATGGCTCTGGGCTTATGTGTCTTGGATTACCAATGTTTGTAATACTAATATTCGGTATTATTTTTTTCAGCATATTTATGTCTATTCTCGGAAGGATATTCGGTTGGAGTAGAAATACTTACTATGGGGGAAAAAGAAGGGGGAATGGTTTCTGGGGTGGCGGTTTTTTCGGAGGCGGCAGTTCATGGGGCGGCGGTGGTAGCAGCGGCGGATTTGGTGGCTTTTCAGGTGGTGGCGGTTCATTCGGTGGCGGCGGTTCAAGCGGAAGCTGGTAATTTGTTCATTCATAAATTTTAAATGAAAATTAAAATGCCTATAAATTATATAAAGAAATATTTATCGAAAGAAGAACTTGATTCCATTACGAATCATATTGCCGAAATTGAGAAATTCACTTCGGGTGAAATCCGAATTTGTTTTAAGAAAAATACTGCATGGGCTGAAAGAAAATTAACTTCCCGCGAAATGGCATTAAAGGAATTTCATAAACTCGGAATGCATAATACGAAGTATAAAACGGGAGTCCTGCTCTATATATTGTTTAAGGAAAGAAAGTTCGAAGTTGTTGCAGATACGGGTATTAATGATAAGATATCCGATGAAAAATGGGATTTGATTAAAAATCATTTAATAAATGAGTTTAAGGAAGGTCAATATAAGAATGGTATTATTAAAGCTCTTGATGAGATTAAAGAAGTGCTGTTGGTAGAGTTTCCTGTCAAAGATGATGATACAAATGAACTTCCGAACGATATTGTAATAAAATAATACTTGAGAAAGATTCTCTTCATATTGCTGCTTCTTATGGTTTCGGGGTTTGCGCATTCGCAGACTGATTCTTCAAAGTTGAAGGATTCTTTAAGTGTGAAGGATTCCGTTAAAGCAGCACTTGATTCCACTAAGTTTGCAAAATCTGATATTGATGAGATAATAAATTATTCGGCTGCTGATTCCGTGGTCTTTGAACTGGCAACTAATAAGATGTATTTGTACAATGATGCTGAAGTGACGTATAAAGACCTGAAACTGAATTCTGGTATTATTATCGTCGACAGGGGAACTCAGATTCTTGAAGCGATAGGTCTGACAGTGGATTCTGCAGGTATAAGTAAAGTGATGCAGGCGCCGCTGATGAATCAGGGGAAAGATAAGTTCGAGGGGTCTAAACTTACCTACAGTTTCAGAAGTCAGCGCGGGACGATTTCTATGGGGTATTCCGATGCTGATGTGGGATATTATTTTGGAGAGAAGATTAAAAAGGTGCTGCCCGATTTACTTTTTATTAAGAACGGGCTTTATACTACTTCTACTGATAAAGTTGATCCTGAATATTATTTCTTTTCGCCAAAGATGAAATTGATTCCGAATGATAAGATTATTGCTCAGTCGGTTTTTCTTTATATAGAGGGTGTGCCTGTTTTCTGGATTCCGTTTATTGTGTTGCCGAATAAGTCGGGAAGGAGTTCAGGGCTTATTGTTCCGAGTTATGGTAATGATAATAATTATGGGATATATATTGCAAATGCGGGATACTTCTGGGCAATTAATGATTATACTGATTTGGCTGCTAAGGCAACTTTGTTTTCTAAGGGGAGGTACGATTTTTCGTCGAGGTTCAGGTATGTGAAGAAGTATATGTATAATGGTGAGTTTAATGCAGGGTATTCGCTGATAAATAAGGGTGAGCCGAAGGATGTGGATAAGATTACTTCGAATCAGTGGATTGTGAGTTTGAATCATAATCAGAAGATTAATCCGACGACTTCGCTTTCGGGGAATCTGACGTTTGTGAGCGGTAAGAGTTATTATGATAATTCTACTAACGCTTTGCCTGATTTGCTGAGGCAGAATGTGGTTTCGAATTTGACGTTTTCGAAGTTTTGGGAGGATTCTCCGTTGTCGTTTTCGGCGAATTATTACAGAGACCAGAATTTGCAGACGGGTGATTTGAATGAGAGGCTTCCTTCGGTTAGTTTTAATGTTTCGGAGACTTATCCTTTCAGGAAGGATTTTGCATCGAGCGAGCAGAAGTTGTATGAGTATTTTTCGTTTTCGTATAGTGGTAGTTTGCTGAATAACAGGACAAAGGTTTCATCTGTGAATAATGGTGAGTTGGTTTCGAATGCGGGTGTGGTGAACAGGGTGGGGTTGAATTTTACTCCGACGTTTAAGTATTTTAATGTTAGACCTTATTTTAGTTATACGGAGTTGTGGTATAATAAGTATATTACGAGGAGTATGAATGCGGCTGATTCTGTTGTGAATACGAATGAGGTGGATGCTTTTAAGGCGGTGAGGTATTTTAATATGGGGGTTTCGCTGAATACGAAGCTGATTGGGATTTTTACTCCCAAGATTTTTAATGTGACAGGGATTAAGCATACTATTACGCCGAGTGTGACTTATAATTTTACACCTGATTTTTCTGACCCGAAATGGGGTTATTATGGGACGTTCAATGATGTTTATGGCAGGACAGTAAAGTATTCGTATTATGAGAGGGGGATTTTTGGCTCGGCTCCCGCGGGAGAAAATCAGTCGGTGGGTTTTGCACTTGGGAATTTGTTTGAGATGAAGACAAGGACTAATGATACGACGGAGAATAAGTTTCAGTTGTTTAATATTAATGCTGGGTTGAATTATAATTTTGCGGCTGATTCGCTGAAGTGGTCTGAGTTGTTTACGGACTTCAGGACGCAGATTGGCGGGTTTCTGAATTTTGGAGGGAGTGCGAGTTTTAATCTGTATGCGTTTGATGATGCTACTGAGAGAAGAGTGAATAAATTTTTGTTCAGCGAGAAGGGAAAGCTTTTTGATTTGTCGACTTTTAATGTGAATGTTTCTACTTCTTATAATTTTGGTTTTAGTAATAGCGGTGAGGTGAGGAAGGAAAAGGATAATAGTGATTCATTGAAGATAGAGAAGCCGACTTACCGTTCGGCGTTTGATGAACCGAGTGTGAATGTTCCTTTGTCAGGAAGTTTGAATTATAACTTTTCGGAGAACAGACAGAATCCGAAGCAGATTTATAAGAACTCGAATGTTAGTGCGAGTTTGAATGTGAGTCCGACTGCAAAGTGGCGGTTTTCGTTTACGGCGAGTTATGATTTGCAGAATGAGTTGCTGTCGGCACCTTATGTGACAGCGTACAGGGATTTGGGTTCGTGGGAGATTAATTTTAACTGGTATCCGATTGGCGTTTACAGAGGTTTCTTTTTTCAGGTGAGGATTAAAGCTCCGCAGTTGCAGGATTTAAAGTTTACGAGACAGACGAACTCTAGAGGAGTGTATTAAATGGAATTTTTCAACATGATACCTTTTAATAACGGAGATATTACTATCGTTTCGAATGATTGTGAATATGATTTACACAACTTTGGAAAGTTTATTAAGCTTACTCAAGATATAGATAAAGAAAAGGTTAACTTGTATTGGGAGTATCCTGTTAAGAATATTCGAACAGATAATGATTTTAAAGAAACAACTAATTTGATTTTGAATACTCGATTTGGAAATGAAAATACAATTATCCTGAATTTGATATTTGATAATGTGCAGTATCTTGAAATAAAACCAGGTGACATAGAGTTACCTAAAAGTGAAAGTGAAGTTTTGTTTGAAATTAGAATTGATGATAAATTTAAAGATGATATTCTCGATACATTCGAATTTGAATTTCAAAACTCCGCAGTTATAAAGATTAATTGTAAAAGTGTTGAGTTTAAAAGATATAATAAAAATAATGATAGAGTTTAAGAAATACAGCGGAGCGGGGAATACTTTTCTGATGGTGAATAATCTGGAGTCGCAGATTGATGTTAACGGAGAAATAGTGGTGGATTTAATTTCTATGGAAGGGAATGAGAATTTTGACGGTGTGATATTTGTTGAACCTTCTTCGATTGCAGATTATAAGATGAACTATTATAATAAGGATGGTACGGGTGATGCTTTGTGCGGGAATGGATTGCGTTGTACTGCCAGGTATATAAGAGACGAGAAGATTTGTGATAATGATATAGTACTGCTCGAAGGTGTTGGTAAGATTTTTGATTGCAGGTTTACGGAGGATGGAGAGATTAGTGTTGGTTTTCCTCCGCCAGATAAAGTGAAATTTAATTTTAAGCTGAAGGTGCATTTTGCAGAGTGGTGGCAGTTGGTGAGTGCTTCGTATGTAAATGTTGGTTCCCCTCACGTGATTGTGTTTATTGATGATATAGAGAAGCCGAAAGTGAGCGGGCTTGATGAGATACCGATTGATGAGTGGGGAAGGAATTTACGTATGCATAAGGATTTTATGCCCGAAGGTGCTAACGCACATTTTGTGAGAGTGGTTGATGCTGAGAAGGGTGAGATGGAGATCAGGAGTTTTGAGAGGGGAGTTGAGGGAGAGACAATGGCTTGCGGTACTGGGTCGCTGTCGAGTGCAGTGGCTGCTTATGCTGTGAAGGGTGTGAAACTGCCTGTGAAGCTGAAGACGAGGAGCGGAGAGGTGCTGACAGTGGAGTTTAGTGTGGTTGAGAATATGATACGGGGTCTGAGGCTGAAAGGTAAAGCAGAGAGAATTTAATTTTAAAAAATAAATAATATAAAAGAAAGGAAGACAAGGATGAGAAAGATAATTCTTGCATTAATGTTTGTTTCGCTGATGGTGGCGGGTTGCGGAAAGAATCAGGATGGTAAGACGACTTCGGGAACGAAGAGTGATTCTGTTAAGGTTAAGACTGAGACAGCTCCTTCGAAAACAGGGACGGACGTAAAAGATGGTCAGACTAAGGTGGATGATATTGACGGTATGATAGATAGTTATGAGAAGGTTGCAAATAAGTATATCGAGACGAGTGGTAAGTTGAAGAAGGGTGCTGATGCGACGTTGACTGCAGAGTTGTCAAGTTTAGCAGCAAAACAGATAGACCTTGTTGGGAAACTTGAACACGTGAAGCCGAATATGAATCCGAAGCAGTTGGAGCGGTATACGGGGATAGCGGTGAAGCTGGAGAGTGCGACGAAGTAGGAAGTTGGATTAGACCCTCGTTGGGAGACGGGGGTTTTTTTGTGGGGGTGGATTGCAATGTGTAAAATTCTATTCTTGATTGTTGCTTTTGTAAGTACTAATTTTATACATAAACACAAATATACTTTATATTATTTAAGCATTAATAGTTATATATAATATGCAGGGTTGACAAACTGAAGGCTTTTATAAATTTTAATTATTAATTATGAAAAAATGTATTTCTCTATTTCTAATTTTTACAATTTCACTCTTTTCTGCAATTTCTATTTCAGGCTGTGCAACGCTTTTCTCCGGTGGTAGTGAAGATATTAGTCTGGCTTCAGAGCCTGATGGCGCAAAGGTTTTAGTCAATGGGCAAAATGAGGGCAAAACTCCTGTAACGTTACATTTTAAAAAAGGTAAAGAATACACTCTTGAATTTGTAAAAGATGGTTTTGAAACTAAAACTTTTAGGCTTGGGTATTCTTTGGGTGCGGGTTGGTTAATATTGGATTTCGTGACAACTTTTTTTGTTGGTATTCTTATTGACGCAATAACAGGTGCCTGGAATGGTTTTGATGTTAATTATTATAAAGCTAATTTAGAGCCAAAAGCTGAAAAGAAATAAAGCATATAATTTGTAATGGGTTTGATTGGGAATTCATTACTGAAAGATTTAAAGACCCCTGTCGGCAGGTGAGTTTTTTTGTTTAAAATGGGAGTGTAAAAAATTATGTGTAAATGGTTAAAAGAGAAATTATTAAATTAAGGAAGAAAGAAAGAGCATTCTTCCCCCCTAGGGGGGAAGGCGAAAAAAAACAAAACGCTTTCTTTCGGCTAATTTATGGTTTCTGATTT
>JAPLFJ010000040.1 GCA_026390735.1 Ignavibacteriota bacterium
GGAGTAATGGCGCTAACATAAGAGTTCATATGTATTTCTTATATCCTTTTAACTTTGTTCTTCTTGGAAAGTGCCTACCTGGTCTTTGTGGTATTAACTTACTTCGTATTCTCGTTCTCAACTTGTCCATATCTGCCTGTAGACCATCTTTTGTAAACCCTGCCCCTTCTGTCAATATAAAGTTCCTTATTATTCTCAAAGAACTCTTGAATGATATCTCTTTCGGGGGAAAAAGCAGTCCCCTCTGTGGACTGCGCTATTATACTGCGTATCAAGTTATACGCAATGAATGCTGAGGCAAGCTCCTTTTTTATAATATCATCTGTTTTTCCTCTTAATACATTTATGTCCATTATTGTTTTCACTTCTCTTATTGTTATTTCTATGTCCCAGCGTGTGAAATATTTCAGTATTATTTCTGCTTTTGGAATATTTTCATCTAGTAATGTTGTGTATAGCACCATTGTTTCTTTTCCATCTGGTGATAAAAATGTTATTCGTCGCAATTGCAGACTCTCGGGTAATGTTTCCTTTTGGGGAAGCCATTTTGGATGGGCTGTTTTTTCTATTTCTACAATTTCATCTCCTTCATTTATTGTTTTGATTGCTTTGTAATTTCTTATACGTTTTCCGGGTACTATTATATCAAAGTTGTTTTTTCTTGCTAAGGAAAACACTGCATATGAATTATATAAATCATCACCTAACAATAGGCTTTTTGGTGCTATGCTTTTTATGAGTTTATAAATAAGTGATAGTTCTGAGACATGACGATTGGCTAATGCATAATCATGGATAATCCCACTTCCTTGTTCTATTATTGCTTGGATGAGTCCTTGAGGATATGCTTCTTTTGAATCATTATTCTTTCCTTTTACATCGTAGATTTCCTTAAGCTCTTTTGTGTCCTGCATTTGTGTATACGTCCCATCTGTCAAGAATGTCTGCATTCCGTGCCAATATATCTTTAATTTTGAGTTATCCCTCGTTTTATAAAATATCTCTTCAAATAATCTTATATCTAAACGACTCCTCGCTTTTGAATACGCCGCTGTGCTTGCTGATATCTCTATTGTTTTACTCTTTGGTATCTTTGTCTGATATTTCTTCTTTCTGCCTCTTTGTTTTTTGGGATTTCTTAAATCCTCTGCTTTTTCTTGCTCTATAGATTCTTTTGCAGTTTGATGTATTTTCTCTATTTGGTTGTCGTGAAGCTGCTTAAATATATCCACGGCATTTTCTAATGTTTTATCTTCCATTGTTGAAGAAGAAACCATTGTCATAATTGTGTTCTCTGCTGTATATACTCTGTCGCGACTTCCTTTTGTTTTATAATTCTCTATTACTTCAAAAGGAAACACACTCCACAAACTATTTAAACAACCTATACGCATTAGGTCCCTTATTTGTGTACTTTTTTGCAAGGATACATTTGGAGTCATCTTGTTTAATTTAATTACTCTAATATAACCATTATTCTATTAATTTACTATGTTAGTGCCATTACTCCAGTGGAGGGGTGGATGAACATTCGCGGTAGCGAATGGGCAGACGGGGTGGGTTAGAGATTTGAGAGCAGACACGAATTAACACAAAGGAAATAGAATATCCACCCAATAAGACGGCTGACCTACGGCAGGGGGAAGAGCAAGAGATTAAAGATGAGAGCAACCACCAAGTCCGCTAAGGCGGACACCCCTCCAGAGGAGTGGAATTTTAGAGCACCACCCCGTCCGCTACACCCCTCACGTACGCCACGGCGCATATGCGACAAAGAACGCGCAGAGCAAGAACGTTTTTAGGGTAAGAGATAAGATTAAGGATTGAGCTCACAGAGATGAGATTTTTTAGGCAGAAAGATGAGATTAGAAAAACTTTATTGTCGAGATTCCTGCTAAGATCATGCAGGAACGACAAGATTAAAAAAAGAAGGCAGGAGGTTTGATGCTCCTGCCTTTTATATTTTTATTACCTGGTGACGGTGAAGCTGTCCATTAGTGTGAATGCGCCGAGATATCCGCCGTAGGTTTTTACGGTTACGGTGGTGCCTAAGATGTCGACTACGGTGAAGTAGTATGTGTGGGGGGCATTGTGTACGTTCCAGGTTGCGTATTTTGGTTCGATGCTGCCTGTGGATGGCCCCGCTCCGCATGTTCCGTTGAGTAGTTGTACTACGTTGTTTTTCCACGGTGCTGTGGGCGGTGTGGTTTGCGGTTCGGGCAGTATGGTGCTGTCTATCATTTTGCGTGCAAAGAGGTGCGAGTGCCCGCAGGCGTAGATGTCGAATTTATTTGAGTCGAGGAATGACCAGAGTGTTGTTAATGACTGGTTTGATGCTGATGGTTCTGCTGTGTCTGCGTTTACATAGTAGTATGGTGTATGGATGAACAGGAATTTGTGTTTTGCTGTGGTCTGTGCTACCTGTGTTCTCAGCCATTGCATTTGCGGTAATTCTATGTCGCCTCCAAGTCCTTCGTGCGTTGTGTCGAGTGTGAGGAAGTAGGGGTCGAGTACTGCGAAGAATGCATTGCCTGCTAGACCCGTGAATGTGTAAGCAAGGCGTTCGTAACCGGCTGGTCCGTTGTTCGGGTTGTCCGTGAATGTGTTCTGGTATTCCACCTGGTTCGCTTTAAGCAAACCGTATGATGAGTGCTGATGGTAAAGTTCGTGATTGCCGATGGCAGTGTACAGTGTTATTCCGCTACTGGTAAGAGGTGCGAAGAGGTTTCTCCATGCATTGAATGTGTACGAGCCGTTAATCCAGCCCCTGTATGACATGTCGCCGCCGAACATTACGAAGGACGGTTTTGGCGAAAGCATTCCTATCTGGCTGACGATGTTTTTTAGTACGGTGTCGTGTACGGGGTGTTCGAGCGAGTCTCCGCGGCTGTCTGCAAGAAAGACGAAGCGAAGCGATTCGCTTGAGCCGCCGATTGGTGACTGGGTGGCGGTGTCTGTGCACGAATTCAGCATTGCGGCAACTGCGATGAACAGTGTCATTGCGGCGATTCTGAGTGATGTATTTTTAAATCCAAACATTTTGTATTCCTTTCATTAAATTATTAAAAAATTTAAAACAGCAAATTTATAAGTGGTATTGATATCAGTGCGAGTATTATGTGCGAATAAGAGATTACGGATGCAGTGTCAGGGGCGCAGTCGTACCTTACGGTGAAGACGGGTCCGAGTATTGCCGCGGGCATTGAGCTGATGAAGATTAAGATTTTTCTGTGTATGTCGCTGACTCCGAAGAGTGATGCCTGCACGGATGTTATGAACGGCTGGAATCCCATTTCGAGTATTGCGGAGAACAGGATTAAAAGTAATACACCTTTGAACGATTTTGGTTTTAAGTATATTCCCAGTACTACGCAGGATAGAAGTCCGATGCCGTTTCCGAGAGTTTGTGCGAGTGATTTCATTGTGTTCATTACTACCGCACCTGGTTGAATATTAAAGATTGAGAATATGAGTCCGAGTATTAAGGCAAAGAATACGGGTGATTTCAGGTACGGGAGTAGTATCTGCATAAATTTTATGTCACTTTTTCTTTCTTTGCCGAACCACATTGCCACGAGCGGGCAGAAGATGAAGAGGGGAAGTCCGACACCGATTTCGCTGATGAGGATTGCGTCTGTCATTGCTTCGGGATTGTTCGGGAATACCATTTGTATGAGCGGGTATCCGAGCAGTGAGGAGGAGCCAAAGCTTGAGGTTATCATAAATGCGCCGATTTTTCCGCGGTCGGTGGTGAATATTTTTGCTACGAAATAGGATACGAGCATTGTAATGAGACCCGACAAGAGCATTATGAGAATGAGTATGAACTGTGGATATGATATCTGGTGCGTTGCGAGCTGCATAAATATCATAGCGGGCAGAACGACTTCGATGAGGAGTTTGGAAAAACTCTTGCCTTCTGATTCGACGAAGAACGATTTCGTTTTCAGGTAAAAGATTATGCTTACTAAAATGGCAAAAGATATTACGCATTCGAACATTTGCAGTTGTACGTTCATAGTTTGTGTTTTAATCTATTTTCAGTAAACCGTTGAAACGGTTTTAAATTAAAGTTGTTTCTTTCCCACGACTATAGTCGTGGGCTGTATTTAAAAGAATTAATTTGTACTGTTATATTTTATTACATAATCGAATAACTCTTTACCCATATCAGAGACTATCACGGTGCTCTCTATGTTCAGGTCAACATTGTTCAGGTACTGGTATCTTAATATATCGCCTTCTTTAAGTTCGGGGATGACGCCGCAGAATATGAAACCGAGAGCTTCAATGGTTTTATTGAAATGCTGAGCTGCCGGGTTTGAAAGAAAGATATTAAGGTATATCACATCGATTTTCTGCAGGAGCAATTCACGCAGATGGACTTTCAGGGCTTTTTCGATATCGTTTCCGAAGTTTATAATGTCGAGATGAGCGATGTTTAAATCCTGCTGTATGGAAATATCTATTGCCGAAGGTTCATCGAGGTTCAGTTCTGATAACAGAGTTTTTTCGTAAAGGCGTTTTATGCCGACATAGTCATAGATTTTTTTGAGAACAGCGGAGTGTTCACGAGGCAGATATACAGTGCGTTCCGGTTCGGGATTGAGCCGTGTGTAGAGTAGTACTGCGGACTGGCGTGCAGGCTGCTCGTCTTGTATTTTTCTGAATGACATTTCTTTGCTGATGTATCCGAGCATAATGCCTGTTTCTTTTCCGCCGCTATCGAGAATAGTTTTCTGAGAGTACGGGTGAATAGTAACGGCTTCGGAAAACAGTCCAAGTATTCCGTGTTCTCTGGCGTTTGAAATCACATTGTTCATCAGGTGAATGCCAAGATGTCTGTCGCGGTAGAGCGGGTCGACCATAAGCATTCCGAATTCGGCGACTTTGGAGTCGGTATGAATTTTTTCGACGGCTGCGTGTCCTGCTACATGGCCGTCGGGAGTGACTGCGATGGTAGAGAGGAGCAAGCCGCTTCCTATCATTTCTTTTATTTTATCGGGGAAATATACAAACTGAAAGTATGTGTATCCGTAAGTTTTATATACCAGTTGTTCGAGTTTCATGTATTCATCGGATTTCATAAGGCGGTATTCAAATTCAGTTACAGGTGCGGAAGAGGCGGGAGCAGGGGTTTCGGGCGAGGATGTTCCGCTGATTCCGCTTTCCTGAAGTTGTGCAGGGAATTTCTTTATAAGTTCGATACGTTTGCCGTTCTGACCGAGGTTTACGAATTTTATTTCATCAGTGTATTCGTTAATAATAGTCAGTCCGAAACCTTTAGGTTTGTCGTTTTCTTCGGAATCAAAATCGAATGGCAGTCCTTTATCTTCGATACCGATAACGAAGCGTCCGTCCCTTTTACTGACAATGATATCGAAGCAGGCATCGGGTTCATCTTTGAATGCGTGTTTAACAACATTCTTGCAGGCTTCTTCTGTAACGACCATAAGTTTATCCGCATCATCAGCACCGAAGCCGAAATCAACTGCAAGGTTTTTAACAAAAGACAAAACGGGGAGAAGTAATCTGTGATCGGTTTTTACGGTTAACTTTGCAAGAAGATTTTTATTGTTTTCCATTTTAATTATTTATTATTATTATAATCCTTTATAATCTTTTATGAAGCTCATAAGCGGCTCGAAGGTATCGGTAGAAATCCTGTAGATACCGACGAACGGGTGGTCGAGAACGTAGATTAGGTACAGGACGAGTACGCAGACGAAGATAAGTATTGCAGTCATTATGTACTGATTGCCAAGATTTTTTGCGCCGAAGAAGAATGTGAATGCAATCATGACGACGGAGCAGATAATGAGTACCATCCAGATAATATCGGGTATATGTTCACGGCTTTTGAGCAGACGGAGCCGTCGGTACTCGCCGAGTTCGTTGACAATTTTCATAGATTCGGAAAAGACATTATTGTTTGGCATTTGCGAAAGATCGATTAGAATAAATATATCTGCAAGTTTGCCGAAGACGTTTGCGGCCCGATAATTTCTGTTACCGTCTGCCATGGATTCCCATTCATCTTTTGTGACGACAATGGCATACTCAGTAATAGCAGAGCGGATTTCGTGCCGAATGGAATCGGGAAATGCTTTAGCGCCGTAATAGAGGTCGAGGAGATGGTTGGATTCCTGTTCGATGATTACGTTGGTTTCTTTGAGACTGTTCCAGGTAGCGTATACAACGAAGGCGATGAGGACTGCATAGATGATGCAGACGGCGTTGAAAATAAAGCCTGCGACTTCGTGATTATCTCTGAGCATTTTCTGCGGAATCTTTTTCCTTAACATTTTAAGGCTTAAAAGAAAGACGGTGATGCTTAATGCCGATAGAATGAATATTGAAACTAAAAAGTGATACTGTAAAAATATTTTCATAATGATGTAATTATATGTAATTTAATATATTCAGATATAATATTCAATTTGGATTTTTGGGGGGATGAATTAAGAGAAGAGAAGGAATGGAATCCGCCACGGCTGACTGATGGAGCGGATTATTTTTTAGGCAAAGATCAAGAAATATTTTGATTCCCCTCCGGTGGAGGGGTGGATGAACATTCGCGTTAGCGAATGGGCAGACGGGGTGGTTGTGTTCGTTGTCTATAAATATGTAACCCCTACGGGGTTGAGAGATGAGATTTGGGATTTGATGAAGCAGTTTGATTGGTTTTGAAGGTGGTGTGCTGATATGCTATCTTTGTGAGGTTATCTCTGCTGTGTGCAGGCAGAGTATTTTTAAATTAATTGGTTTGGGATGACGACAAGGTTTAAGGTTTTTATAGCGCATTTGCTGTTTCTGGTTGTGAGGATTTTTAAGGGGAATGAGACTGTGATTGCTGAACGGAAAGGGATTTGGTTTTCGCTCGACCTGAGCGAGGGGATTGACCTTTCTGTTTATTTGTTCGGCGGGTTTCAGAAGCATTTGTTCAGTCCGAGGATTAAGCTGAATGACGGCGACGCTATTCTGGATGTGGGCGCTAACTGCGGCGTGATTTCCCTGAATTTTGCGAAGAGGTTTCCGAAGGCGAAGGTCTTTTCATTTGAGCCGACTGATTATGCTTTCGATAAGTTTCTTAATAATCTGTCTCTGAATGAGGATTCTATACGTAATGTTGTCCCTGTGAAGGCCTTTGTATGTGATGTTAACAGTGAGTCTAATGATTATGATATTTATTCGAGCTGGAAGGTTGATAGTATTGATAAGGGTGCTGCTCATCCTGTTCATCTTGGGATTAAGAAATCGGCGAGGAATATTCCTTCGTTTACGCTGGATTCTTTTGTAGCTGAACATAAGGTTGGCAGGGTTGGTTTTATAAAGATTGATACTGATGGAAATGAGTGGGGTGTGCTGAAGGGTGCGGCTGGTACGATTCTGAGGGACAGGCCGACAGTGGTGTTTGAGGTTGGCGGGTATTTGCTGGAGGAGAAAGGGCAGTCGTTTGAGATGTTTATAAAATATTTTGAGGAGAAGAAATATAAGTTGTATACGGCGGATTTTAAGAAGGTTATTTCGTCTGATAATTATAAGTATGTTGTGCCGGGGAAGTATACGATTGATGTATTTGGGGTGGCGGAGTAGAGAGGGGTAGGGAAGAGCAATTATACAGTTACGACTGAAAACGTGCACAAAATGGCAAGAAAAGATAGAAGAAGGAATGGCACGCGGATGACGCTGAAAGAGCGGATTTTCGCAGATAGAGATTTTTTAGGCTTAAAGACAAGAAAAGATAATTCTGGTTTACCAGTGTATGAATGACGAATTATGAATTAAGAGAGTTTACAACCAAAACACGAAAACACGAGAAGAGAAGGAATGGAATCCGCCACGGCTGACTGATGGAGCGGATTATTTTTTAGGGTTAGGGAATTATGAGGAGTGATGAGGTGAGGAAGATGGGTATATTGGGGAGGGGAATTTGGGATGATTTAAAAGGCGTTGTATTTTTTTAGTATTATTTGTATAATTGAGGTGAAACCTGTGTTGTGTCGGCGATTTTTTTTCCGGAAGAGCGATGAGAGTTGTTTATGTCTCTTACGGCGGCACGGATTTTCAGGGAGATATACTTTTGATTCGTTAAGTAATATTTAACCGGAAACCCTTTGTTTATGTGTTCTGTGCGTTTATCAGGATATGTTTTCTGCTTTGCTTATGAATCAGTTTTAGTTTTGTGTGCCGTTTTTATCAAGGTAATATTATTTAATTTATATAATTAAAATTTTAATATTTTAGCCAAATGAAAGAACTTAACTACTGTCTGAGATTTGTTCTACTTCTCTTCTTTGCATTGAATTGCCTGTTTGTGAAAGTTGCCCTGCCTCAGGAAAATCTTAATGAGACGAGTGATGTGAAAGTGGGAGTGATAAAGAATTCCAATATGGTGAAGGTGGAGGTTAACGGTAAAGCTGAGGTGATTAATATTAAGGACCTTTTCGCTTTGCTGGGTGTGAATAAGCTGAACAGGTCTTACAGGACTATTGCTTCGATTGAAAAGGTGAAGGTGAAGCAGGGTACGAAGATTCTTGATGGTAATGCTGTGGTGATTGTTATCAGCGGCGCTGAAGGGATTCTGATTATTTTTGTGGATTATGCGAATCTTGATAATTATATGTACACGGGGATGAAGCATAAGGTGGTGAAGAAGGGCGAGAAACAGAATCTGTACCATTCCCAGGAGGAAGGGATTCAGAGACCTGATATCGTAACGATTCTAAAAGAAGGTGTGGCGTGGGTTAGTGAGGGAGATTTTGATAATTATCATCTGAATTATATTCCGTTTGTGTTTCCGAAACTGGTTACGACTTCGTTTGAGGGAAGCAGTAATTCCGAAAAGTTTGGTATCGTTTATGCCGAAGGAAATTTGTCTATTGTTGATGGTGTGAAGGTGCTGGTTTCTGTAAAGATTCTGGATAATTTCGGTGAGAATGCCGAGAACCTGACTTCGCTTGTGAAATGGGGCGGTGAGACGAGGAATCCGAATGATTTGAATTTTAATATTGTTGAAGACGGCAGAACGATGGCCGGTAAGGATGTTGTGATTGATATTCCGGGTGAGATGATTACGAGTGTATTCGGCCTGCCTGCGAATCAGAACGGCTGGGAGAGTACTGAGATTGTGAAACTGATGACTTCTATCTACAGGGGCGCGGTGAATTATCTGCCTTATGCTGTTATTACGAGAGAAGGGATTGGTATTGTAGAGGTGCCAACAGAAAACGGGAGTGTGAGACTTTATAAGATGGGATCAAAGCCGTTTAATGTTCAGGAAAAAGATAAGACGGGATATTTTAAGCCGCTGTTTACGACGGATGCGTCTGAGATTATTTTCGGGTATGTGGAGTTGAATCCGGGTGAAAAGGATTCGTATTATCTGTCGCTGTTTTCGCCTGAATACAGGATAGGGATTAAGGTTGCACTGGCGAAGAATGTGAAGAGGGATTATTCTATAAGAGCTGAGAAGGATAAGATTGTTCTGACTGAGAGTAATAAGAATGTAGTTCTGACGATAGGGATAGAGAAGATAAATTTTGTGCTGTCGGTGTATTGATTTAGGGAGTATGAAGAGCAATTATGAATTAAAGATAGAGAAGAGATTTTACCACAGAGCGCACAGAGATTTTTTAGGCAG
Organism: Ignavibacteriota bacterium; assembly: GCA_026390735.1. GTDB lineage: Bacteria > Bacteroidota > Ignavibacteria > Tepidaquicellales > Tepidaquicellaceae > CAIKZJ01. The sequence goes on from JAPLFJ010000040.1 coordinate 9,644, forward strand.
AAAGATAATAAGAGAGCACAGAGAAGTAAAGGAATGGAATGCGGATGACGCGGGAAGAGCGGATTATCACTGATAGATTTTTAGGCATAGATTAAAAGAAGATCAAGAACGTTTTTTAGGGTTAGAGCAAGAGAGTCTTTGATTCCCTTCCTTGGAGGTGCATACGGGGTGGGTTGTAGTTCAAACATTCGTGTTTGAAACAAATTGGAAAAGATATATAAATGGATTATAAAAAAATGGGAGCCGAGGCTCCCGTTTTTGTTTTGGATATGTGTTATTAAGTAACTTTTATTTATGGGAGCAACTGGACTTTCTTGACTGTTTTCCTGTCGCCTGCTACTGCTTTTAGACTGTAATAATATTTTGTGCCTGTGATTCCAGGGACGTAGTGCTGAACTGAATGGTACCCCGCGGATAATTCTTCGTTTAAAAGTGCGACTACTTCTTTGCCGTCTGCGTCACATATCGTTAATGATACTTTTGATGCTTTTGTTAATGTGAAACCTACTGTGGCTAATGGGTTAAGTTGAGTCGGACTTTTCTGCGTGAGATCTATGCCTGTTTTGAACTGACATACTTTGGCCTTTTTGGTGCCACTTATTGACTGCGAGAATGCGAGTGCAGGCAGTACTAAGAGTACAATGATGTATAATGTAAATTTTCTCATTTGGCTTTTCCCCTTTGTTTAATTTGTATTTAACTATACAATATGTGTGCCAGGTGTTATGTTGAAAAGGGAAGTGGTTTTGAGGTTTTTGTTGGGATGGCGCGGGGGGAAGGTAGTGATGGGGCTATAAGTATAGTGTGGGAGTTGTTTCTTTTAATAGATTTTCGATTGTATATTTAGATAAGGAATGGAAGGGGTGAACGATTTTTAGGGAATAGGCATTAGGCACTAGTGAAGGAATTGAACGCGGATTGCCGCGGGAAGAACGGAATATCGCAGATAGATTTTTAGGCAAAGATCAAAAGAAGAACAAGAACGTTTTTTAGGGTTAGAGCAGGAGAAAAGCAATTATGAATGATAAATTATGAATTAAGAGAAAAAGAGAAAAGAATTTAGCAAAGAGTATAGCTGGAGAAGATGGTTTTGGGGATATATAGAGAGGAAGGAAGAGATGGATGAGATACTATATAATATGTTGCTGAGATTCCCGCTGATTGCAGGAGAGTCAGTTTTCAGATGGACAGAATCCGATTGCCAAAAGCAGATTCATATTTTGGAGATTGACTAATCTCCTTTTAATTTCTGTAAGTTAAACTAATAACTTAAACAAGAACTTAATGCATTTTCGATTCTCGCGATTGATGTATTAAGTTTATTCTGTAAAATGCATTGGCTCTCTGATGACTGTCTTTAAGCCGCCTGATTCTGCAGTCAGATTGTAATAATAACCATTTCCCGAGATTCCGGGTACGTAAAACTGGACTGAATGAAAGCCCGCTGTTAATTCGTCTTCCAGAAGTGTGAAAACTTCGACGTTGTTCGCGTCGCAGATTTTCATCGAGACTTTTGAATCGCTTGGAATCCTGAAATCAACACATGTTGTAGGATTAAGCGGATTCGAATTCTTCTGGATGAGTTCAATCCCTGTTTGAGACTGGGCTTTGTCAACTGGCATACTTCCCATATTACTACTGAAGGACTGTGCTGAAAGCACTACCGGCATGGCTAACATCAATACCAAGACAAAAGTAAAATACTTCTGGCTTCCGAAAAATAGATTCTTGTAATTTTGCATCGCCTTTATTATTAAGTTTAAAAAATGAAACTCTTTATGGCTCTTTTAACACTTTTATCAACACTTTTCCGATAAAAATCAGGAGCCTTTCCGATGATTTATCAGAAATCTATATAAATATATAAAGTATCACTTTAAAAGTCAAGACTTATCTTCTTATTTATATATACGATAAAGAAGAGCCCTATTTTACAGCGTCAAAAATAATTTAAACTTTGATATTACCCTATTCCATGAAGTAATATTTTTACACTTATTAACACTCAATATTTATGCCAAATAAAAAGGTTGAAAAGAGTACGTAGGGGGTGTTTTCAAAAAATAAACACGAAATATTTTCTCATAATGAGACGGATTTTCTCATTTTGAAACTTATATTGGGGATTGGGCAAATAGGCAATAGGGCAATTATACAGTTACGAGTGAAAAACTGCGCAAAATGGCAAAGAAAGGATTGGAACGCGGATGACGCTGAAAGAGCTGATAAGAGCGGATTGGAATTTAGTGTAAGAGCAAAAGATTATTCAGTGTAAGAGCAAAAGATTATTCAGTGTAAGAGCAAAAGATTATTCAGTGTAAGAGCAAAAGATTATTCAG
>JAPLFJ010000012.1 GCA_026390735.1 Ignavibacteriota bacterium
AAACAGGGACTTGCTACATTGAGAATCTATGACGTACTTGGAAGAGAAGTAAGAACACTCGTTAATGAAGTTAAATCAGCAGGAAACTATTCAGTTGATTTCAACGCATCTGAATATTCAAGTGGTGTATACTTCTATAGACTGGAATCAAACGGATTTACAGATATAAAGAGAATGATGTTAATCAAATAACATTAGCAACTGTCATTCCTGTGGAAACGGGAATCAGTTAAGAATATCAAGAGGTGCAGGTTCATTCCTGCACCTCTTTTTTTATGCTATAACTCTCCAGCGTATTAATGCCATATGATATACTCTCCGGGTTCTCGTTGCTACGACAGTCGAAGATTCCGACCTGTAGGGACGTAGTAACGCCATATGATATACTTTCCTTCATAATTCGTTCTCGTTACTACGCTCCAGCGTAGTAACGCAATATGATATACTTCCTTCCCAATTCGGGAAATACGTGATAATTCGTGTCTGAAATCTTCTCTCTTTCTAAAGCAACACGCATATCCCGTCTCATCGTTATCAGGAAAGAGGTATTACTCCTTTAATTGTATTAGAAACAATAACTATTTTTTCAATCATATTTTTATACTTGACACTATATTTTATTATAAATATTTTACATCAGTTTGACATTATATTAATATATTTTTCCTCAAATTTAATTAATGGATATGGCAAGTACTCCGAAATTATCAACGAATTTTGAGAACAAAAACATCAGCTTTCTGTATCTCCAATCCGCAAAATATTCCGAATGTAATCTGATTAATCAATATTTAAAAGTCCCGAAATTGGTATTCCCCCGTTCTACTGTATTAAACTATTTCGATGGTCCAGGCGGACTCGCAGAAGTAGCCGCCCGTGCAAAACGAAACGTCAAACGTAACTACGGGAAAGATTCTCCCGAATACAAAGCACTCGTAAACAAAGCATATTAAAAAGCTCTATCTATAATTTTGTGGAGTCTCTTTCCCAAAACTAAAATCGAGAGACTCCACATCAAAACAAAACATTTACAAACATTTAAAAGGAGTTACCAATGAAGCCGCCATAGCTCTGCATAGAACCACCTCGCAAAACTATAATCGAAATCAATTAACATTTTCAATTAAACAAAAAGCACCAAACCACCGGTGCCGCTTAGGTTTAATCCCTTTAAAAAAAAGAATAACAAATTATGAAAAAACTCATAATAACAATAGTAATAGTCTTAATTTCAATTTCATCTGCATTTGCTCAATTAATGAATATACAGTTAACAGATAAATCAAAATCAGAATTCTTGTCTAGATTATCGCTTGAAGCAGGCGTTAGTCTTTCTTATCCGATACAAAATCTTGCAGGTGTTGATACTTATACTAAATATAAATTCACTGGTTCGATTTATGCAAAATTAATTAATAATGTATCGCTGTATATCAACTATAACTATTTTGGAATTGAACAGAAAGATAACATTGTAATATATTATATACCAAGGGATAAACTCTATTCATTTAATGTTGGTATAAATTATTCTTATGAAATTAAAAACCATATCCCCTTTATTGAAGGTGGAATTGGTTTATTCTCTTTTACAATCTGGGAGCCTAATCCACCAATTACATTCAATGAAGTGACAAAAACTCAATTTGGTGCAAATCTTGGAGCAGGTTATAGGTATTTATTTGACAGACGATTAGGTCTATTTATAAAAGGAAAATTTCATACGTTTTCCTTTAGTTCAAAAAACTGGAGCTTCTGGAATTTATCAGGCGGTTTATACTTAAGATTTTAGTATTCATAATATGAAAAAACTTTTTGCAATATTGTTCCTGGTTTTCAATACTGTTATTTCTGCTTATTCTCAGCCTGTTCTGAAAATCAATACCGATAAGTTTATCCAAAGATTCTCAATCGGTGCAGGTTTAGGAACTCTGATTCCCGTTGAAAATTATAAGATGGTTAAGGGGAATAAATTACTGGTGGACTTAACTTTACGTTATAAATTCAGCAATGAATTTTCCTCAGGGTTTGACATAAATTTTGAAGATGATAACTCTGCTGCTGTATCATACTTAAATTTTGACGCAAGATATTCATACCTGAATTACAGGAATACATTAATCCCCTATTTTGAAATAGGTATCGGTGCATATTACGGTAAAGAATTATTAGCTAAGGATGAAGTCTTTATGTACTACTCCGAAACAAAATCATATTTCGGAGGAAGCGTAGGAACAGGTCTGGACTTAAAATTATCCCCTTATGCAGCGCTCGACTTAAACTTTAAATATCATTCATTCACTTTTAATGAACCCCTGCATTTCTTTACAGTATTAGCGTGTATAAGGTTTAACTTATAGGAACTTCCGAACTATAAATTCAAATCTCTTGTTTTAATCTCAAACAGGAGAACACTTTATGAAAAAACTATTAATACTGATTTTATTCTTTGCCCTGGCGTATACTCAGTCGTATTCCCAATGGGTAAATATGAACCTTGGAAACGGTTTTGATATCCTTGATTTCAGTTTTCCTAATGCACAGACAGGATACATTAGCGGTTACGGAGGGCTTTTAAAGAAGACAACAAACGGCGGAACAAACTGGACTAATATGTCCTTCACTACTACGCAGTTCAACATTAACGCAGTTCACTTCTTGAATTCTAACACGGGACTGATTTTCTCTGATAGCGATACATTATACCGCACAACAAACGGTACACAGAACTGGTCGGATAAAATATTCATAGGTTTCCATGTATTTGACGTACAATTCTTCGACTCTCTGAACGGATACACTTCGGGCAGCAATAGATTTGCAAAAACAACTAACGGCGGACTAAACTGGACGGTGAACACAATACAGTCAATCGGGCAAATATTCTTTCTAAACCCAAACACAGGCTGGACTATAAATTATGTTGGCTCCGGGTCATCTTCAATATTAAAAACAACTGATGCAGGAGCAAGCTGGCAGTCTCAATACACTGCCGTTAATTTCAAGAATCATTACGACATATTCTTCACAGATGAAAACACAGGATATGCCTCAGGATACAGGCACAACATTATAAAAACCACTAACGGAGGTATCGACTGGGTTACACAAATGGAACAGTCAAGCGCAGGCGGATTATATTCTTTATATTTTATAAATCCAAACACCGGCTGGGCTGTTGGAGATTATTATGCAGCAACAAACACAAGTACTTATTATACAACAAACGGTGGAACAAACTGGGTTAATACAAACGGAATCTTAACCGGAGGAAGACTTAACCGTGTAAAAATAAACAATTCCCCGGTCGGTTATGTAGCAGGTCAGAGTCAGTCTTTTTATAAAACAATTAACGCAGGCGGATTAACATCTATAAACACTATTGAGTCACCTCTTAAATATTCATTATCTCAGAACTATCCAAACCCATTCAACCCCGTAACCAATATTAATTTTTCATTACCAAAACAGGAAATGGTGTCTCTGAAGATTTATGACGTACTCGGTCGCGAAGTAAGAACACTCGTGAATGAAGTTAAATCAGCTGGTCATTTCTCAGTTGATTTCAACGCATCAGAATTCTCAAGCGGCGTTTATTTCTACAGACTGGAATCAGAAGGATTCAGCAACATAAAGAGAATGTTATTAATAAAGTGATCCGCCGCCGCGGACTTTATCAAAATCCTGATAACGTAGTGTATCGGGAATGCTAATTAAAAAAGTATAGTCACCCTCTGCGTAAGCAGTAACCCAGCGAATAAAAGGGGTGCAGGGACAATCCTGAACTTTTATTAGTAAAATGTCCATAATTAAACGATTTATAAGCTATTTATCCCGTTTCTTTACTGCATATTATTTTGATTAAATTATTTATATTAAGGAATATTTATTAATTAACTTAAATTTCCTTGCTATGAAATTTCGTTTACAGATTTTAGTGTTAGCATTATTATTGGTTGTTACTCTCTCCTGTATTTCAACAGCCCAGATTAGTGTTGACGGAAAACCTCTCAGCAATGACTATCAGGTAAAGTCAAATGTAGAAACATTTACGATGCCTTCATTCGACCTCGATAAAATGCTCAGAGAAGACGCATTTGAATCACAATATAAAGATATTCCGCCAAGATTCGGTAAAGATTTTGACGTGAACTTTGGTTACGGCAATTCAGGAACGATTGACGTATTACCAAACGGCACAAAAATCTGGAGAGTGAAAATTATCTCAAAAGGTGCAATGTCTATTAATCTTATATTCGATAAATTTAATCTGCCAAAAGGCTCGACTTTCTTCGTCTACAGTGCAGACAAGAAGCAGATTTACGGTGCTTTTACTGATTTAAACAATCAACCAACAAATGTATTTTCGACTACTCCCTGCAAAGGTGAAGAAATCTTGCTTGAATACAATGCACCTCTCGGCTTAAGAGACCCTGAAATTAATGTTTCTAAAGTAGTACACGCATACAAAGATATTTTTAATTTAATGAAATTAAAAGATTACGGTACTTCGGGTACTTGTAACCGTAATATAATCTGTCCTGAAGGCGACCCTTACAGAGAAATAGCACGTTCAGTTGCAGTTATTATCGTTGGCGGTATCCGTAATTGTACAGGTTCACTTTTAAACAACACAAGAAACGACGGCACTCCGTTCTTTATGACAGCAAATCACTGCTGGGATGCGGGAGTCGCAACCTGGGTATTTATGTTTAAGTACGAAGCTCCATCCTGCCCGAATCCGGGTGGCGACGGTCCTCTTACTTATTCAATTTCCGGTTGTACATTCCTCGCAAGGAATGCCGCATCAGATTTTTGCTTAGTAAAACTTTCGAGCAAACCTCCTGTGAGTTATAACGTTTATTACACTGGATGGAACAGAAGCAACGTTCCTTCTACAAGCGGTGAATGCATACACCATCCTGCAGGTGATGTAAAGAAAATTTCATTTTATAATGTACCTAATACACCAACATCATATAACGCCCCTGCAGTACCGGGTGACAGTTCACACTGGCATACAACTTGGGCTTCAATTCCAAGTACTGGTTTGACGCCAATTACTGAAGGTGGTTCATCTGGTTCACCTTTATACGACCAGAATAAAAGATTCATCGGACAGTTACACGGCGGACCATCATCATGTACAGCATCAGATAAATCTGATTACTATGGCAAATTTGACCAGTCATGGAATGGCGGCGGAACTTCCGCAACCGGAGCAAAATACTGGCTCGATTCTGCAAACACAGGTGTTTATGTAATAGGTGGTTATGACCCGAATTCCGGTCCTTTAAACACATTTAGTTTACAGGTACCTGTAGCAGGTGTTACAGTTCAGACTGTTCCAGGCTCAAGTACAGTTTATTCTTTTAACTGGGATACGTCCTCAACATCGGCATCTTACAAATGGATATTCGGAAACTCACTACCAACAAGACAATTAACTATTCCTCTTACAACAAGACCATGGAATGTAACCTTAGGTCAGCTTGACGCTTACTTAGCAGCATTAGGCGTTCCGCAGGGCGGTTCAATAAGTGGTTCATGGGACGTATGGGCATTCAGAAATAATGCACCTATTAATGACTCACTTAAAGCAGGTAACGGTCCAAGAACTATAACATTTACAAGAACTCAGCCTACACTTTCAGCATTCTCTCTTATCAGCCCGGGAACAGGTGTAAGAGTTGAAACTCAGTCAGGAAGTACTACACCTTTAGTTGCAAACTGGACAAAATCAGGTGCAGGAACAACTTATAAGTGGTTCTATGCCTCACCAAACTTCAGTTCTGCAGCAAATATTAAATTCCGGTTGACGGCAGATAATAGTGGTTTTGACAGCACATTATCAATCACAAACGGTGCTATGGATGCAATGTTATCAGGTATCGGAATAGCAATGGGTGACTCAACAGTCGGTCAATGGAGAGTATACGCATACAGCGGTGCAGATTCACTCGCTTCATTAACAACCAACAATATTACTTTCAAAAGACTTTCAATAACAACAGCTTGTATCGGAACAGGTACAACATCTTCAAATTATCCGTTTACAACTTACTGGATGGATGGAAGAACACAGATGTTATTCACAGCAGCCGAAATAGCGGCTGCAGGCGGTACGGCAAATGCTGTTATCACAAAGCTAGGCTTTAACGTTTTAACAGCAGACCCGGGCGCAATGAACGGATTCAACGTAAAGATGCAGCACACTGCTCAGACATCACTTACTGCTTTCGTTACCACAGGATGGACAACAGTATTCAGCGGTACATACACCGTTCCGGGAACAGGAATGCAGTACATTAACCTTACTGCTCCGTATTTCCAGTGGAATGGTACAGGTAATATTATTGTAGAAATATGCTATGATAACACAGCTTATACACAGTATTCTACTGTAAACTCTACTGCAAACACAGGAAAAACCTGGGGTTACTACACAGATAACTCAACCGGTTGTACAATGACTGGTGGAGCAGCAATCGCAAACAGACCTAACGTTTGTTTCTCGATGACAACTTCTACTGGTATCAGCGGAAATGTTAATCAATCAGGTTTACCTATAAATTATGCATTGTCACAGAACTACCCGAATCCTTTCAACCCGGTAACAAAGATTAACTTTGCTATTCCGAGACAGGGATTTGTTACACTTAAGATTTATGATATGCTCGGCAGAGAAGTGAAATCACTCGTAAACGAAATAAAACCTGTTGGTTTCTACAGTGTTGATTTCAACGCAAGCGATTTTGCAAGCGGTGTTTACTTCTACAGACTGGAATCAGAAGGATTCAAAGATGTAAAGAGAATGATGCTTATAAAATAATATTTAAATTGTAATCCCCGTTCGCTTTAGGCGGGTATCAAGATATCAAAAAAGGTGCCGGAGCATTCCGGCACCTTTTTTGTTTATAGAGTAATTTGCTTTACGCATAGAATTTTAATACTTTTGTAATAAATAGTATTATGGCGATAATATCAATGTTTTATGGAATAATTGTTTCTATGTATTATTTGGACAAAAAGAGACATAATATTCCACACATTCATATAAAATATCAGGAACAGGAAATTGTAATTTCAATTCCGAACGGTGATATTCTTGAAGGAAAATTAAAACCAAATAAATTAAAGCTTGGATTGAGATACATAAGGATGAATTAATAGCAGACTGGGAATTGGCATCAAAAGGTGAGACAATATTTCAAATTGAACCATTAAAATAAATGAACCCAAGAGTAAAATACGTAAAACCACTCGAAAGCTACAAACTCGAACTTGAATTCGATAACGGAGAAAAGAAATTATTTGACGTTAGTCCTTTTTTAAAGATCGGGAAATTCAGCGAACTGAAAAACGATAATATGTTTAAATCTGTTGTTTCATATTTAGGCAGTATTCAATGGTCGAATGGTTTAGATTTATGCCCTGACACATTGTACGAGAACGGAGTTCCTTACAATGTTAAATAGTCTATAAAACATCTCGCGGCACCTAGTGTTCTCTGCGTGATATCTTGTTTCTTTTCAATCCCCCTAAATAAATTTGCCTTTATTCTTAAACTGATTATGAATAATTTTATACTCAATCATAAACATTAAATAATCAAATTATATATTATGGCAAAGCTTACTTTAGAAAATCTTATAGAGAAAAATCTGATTAAAGGAAAAAGAGTACTGGTCCGCGTTGACTTTAACGTACCGCTGGATGAGAACAGAAAAATCACTGACCCGAAAAGAATTGTAGAAAGTATTCCGACAATCAATGCAATCACCAAAAACGGAGGAAAATGTATTCTGATGAGCCATCTCGGAAGACCTAAGGGAGAAAAGAACCCTAAGTATTCTCTCGATGTCGTTGCTCAGTTCCTTACATCTTACCTGAACAAACCTGTTATCTTCACAGATGACTGTATTGCTGATGATAACAATGTAGTGATTTCAGCAATGAATGATGGTGACATCTTGCTTCTCGAAAACTTAAGGTTCTACAAGGAAGAGGAAAAAAACAATCCTGACTTTGCTAAACAACTTGCTTCATTCGGAGATATCTACGTTAACGATGCATTCGGGACTGCACACCGTGCCCACGCTTCCACTGAAGGAGTAACACACTTCTTATCAAACTGTGCAGCAGGTTACCTTATGGAAAAGGAACTTAAGTACCTTGCAGGTGCAATAGACAACCCGAAACGCCCGCTATGTGCAATACTCGGCGGCTCTAAGATTTCAGGCAAGATAGACGTACTCGATAACCTTCTGAAGATAGCGGATAAAATACTCATTGGCGGAGGGATGATGTTTACTTTCTATAAGGCTATGGGACTCGAAATAGGCAAATCAATACTTGAAGAAGACAAAGTAGAACTCGCAAAAGAAGTTATTGCAAAAGCAAAATCGCTTAATAAAGAATTCCTGTTACCGACAGATATATTAATCGCGGATAAGTTCGATAATTCTGCAAACACAAAGGTCATTGGCTTTGACAAGTTCGCTGATGATAAAAAGGATTGGATGGGAATGGATATCGGTCCTGACACTATAGCAAAGTATAAAGATGCTATTCTGAATTCTAAAACAATAGTCTGGAACGGGCCAATGGGTGTGTTTGAAATGGATAACTTTGCAAAAGGTACTTTCGAAGTTGCAAATGCCCTTGCAGAAGCCACAAAGAAGGGTGCTGTAACGATAATTGGCGGAGGCGATTCTGCTGCTGCAATAGCTAAAGCAGGCCTTGAGAAAGAAGTATCACATGTATCAACAGGCGGCGGTGCTTCTCTTGAATTCCTCGAAGGAAAGAAACTTCCCGGAGTTGAAGCACTTACAGAAGTTTAATACATTACAAAAAAACCTTCCGTGTTCAACACGGAAGGTTTTTATCTAACCATTAAAATATATCTTATTCCGCTTTCTTTTTTGCTGTTTCAGTTGTGTTTGTACCGCTGTTACCGCCTTTATTGCCGTTGTTACCTGTTGTAGTGGTTGTAGTAGTTGAAGTGCCTGTTGATGACGAGCCTGAATTATACGTCTTTGTAGTATTAGTTATATTATTGTTATATTTTCTCCACTCTATACTTCTTTCTATTGCATTATCATTTCTTGTCTTCTCATATTTATAAACATTCACATTTCTTACTTCAATAGCAGTATTCAGTTTACTTTCATTAAGTTTAACAGGTTTTAATTTGTGATTTATTTCATCTTCTGCATTTACATATTGCTGACTGGAATTGTTCAGCCCCGATATCACAAAATAAACAGGAGTTGGTAGATAGGTATTAGTGCTGCTGACCTTATCATAATGAGAATAATTTCTTAAAGGCATAATATTTGGATATATATTTTCATTCTGACGGAATGGATAGAATGTTGCATAACGGAAATCGAACATTCCATTCATAATACTGTGTAACATCCAGCCTCCGTATATTCCGGATAAATCCAGCATCTTTTGAAAATAATTATCTTCATAGAAAAACCCTCCGTCCGAATAACATAGGAAACCTTCGCTTGAAAGTTTCCAGAAAGCAAATTCCTTCTGATGTAATTTCGGAATCTCTAATGGGAGCCAGTTATCTATTGGTTCAGTGACAGTTTCTTTTAACTGTATGGGAGATAATTTAATGGAAGCACTGCTCTGTGCAAAAGAATTAACAGAAAATGCAACCAATAGGGCTAATATAATTAATGCAGGCATTTTCATAATAATTGCAATGAAGTTAATAATGTTATTTAATAAAATTTATGGGAAAATGTTATAATATGCAAGTACAAAATCAACTTCTGAATACGTAAAAAGGGGATATTACTCCCCTTTTTCGATATTAAATGTTATGATAACTATGGCTGCCTGTCAACGAGTACTACTGAAAACTCACCTTCGGCAGCAAGTTCACCGCCTACATAACCCTTGTATGCTTTTCCTTTAAGTTTGCAGAAACCTCTTCGGAATGAAAGTACTTCCATTTCGAAGACAAGCTGGTCACCCGGGACAACCTGCTTCTTGAACTTTACGTTATCCATCGATGTAAAGAATGCAAGTTTTTTATCGATATCATCCATAGTATGCATCAGAAGTATTCCGCCGCACTGTGCCATTGCCTCAACTATCAATACACCCGGCATTATTGGCTTAACAGGAAAATGTCCCATGAAGAAAGGTTCATTAAATGTTACATTCTTTAAACCAATTATAACGTTTCTCTCAATATCTATATCGAGTATTCTGTCGACCAGTAAGAACGGATAGCGGTGTGGAAGAATTTTCATAATTGCTTCTATATCAAGTACACCGTTAGAAGATTTAAGCATCTGGAACTTCTTAACGTTCTTCTTCTGTAAATAAAGTTTGCGGAGCATCTTTGTAAACTCAACGTTTGCCTTATGTCCGGGCCTTGCAGCAAGTATCTGTCCTTTTATAGGCGCACCGATAAGTGCCAGGTCACCGATTAAATCAAGAACTTTATGTCGTGCAGGCTCATTCTTAAACCTTAAATGTGTATCGTTCAGTATGCCTGTATCACCAATAGTAATCTTAGGGTCAAGTTTTAATTTCTTCTTATAGTTTGTAAATTCCTCATCGGTAAATTCCCTGTCAACAATGACCACTGCATTATCTATGGTGCCGCCTTTAATCAGGTTGTTATCTACGAGCATTTCAATTTCTTTCAGGAAACAAAATGTTCTTGCAGGAGCAAATTCCTTTTCGAATTCTTCCTGTAAGTTGAACAATCCCGAATGCTGAACACCGAGTGCGGGATTCTGGAAATCAATCATAAGTGAAATCCTGAAATCATTCTTTAAAGGAAGAGCAACTATGTCAACGTGTCCGTCATCTGAATGATAATGAACTGTATCTTCTATTACAAGATATTCCCTTTCTGCATCCTGTTCTTCTATCCCTGCTTTATGAAGCGTATGTACATAATCCTTTGCACTGCCGTCCATCACAGGAGGTTCATTCGCATCGAGTTCAACTACGATGTTATCAATCTCACATCCCATAATAGCAGAGAGAACGTGCTCAACGGTATGAACTTCCACACCATTCTTGCCGATTGTCGTTCCGCGTGATATATCTATTACGTGGTCTATATCTGCAGGAATCTCAGGTGAGTTTTCAAGGTCAATTCTTTTGAATTTAACACCATGATTTTCAGGTGCTGGCTTGAATGTCATCTTTGATTTATTGCCGGTATGAAGTCCGACTCCGGACAGCGATACAGCATGTTTTATTGTTCTCTGTTTTATTAACATCGTCTTTTATTTATTGTTTTCTTCTATTTTCTTTATTCTGTCTTTCAGTTTTGGAATTTCCTTAAGGTAAATATCGTCTTTCAACGCGTCCCTCATAGGTTTAGCCCTGTACCCTGTATAAACACCGGGCTGTGTGATTGATTTAGCCACACCGACTGAAGCACCAATGATAACATCATCGCATATTACAAGATGACCAACAATTCCCGCCTGACCTCCTATCATGCATCGTTTGCCGATCTTTGTGGAACCTGCAATCCCTGCCTGTGCAGCAATAACAGTGTCCTCCCCGATTTCAACGTTGTGTGCAACCTGAATCTGATTATCAAGTTTCACGCCTTTACAGATAAGGGTTTCACCTATAACTGCTCTGTCAATCGAACAATTACTCCCGATCTCAACATTGTCTTCAATCTTCACAATTCCGTTCTGAGGTATCTTTTTAAAAGAACCGTCATCATTCTTTGCAAAACCGAATCCATCACTGCCTATCACTGTTGCAGAATGAATTATTACATTATCACCTATTATGCTTCCCCTGTAAATCGTTACGTTACTTTCTATCTTACAGTTGTTTCCGATTTTAACGTTGTCACCTACAGTAGTACCCGAATGGATTAATGTGTTCTTACCGATACTGCACTTTCTGCCAATCTTAACAAAGTCATCAATGAAGATATCCTCGTCTAAAGTTGTGTCAGACCCTATTGTACTTAGTTTCGATATACCCTTTACTATTTCAGGCTTATCCTCAAAATGTTCCTGAAGTTTGACGAAACTCTGGTACGGGTCTTTTACTCTGACTATAACAATATCATTTCTTGTGTCCGGTGTTTCAAAATCTTCGGCTACAATTATTGCACCTGCTTTTGTAGTACTGAAGAATTTTGCATATACAGGGTTAGAAATAAATGTGATATCAGAATTAATGGCAGATTCTATCTTACCGATTCCTTTTACATCGAAATCTTTATCTCCTGTCACTATACCGCCTACAATATTTGCTATGTCACAAATTTTCACTTATCTTTTCCTTCAACTACTTTCTGTACTTTTGCAGTTACATCATATTTTTCATTCACGTAAAGAAGCAGCAGGTCGCTGTTCCTGTCGAATATATAATCGTAATCATCCTTCTTCGCCACGGTTTCGATTGCTTTGAATATCCTGTCCTGAACAGGTTTCATGAATTCCACCTGCTTCTGAAAATATTCACCGCCATCACCGAACTTCTGTACTTTAAAGTTTGATACGTTTGTTTCAAGGTCTTTAATGGTCTTTTCGTACTGCTGTTTAAGCTGCTCAGAAAGAATTAATCTTTTCTTCTCAAAGTCATCTTTAGTCCTTTTTAAACTATCCTGCAAATCTGTCAATTGCTTTTGCCATTCCTGGACAAGATTATCAAGTTTCTGCTTGGCATCTTTCGCCTCCTGCATAGTTTCTATAATCTTTTTAGAATCTATGTACCCGACCTTAGTCTGTGAACGTGAAGTGCCCGTCATAAAGAATAAAGCCAGTACAACAAAGGTTAATACAACCCTGAGATTTTTTGGTTTCAATGCTTCTTTAATTAAAATTATGAATTATTTTAATTTATCTAAAACTTTGAATGTAATATCAAATTCCTTATCGCCGTATATCAAAGTACCGTCAGCTTTATCAAAGACAAAATTAATCTTCATTTCCTTTGCAACACCCTCTATCGCCTTCGTGATTTTCTCTTTAATAGGTTTAAACATTTCACCCTGCTTCTGGCCTAATTCTTCCTGAATCTTCTGCTTGTATGAGGATAAAGCATCATCCTGCTCCTGAAGTCCTTTTTGAAGTATTTGTATTTCTTCGTTCAGTTTCTTTAAATCTGTTTCGGATTTAATCTGTCCTGATTCTACCATCTTCTGAGCTTCTTCGTACCTTGCTTTAAAGGATTCCGCATTCGATTTCAAGGTCTTTTCCTTGTTTTGGATTGTGTCAATGTAGAGTTTTTTCAATCCGTCTAATTCAGCTAATACCTTCTGAGATTCTGGCAGCTGCTTTAAGATTATTTCACTGTCAACAAAGCCAACTTTAACACCTTGTGCATTTACTACAGAAACAAAGGCAATAAGAACGAAAAATAATCCGAATAACTTAACATAATTTGTTTTCAAAAAATATCTCCTTAGATAATTTAATTATTATAAAATACTTTATTTAAAATTTAAAATCCTCTTCCAAACTGGAAGTGAAACAGAAGTTTTGGATCCTGCCCGTCGACTGATTTTCTGTCGAAACCATATCCAAAATCAAAACCAATCAAACCTACTGCCGGTAACATTAAACGTGTTCCAAAACCTACTGACCTTTTTAATTCGAAGGGGTCTACCTTTGCAAAATCTGACCATACATTACCTGCTTCGCCAAACAGAAGGACAAAAATTGGAAACGGGTCAAGCGATAACGGATACCTTAATTCAAGTCCGTACTTTAACGCTACTTTACCACCGACGAAATTTCCTGCAGCGTTTCTTGGACCTATACCCCTGTCTTCATATCCTCTTAATGATATTGTATTGTATGCTAAACCGTTACCACCCATGTAAAATAATTCGGTTGGCGGTAAATATCTGTCATTACCAAGAGGATTGACATAATAGAAATTAAAGTTTGAATATAATACAAGTTTGGTGTTTTTAATAAGCGGCGTATAAGTTTCAGCCGAGAATATATTCTTCAGAAACTCTGTGTTACCGGGTAAAAATGGACCACCTGAAAGTTCTGTTGTGTTAGCGAACTTTGTCCCCATAACCGGAAATACCGGGTCAAATATTGTAGACCTTGTTATTGTCTGTCTTAAACTGAATTGATTTCTTTTTCCTGTCTGATAGTAACCACCACCATCCAGTACGTTTGTTTCCTGATATTTCACTGCCCAGTCACCCCTGAAAAAGTCATCAGGAAATTTAAATCTTCTTCCTATATTAACTATTCCGCCTGTTTCCTGAACGTCGTAAGTATATCTTGTTCTTGAATCAAAGATATTAAAACCGAGTAATGTAGGAGTGTTCATAAACCATGGTTCCTGCAATCCCACTGAGAACGTTCTGTATGTTCCCGCTTCTCCAAACTGCCATGAAAAATTAAGTGACTGGCCACCTCCGCCTGAAAACGGCTCGGTTATGTCAAAGTTATTAAACGTTAAACCTAATGCTCCTGTCATTCCAAACGAACCGCTGTATCCGACTGAGGCATTAAACTGGTCTGATGAACGCTCAGCGACTAAATACTTTATGTTCACCGTTGAATCATTAAATAAACTTATATCCTGATTTAATTTTTCAGGATTAAAATAGTTCAGCGCATTCAACTGCTGCATACTTCTTTTAACATTACCACGGTTAAAATATTCACCTGGAATTGTATATAGTTCACGCCTTAAGACTTTGTCTTTTGTCTTATCGTTTCCTTCGAAACTTATAAGTCCCAGCCTGTACTGATTGTTCTCATTAAATTTAACATGGATATCCACTTTATCTATACCTAAAGGTTTATCCGTAACTTCAGGCTGAAATGCTAGGTATCCGTTATCAAGATAAAGTGAACTTATATCAGTCTCTGTTTCATTACCATACAGGTTCTGCTGGAATTTCTTCATGTTATATATATCACCAGGGCGAAGTTCAAGACGGGAACGGATTATCGTATCCGTGTATATCTTATTACCCTCAAATGTTATGCTGTTTATCCTGAACTGTCTTCCTTCTCTTACTTTAATGTTCAGGTAAACATCTTCTTTATCAGGTGATAACTTAATTTCTGTATCAACAATCTCTGCATCTTTATACCCTTTTTCTTTGTAATGCTCAATTATTAACTTCTTATCCTCGTCAAGTTTATCCCTGTCGTGTCTTGCACCATCCCAGAATTTCCACCATATTTTTTCGGAAATATTATTCATCGCCTTCTTAAGTTCGTCGGAAGGTATATCTATATTTCCTTCAAATTGAATTCCTCTTACGGTTAATTTATTGCCTTCATTAATCTTTACTCTTATCCTGGCTTCATTGTTGGCGGATATCAGTTTATCAATCTTCACTTCGGCGAGCGCATAACCGTCCTCCGTATAGTATTTAACAAGGTTATATTCTGCATCTTTAAGTTTCTGTTCTGATACGACTTCACCGTTCGCAAAACCAATCTTTTCATTAACTTCCGAAGTAGAAAAATGGTTATTACCAACAACCTCCACTTTCTCTATGCGTGGTAATTCTTCTACCATTATTACAAGATATACATCCTTACCGAACTTCTTATCAATACTCATCGATATGTTTGAAAATAAAGCAAGTTTCCATAATCTTCTTATTGCTTCTCTGGTTTCATCCGAAGGAATTGCTATTTCCATGTTTTCTCTTAATCCCGAATATGCAACAATCGTTTTTGGGTCATATACTTTGTTTCCTCTTACAGAAATATTTACAAGTTTATAGATATTATTACCTTCATCCTGTGAGTTCGAAGTGTTGTAGGATACTACGAATATACATAATATAGTTAGAACGAAAAATTTAATCTTCTTTATCATTTAATAATTTATTTCCTTTTAAGTTGTTCGCTGACAAGACCAAACCGTCTCTCGCGTTTTTGATATTCTTCAATTGCTTTGTATAAATGCTCTCTTCTGAACTGAGGCCAGAACACACTATCTATGTAGATTTCTGAATAAGCTAACTGCCACAAAAGAAAATTACTGATTCTGTATTCCCCGCCTGTTCTTATCATTAAGTCAGGGTCAGGAATATTTTTAGTAACTAAATAATCAGAAAAATTCTTCTCGTTAATATCTTCAATTGAAATTATATTGTTCTTACAATCCTCATAAATTTTTTGTACTGCATTAATGATGTCCCATCTGCCGCTGTAACTTAACGAAAGGTTTAAAGTCATTAGCTTATTATCTTTCGTCTTTTCCATGGCATCAATCAGTTCCTGATGTACTCTTACCGGCAGTTTTTCAAGGTTACCTGTTGCTATTAATTTCACATCGTTCTCGTGTAATCTGTCTGTTTCATTCTTTAACGCTTTAATAAGTAACTTCATCAGGACTGTTACTTCGTCTTTCGGACGTTTCCAGTTTTCAGTTGAGAAAGTGTAAAGAGTTAAAAACTTTACTCCTAATTGCCCACATGCTTCAACTGTTTCACGTACTGATGTTACTCCCTGTCTATGACCGAAAATTCTTGACTCACCCATTTGCTTAGCCCATCTGCCGTTGCCATCCATAATAATCGCTATATGGCGCGGTATCTCGCCACTTGCTTTTAACTTATCCTGTAATATTTTATCTTTTTTATCCGGTGCTGTCAATATTGTTTTAATATTTTAATTATTAACCGATTTTCATTGAAGTGCGTACTTCTTCCATCGTCTTCTCTGCAACTCCCCTGGCTTTCTTTTCTCCCTCAATTAATACTTCCAATACCCCGTTTTTGTTCTGTTCAAGAACCGCCCTCTTTTCCCTTACTGGTTTTAAAAATTCGCTTATCGAATTTGACACTTTCATCTTGCAGTCAAAACATCCCAGTGCTCCTGAAGAACAACCTTCCCGTATTTCCTGAATACCGCCGGGATTAAACTTTCTGTGATAAGTATAGACCAGACATATATCAGGGTTTCCTTTATCACCTTTGCGCAATTTAGCGGGGTCAGTAAATGCTTTTTTCATCTTGCCTTTTATCGCATCCTCGTCATCTGAAAGCAGAATTGTGTTGTCCAGTGACTTGCTCATCTTTGCTTTTCCGTCTAAACCGGGAAGTCTTGCAAACTGTGTAATCTTTGGTTCAGGTATCGGGAAAATTAATTTTCCGTCTGCCTTCTTATAATGTTCATTGAAGTTACTCGCAATCTGCCTCGTTATTTCCACGTGCGGTACCTGGTCTTCACCAACAGGAACAACATCACCTTTATACAATAGTATGTCAGCTGCCTGCAGGACAGGATACCCGAGATGCCCGTATGCTATCGTTTGTAAATTCAAATCCTTTATTTGTTCTTTCAGTGTTGGGTTCTTTTCCAGTCTTGCCTTTGTTATAAGCATTGAGAATATTAAGAATAATTCTGTATGCTCTTTAATCTTTGATTGTCTGAATATCGGCGACCGTTCAGGGTCGATACCCGATGCTATCCAGTCAATAGCCATCTCTATTGAATCTTCGTATACGTTATCAGTGTTTAAACTTGTTGTTAATGTATGGTAATCCGCGATTAAATGATAATTCTGATAATCATTCTGCAGCGCTACCCAGTTCTCAAGAGCTCCAACATAGTGTCCGATGTGCAGTTTACCGGTTGGTCTCATTCCCGACAGTATTATTTTCTTATTTGCTGACATTGCTATCCACTTCTATTTTGTAAATTACTTCACCTTCTTTTGTCATTCCGTATTTTTCTCTTGCCACTCTTTCTATTTTTGCATCTGAATTATTTAATGAATCTATTTCTTTTCTCAGTGTGTCCTGCTTTTTCTTCTCTTCAATAAGCTGCTTTTCTAGTTTTGTTTTCTCACGCTGGAACTTCATCCTCGTTAATAATCCCTTATCTGCTACAACTGCATAAACAATAACGGAAATTATGATTAACGCTAATAATGTAAAAAATTTATTGTATTTAATAAACCTTAAAATCCTGACGAAAACACTTTCGCTTTTTTCCTTATTCATACTTCTTTAAGGATGAATGGATAATCTTGTTTATCAATCCGTTAAAATCAAGTCCTGATGCATTTGCTGCCATCGGTACTAGCGATAACTCTGTCATCCCGGGTAAAGTGTTTACTTCCAGACAATACAATTCATTCGTTTCCGTCATTAAGAAATCAACCCTTGAATAAACTTTACAACCAAGTGCTTTGTTCGCTGCTAACGCCATATCCATTGCTTTCTTTGAAACCTCCTCAGGAATCAGCGCAGGACATATGTATTTTGACATCCCCTTTGAGTACTTGTGTTCGTAATCATAAAACCCTTCGTTCGGTACTATCTCTATTACAGGATACGCTGTTCCGTCTATAATAGATACAGTAAGTTCACGGCCTTTTATGTATTTCTCAACCAATACTTTTTCAGAATAATTAAAAGCTAATTTTATTCCTTTGTAAAAATCTTCTTTGTTGTTAACTATAGAAAGCCCTACAGTACTTCCCTCATCATTTGGCTTTATAACCAGAGGACTTCCAAACCTCTTTAAACATTCTTCATAATTGGCATCGTTTACATCTGAAAGTGCAACCCAGTCAGGAGTCGGAATTGACATTCTGTAAAACACTATCTTCGAAAAGTCTTTATCCATTGCTACACACGAAGACTGAACTCCCGAGCCGGTGTATTTTATACCCCTTAATTCCAGTAAAGTCTGTATCTTTCCATCCTCACCATATTTACCGTGCAGTCCGAGAAAGGCTAAATCAACATTGTCGAATAAATCCGAGTTTATACATTCAAGTAATTTCCCTGAACTCTCTTTTTGCAAAACCCTGATTTTATCAAGTGTTGGGTATTCTTTTGATACTTTATCCTTAAAAATCTGCTCTTCTTCAACCTTTTCCTTACCAAAAATAGGGTCTATAACAGTCACTTCGTGCCCTGAATTTCTTAGTGCTTTTAGTATACCACGACCTGAAGAAAGTGATACCTCACGTTCCGATGATAAACCGCCCGTTAATAATGCAATATTCATACAATTTTCAGTAAAACAATTAATATAATCATTATAAAACAGTATTAAAATATTGAAATATGTTTAAATTTCAACATTATAAATATCTATAAAATACCTTGATTTTGCTATTTCTCTATCTCAAATTCAATTGACTTATTTGCCGCAATTCGCTTTGGCATTGTCTGTTTTTCTTTGAGTAATATCCTGAATACTTATAAACAGTTATCTTCTTTTGTTTTGGCTGTATTTTATTGCCTGGATGTGCCAAACCAGGGTAAATTTCTTGATGAAGCAATGCGATACTGTCAGGCAGAATGCACCCTATTTGCTTAAAATCAGGCTTTTTTGTTAAATAGTATCTGAAAAGATATATTATTAAAATTATTTATTTAAAGTTTTTGCCTCCATATGATATCCCCTGTTTTAATGTCGAAGGAAATAATTTCATCTTTCACAGCAAAAAATAACTTTCCCGAGTTATCGTCTGTTACATATTCAGTTGTTAAAGGGTCTTCTGAGTCATCTTCAACTCTTAATATATCATTTCTTAATTCCCACAGTTTTTCTTTTCCGTCAAGTGTAAGACAGGTTAAAATCAATCCGCTTTTCTTTGTTGTTTCATAACTTAAAACCACAAAGCAATTTTGTTTTTCACTCACGGCAATAAATTTTCCCATTAAGAATTCATTATCATTAATCTTATTTCTGTTTTTTCCCTTAATGTATCTTATTTCCTGATTACCGTCTTCGCCCCCCAGAGTAAGTAATACAGTTCCTGCGGGCCCGGCATTGGTTTTAATTTCCTTTTCGTTGTTTATAAAAATTGTTCTGTCCTTTGATTTTTCATTATATCTGTTCTTACTTACTTCTGGATAAATGGTTGCAGTTTCCATACTCAGATTGTAACGTTTTCCGTCAAGTGTTTTTAATTCAAGAACATTATCAGAACGTGAGACCATTACATTGTCAATACCCGCTGATAACTCGGGAAAGACATCAGGTAATGTTTTGCGTCCTAATTTGCCGATAAGCTTCCCGTTTGAGGAAGAAAATATTTTCAAAAGGTCCTCTCCATAAAATATCAAACTGTCTCCCTTGATTCCTGTAAGTGCTCCTGCCTCCCCTGTTGAGAAACGAAGTGTCTTTTTCCCTGTCTCAGGATCTAATATGTGTATTCTTGCATATCTTGTGGATGATGTGGCTCTGCTGCCACCGCCAAGAAGAAAATCAACTACAAACAGGCGGTTTTCGGATAACATAACTCCGCTAACACCTTTTGGATGTCCATATCCGAGGTATAATGCATTAAGAAGAAGAAATGTAAATACCCAGATAAATATTATTACAGGAAAAAGTATATTTATAAATATTATTACTTTACTAAAAGATATAAATTTAGACCTGACGTAGGACAAAACAACCATAACTACGGAAAGACTGCCTAAGTTTAAAATCCAGTTAGAGAAGAAAGCATCTAAAAAAGTATTATAACTCATATTATTGTTTTTAAGTTAACAGTTTCAGCTGTTTAATACAAATAAACGGGAATTTACTAAAAAGATAAAGCAATTTAAATATACTTGCCTGAAAATCACTAATATGATGTATGATGCTTCAAAACCTAAGGTTACATTTTTTTAAACACAAAGCTCACCATTGTTTTAAGAATTTCTATTCAATTTTAAAATACATAATTTTATGTAACTTATAATATCATATATATGACACCTTTCGAGACAGAAGAATATGTTTTAAATTCTAACGATGTAGATACGAAAGAAAGGATGAATCCTGTCGCACTATGCAACTTTATGCAGAATTTGGCGAGTAAATCTGCCGAAAAGAGGGGTTTTGGTTATACTTTTATGAAGCAAAATGGTTTTGTATGGGTGCTTGTAAAAATCTGTGTGAAAGTTATTAAATACCCTAAGTGGAATGAATCCGTTAAACTTCAGACATGGGTCCACGGAATTGATAGAATTAAAACCGACAGGCATTTTATACTTTATGATAATGACGGTAATGAGATTGCGTACTCGATTACTGAGTGGGCTATGATTGATTATAAACTAAGACGTCCGCAAATTATTGATAATTTTGTGGACAGAAGAAAAGCCCTTGATGAGAAGACAGCTAACGTAAATTCACCTGCGAAAATAAAACAACTTAATAATCCTGTACTATGCGGTTCAAGAAGAATTGTTTACAGTGATATAGACCTTAACGGTCACGTCAGCAATATTAAATATCCTGAATGGTTTCTCGATACATATGAATTTGATTTCAGACATAATAATATTCCCGAAGAATTTGAAATGAATTTTTTCTCTGAATGCATATTTGGACAATCTGTAAATATGTACAGAGAAATTGACGGGAATATACATTATGGTTCTATCGTCAGAGAATCAGACAATAAAGAAGTTTTCAGAATAAAATTAAAATGGCAATTATGAATAAACTTTACACCTGTTTTGTTTTATTATTCCTGGTTTCAACGTATGCATTCTCACAATCAAATAACTCTGAATATGTTAATGTTTTTATCGGAACAGGCTCGATTGACAATCAAAGTCTTTCAGGAAGTAATTTCCCGGGTGCAACTTATCCGTTTGGAATGGTGCAGCTAAGCCCTGACACAAAAGAAAACCCTGAAGACCCTTGCAGCGGCTACGATTACAAAGATACTACAATTGTAGGTTTCAGCCACACACATTTAAACGGTACAGGTGTTGCCGACCTTTTTGATTTTCTCTTTATGCCTTATGCAGGTGAACGGAAATGGTTTCCGGGTGACAGTATTAATAAAGGATACAGTTCAACTTTTAAGCATAAAAATGAATCGGGACATCCCGGATATTACAGTGTGCTCCTCGATGATTATAACATTAAAGCTGAACTTACTGCAACTGAGCATTGCGGTATGCACAGATATTCTTTCCCTGAAAACAAACCTTATAATTTAATCGTTGACTTATTCCACTCAGTCGATAAGAAACGTCCGTACTGGTCCTGTAAAATTATTTCTTCACAAATCAGAATCATAAACAACAACACTATCGAAGGATACAGAATTGTCACTGGCTGGGCAAGACTAAGGAAAGTATATTTCCGTGCTGAGTTTTCAAGACCCTTCTCATCTGACTTTATTAAGGCCCGTGGTAATATCTTTGAGAATATTGACATTGGCAATGATATAGACCTTAAATTGAACCTTGTTTTCAATGAGAATAATAACCAGCCGTTAATCGTAAAAGTTGGTCTGTCTTCGGTTTGTCAGGAAGGCGCGAAAGAAAACCTCGAACAGGAAATTAATGATTTTGATTTCGACAGGATTTCATCAATTGCTGAATCCAAATGGAATGAAGAATTATCCTGCATCGATATTGAAGCAACTGATGTTCAGAAAAGAATATTCTATACAGGCTTATACCACGCTTTTATTCAGCCGAATAACATTGCCGATAAGAATGGTAATTATATCAACCAGAACTTTGAAGTATGCAAAGCACCTGACGGTGTTCACTACAGTACTTTTTCATTATGGGATACTTACAGGGCTGCACATCCTTTATACACATTAGTTCAGAAGAAACGTGATGCAGACTTTATCAACTCAATGCTCAGACAATATAAGAACTACGGATACCTTCCCATCTGGCAGTTATGGGGTGAAGAAACATATTGCATGATTGGAAATCACGCAATACCGGTTATTGTTGATGCATACTTTAAAGGTTTGGAAGGTGTCGATTGGAATTTAGCATACGATGCAGTCAAATCATCATCCACAACTTCTCATAAGAATTCAACTTTTGATTTACTTAACAAATACGGATATTTCCCTGAGAATCTGCAGACTCAGTCAGTTTCTTTAACTCTTGAAATTGCATACAACGACTGGTGTACTGCACAGTTTGCAAAAGCACTCGGCAAGAATGAAGACTATGATTTCTTTATCAAGCGTTCGGAAAACTATAAGAATTTATTCGATAAATCTATTGGCTTTTTCAGAGCAAAAGACAATGCAGGTAAATGGATTGAGCCGTTTGACCCATTAAAATACGGAGGTAACGGAGGTTATCCTTTTACCGAAGGTAATGGATGGCAGTATCTCTGGTACGTACCGCACAACGTTTATAAGTTTATAGACCTTATGGGAGGTAAAGATAAATTCTCAAAGAAACTCGATGAATTCTTTACTCTCGAAGCTAAACCCGAAGATGTGAACGGCAACGCTTCAGGATTCATCGGACAGTATGCACACGGCAACGAACCAAGTCAGCAGATTATTTACTTCTATAACTATATAAACGAACCCTGGAAGACTCAGTTCTATGCCTCTAAAGTTATGAATGAACAATACACAGATTCACCCTCAGGTTATTCGGGTAATGAAGATTGCGGACAAATGTCTGCCTGGTACATTCTGAGTTCTATGGGATTCTATCCTGTAAACCCTGCTAACGGCATTTATTGTATTGGTTCACCACAACTTGCAAAAGCTGTTATTCATAATGGTAACGGTAAGGACTTCATAATCATCGCAAATAATACAAACAGCAAAAACATCTATATCCAGAGTGCTAAATTGAATGGTAAACAATACGACAAAAGTTATATAACACATAAAGATATTATGTACGGCGGAACGCTTGAATTTACTATGGGAGATAAACCAAACAAAGAGTGGGGTATGGGTATTATACCTGAACAGAATTAAAAAATATTTTACAACTAAACATTATATACTATGGATGAATTCATGAAAGCCGCAATCGATGAAGCCAGAAAAGGATTAGCGGAAGGCGGAATTCCTATCGGCTCCGTATTGGTTAAAGACGGAAAAATAATAGGCAGAGGACATAACCAGAGAGTTCAGAAAGGAAGCCCAACGCTTCATGCTGAAATCGATTGTCTTGAAAATGCAGGCAGAATAGGCTCATACAAAGATACTGTCTTGTACTCAACATTGATGCCTTGCTATCTCTGTTCAGGCGCAGTCGTACAGTTTGAAATCAAGAAAGTTATAGTCGGTGAATCTGCTACATTCCCGGGAGGCCCTGAATTTATGCGCGAACACGGAGTTGAAGTAACTGACCTTGACCTTGATGAATGCAAGAAACTAATGACTGACTTTATTGAGGCAAACCCAAAACTCTGGAATGAAGATATAGGAGAGTTGTAATTATTTCTTTATATATGGATAAAATAATCTGCATCGTCCTCTTTTTGCAACCCCTGCACTGAAAACATGAAAGCGGGGTGAATGCGGGGTGAATGCGGGGTGAATGCGGGTTTGTAACGTGTATCTTGGTCTTAACTTACGTCAAAAGTAATCGAACAGAGAGATGAGGTATAAACAAAAATCCCGGAGAATATCCGGGATTTTGTAAAACTAAATATGTTATTAAAGATTAATTTTCTACCATATATACTTTCTTCATCTTAACTTCAGTTTCCGGTTTGTCACCTGGGACTGTCTTTGTTTTTCCAATCTTTTTAACAACGTCCATACCGTCTACAACTTCACCGAATATTGCGTGCTTACCGTCAAGATGTGGCGTTGGTGCCAAAGTAATGAAGAACTGTGATGTTCCTGTATTCGGACCTGCATTTGCCATCGAAAGTATACCTTCTTTACTGTGCTTTAATCCCGGACCGAATTCGTCAGGAATCTTTTTCCCCGAACCGCCTGTGCCTGTACCATTTGGGTCTCCGCCCTGAATCATAAAGCCGTCTATTACTCTGTGGAAAATAATACCATTATAGAAACCCTGTTCAACAAGACTTCTGAAATTGTCGGTTGTTATTGGGGCTTTATCACTGAATAACTTTACTTTAAAGTTACCCATAGTTGTTTCAAATTTTACGTAATTCATCTTCTTGCCGTCAGTCTTCGTATCTGTTTTATCGCCGTCTTTCTTAACGTCTTTTACAGTGTCCTGCTTGGTTTCAGTCGTTTGTTGCTTTACAGGTTCCTGCTTCTTCTCTTCTGTCTTCAGTTTTGGTGCTTCTTTTCCACAACCGGCAATAACTGCAAAGGCGAAAAAGAATACCATTAAATAATAAAATGATTTTTTATACATGATTTACTCCTTTTAATAAATTTATGATTATAATAATTATTCTATGGTTACTTTTATCATTTTAACTTCAGTGACTGGTCTGTCGCCAGGTCCTACCTGTGTCTTACCTATCTTTTCAACTATATCCATACCTTCTGTAACTTCACCGAATATTGCGTGTTTTCCGTCAAGCCATGATGTTGGGGCAAGTGTTATAAAGAACTGCGAAGAACCTGTGTTCGGGCCGGAATTTGCCATCGAAAGCATACCCTTTTTATCGTGTTTTAATCCTTCTCCGAATTCATCTGGAATGATTTTCTTGGATCCACCGCGTCCTGTTCCTGTTGGGTCTCCGCCCTGTATCATAAATCCATCTATTACTCTGTGGAAAATTATTCCGTCAAAAAAACCTTCTTCAACAAGGTTCTTAAAATTACCTGCTGTAATAGGTGCTTTATCCATGAATAACGTTACCTTAAAATCACCCATTGTTGTTTCAAATTTCACTACAACGTTTTTATCGTCTGCCACTATATTACCCTCTTGTTTTAATGTTTTTGAAAAACCTTTTCCGGCAAATGTCATTATGATTATTGCCAGTAGAATTATGTTTATTGATTTCATTTATTATATTTTAAAATTGTTTTAAAAATCTTATGTCGTTTTCGTAGAACATCCTGATGTCAGGTACAGAATGGCGTATCATAAGCGTTCTTTCAATACCCATTCCGAATGCAAAACCTGAATATTCCTCAGGGTCATAACCAACATGCTTGAAGACATTCGGGTCAACCATTCCGCAGCCTAATATTTCAAGCCAGCCGGTATACTTGCATATCCTGCACCCTTTGCTGTTGCAGAGGTAACATTCAACATCCATTTCAGCAGATGGCTCTGTAAACGGAAAGAAACTCGGACGCAGTCTTGTTTTTAAATCCTTACCGAAAAACTCTTTTACGAAGAAATCAAGTGTACCTTTTAATTCCCTGAATGTAACATTTTTGTCAACATACAATCCCTCTACCTGATGAAACATTGAAAGTGACCGTGCACTTATTGCTTCATTCCTGTAACACTTACCCGGAATGATAACCCTCACAGGAGGTTTTTGTGTTTTCATAATATGAACCTGTGCAGGTGATGTATGAGTACGTAACAAATACCTTTTATCTTTACCCTCGTTCTTTAAGTAAAATGTATCCTGCATATCACGCGATGGATGATAATCAGGTGTGTTTAATGCATCAAAGTTATGGTATTCGTCTTCAATTTCCTGACCATCTACAACTTTAAAACCAATCCTCTGGAATATTCCGCTGATATCTTCTAATGCC
Source organism: Ignavibacteriota bacterium (assembly GCA_026390735.1). Lineage (GTDB taxonomy): Bacteria > Bacteroidota > Ignavibacteria > Tepidaquicellales > Tepidaquicellaceae > CAIKZJ01. The sequence continues at coordinate 26,359 of JAPLFJ010000012.1, forward strand.
TGAGTTATTAAATGCTTGGTACCAAGATTAAATTTCCTTCCCGGTAATGTATAATCTTCTTTTGAACTCTCACTAACGGTCAGTTTTTCAATTTCGGCCTGCTTCTCATCATATGTTTTCTGTGCCAATATCTTCAATTCATTTAAAGCTTTACCAACTGCACCCTTATGCGTTTTATCGACATTCTTAAAATCTTCAAACAGGTCGTTTAATAATCCTTTACGGCTTAAATACTTTATCCTGAAATCCTCTAATGAATCCTTATCCTTTATTAACGCAGAAACAACGGTAATCTCTTTATTTAACTTTTCTATGTTTTCGAGCATAAATACTAAGTTTAAAACATAGAAATTAGTTGAAAAATAATTAATTTTATATGATAAAAGGATTTCAGGAGCATATTTCTCAAAATCTGAGGTTTGTTGTATTACCGGAATTAAAGATGTACAGTTAAATTTTACTTTTAAATATTCTTTACTTAGACTATCTTAAAGAAAAAGAACCCAAAGAAACAACGCTTACTTTAAAATGAGTTTATTACCACAATCTGAATCTATAAAATTTTACGAGGAATTAACTGAGGTATACAAAAAAGATGCCGGTCTTCTCTCAAAAGTAATTTCATTTAAGAGAATTTTCAGGAATGTATTCAATGAAATTTCTGTAGATGAAGATATAAGCTTTTCGAATTTATACACGAGAATCGATTATATAATTAATACTAATAGTTTTGAGACACTCCTTAAAGACAAAATATACTGGTTCAAAACATTCCTGTATAAATCCATTAGAAAAAAGATTTCTTTTTCTGATACAGAATTTTTAGAATCTCTATACGTATTATCTCACATTGTTTCTGAATTATCAGGTACGGGAATACCCAAAGACCTTTCTGCCATAATAGAATATTATGTCCCTGTCATTAATCGGGAGGAAGATAGGGATACTTCTCACGATATTGATTTTATAAAGTGCGTTATTTTAAACATAACGGAAATCAAACTTAATGATAACGGAAGTAAGTTATTCTCAATCTACTGCGAAAGCTTAGAAGAGTCTTACAGATTCTCATTCAGGATGTTCGATTCCCATTTCCCTGACCTTGAAATACTTAACAAAAACCTGAAGAAGTATCAGACCATTAATCTTCTTAACATAAAAGCATCTGTAATCGAAAAATATTTTTACACTTCATCAAAAGAATCAATGCTGGTTATCGAACCGGATTTCCTGGTTGAGGCTTCTGAGATAGCAGAGTGCTTTTCTTTTCTGGGAGGCAATCCGAATATTTTCTTTGTTAAGAAACTAATCCCTTCTACAATGGGAGAATCGGCATTCAAAGGCACACTCGTTAATGGCCTGATGGACAGATTAATTTGCAACCCAAACATAGACCCCAAAGTAACTTTAGATGAGTTAATAAAGGAAAGTCCTTTAAGGGCTGCGGTTATTGGTGATGAAGGAATAAACAACATTAAGAGTGATATTATCCGTACCCATTTTATTAATCTTATTAAACTGTTTAAGGATAAGAGAAACAACAAGATAAAGATTGAGCCAACTTTCTTGTCTCCTGTATACGGAATAAATGGTCGTCTTGATGCCTTAATCGCACCTGTAAATGCTCCCGATAATATGAATATCTTTGAATTGAAGAGCGGAAAAGCGCCAAAAGATAAAAGCGTCTGGCAAAATCACAAGATGCAGATTGTGTGCTATAATTTATTGTTGAAATCTGCTTTTGGCAGTAATAGAAAAGGGACATCTTCAATCCTTTATTCATCAACAAATCAATATTCTTTCAGGAGTGTATCATCAGCTATTTTCGAAGAGAAAGCGGTTCTGTCTGTAAGAAACCAGATTGTCTCAGAAATATTTAATCTGTCCGTTAACTATTACAGCATACTTAATAAATTTTTGAATTCAGAAGTAGGCACAGTTCCGCCGTTCAGTATGAATGATGTAATTGAGTTTTCAACACTTTTGAACTCAGTAACCGAGCTGGAAAGTAAATATTACCGTTATCATTTATCATTTGCAATAAGAGAGCAGATGGAATCAAAAATCGGGAATAACAATTCAGTTGAGTACGGCAACAAAGGGTTCTCTTCTCTCTGGCTCGAGGAAAAGGAAGAGAAGGAAAAGGATTTTAATATTATCACTGATATTTCGCTGTCAGATTTTGATGCTGATAATAACTTAATCACCCTTAATTTAGTTAAAAAGATAAACCATAATTTCCGTGAGGGTGACTTTGCTATACTTTATAAGAATGATACTCCAGGCCCTGTAAATGCAGAGTTATACAGAGGAAAAGTCAAAAGCATTTCAAACGATATAATTCAGTTTGAATTACACAACAGACAACTCGACGAAGACTATTTTTCTGTAAATACAATGTGGTCTATAGAACACGACATTGTTGAATCTAATATTTGGTCCGTTATCCAGTCAATGTACGATTTCCTGAGAGCATCTTCACATAAAAGAGAATTAATATTAGGACTGAGAAAGCCGCAAAGCAATAAAAAGGATTACATCCCTGATAATAATTTAAGTGAAGACCAGAAAGACTGCATTAAAAAGGCTTTGGAAGCAGAGGATTATTTTCTTATGCAGGGTCCTCCGGGTACAGGTAAAACTTCTACTGCTTTAATCCAGATAGTTAAGAATATTATCTCAGAAGATAATGCGGATTCAAATTCTGTGGTAATTCTTGCTTACACAAACAGAGCGGTTGAAGAGATATGCACAAAACTTAATGAGAATAAAATTAATTTCCTGAAGATAGGCGGAAAAGCATTTAACAGCAGTTTTGATATAAGTGAAGTTTTTAAAAAGTCAGGCATAAACGAACTCAGGGAAAATATCGCAGGTAAAAAAGTGTTCGTATCTACTGTCACCTCATTCCTGTCAAAAATATACGACTTAAAGGACATTGTTGATCTGCATACAGTGATTATTGATGAAGCATCACAACTTTATGATTCCTCAATCATCGGAATCCTTTGCAACTTCAGAAAGTTTATATTAATCGGCGACCAGAATCAGTTGCCCGCAGTCGTTACACAGGAAGAAAGTAAGACGATAGTGAAAGATTCCGACCTTAACAAAATTGGTATATCATATTTAAATATTTCCCTGTTCGAGAGATTGTATTCAGTATGCAAGAAGAATAAATGGAATGACGCAATCGGAATGCTCGAAACTCATTACAGGCTTCACGAAGACATTTCTGAACTGATAAACCACGCATACAAGAATAAACTCAAACCGGGTAACGATTCTCAGAAAAGCACATTTAATGTTTTTAATATCAATTCGGATAACAGGATTGAAAAACTTCTGTCCTCGTCAAGAACAATATTCATCGATAGCTTATATGAGAGGACCTCGAAGACAAACTACAGTGAATCGCAAATCGTTGTCAGTTTAATGAAGACCATCAGGGAAGTTTATGGAGTATCTTTTTCGGAAAGTACTTTGGGGATTATTACACCCTGGAGAGCTCAGATTGCTCTGATAAACAAACAAATTGAGTATGAAGATAAATCTGATAAAGTTACCATAGATACTGTTGAAAGGTTTCAGGGTTCAGAGAGAAAAATCATTATTGTTTCGTTTGCAATTCATAATCCGGCTCAGCTCAGGAATCTGGAATCTATAAATACAGATGAAATTGACAGAAAACTCCTTGTAACTCTTTCCAGAGCAAGTGATCAGTTAATTCTCGTAGGTTACAATAAAGCTCTTGGAGTAAGCATTAATTACTCAAGAATTATAAAATACATTAAAGCTAATGGCAAATTTGTTAACGCTAAAGAAAGAAAATCCTGCTTTGGTGTTTAATACTTAATCAATTATGAAAATACTATTAACGGGTGCAAACGGATATATAGGAAAAAGACTGCTTGCTGTCTTGCTTGAAGAAGGACACGAAGTTACTTGTCTCGTAAGAAATAAAAACAGATTCAATTTTCATACTAATTCAAATGACAGAATAAATACTATTGAAATTGATTTATTAAACCCTGTAAATAATTCTATCCCTGAAGATATTGATGTAGCGTATTATCTTGTTCATTCAATGAGTTCCTCAAACGGTGACTTTACACAACTTGAGAACACAAGTGCCGTTAACTTTATATCTTTATTAAGAACAACAAAATGTAAACACATCATCTACCTGAGCGGTATTTCAAATGACCCTCACCTCTCAAAGCATCTGGATTCACGAAAGAATGTAGAGACAGTATTGTCGGATTCTGAAATACCATTAACTGTATTGCGTGCATCTATTATAGTAGGTTCGGGAAGTGCTTCATTTGAAATAATCAGGGACCTTGTTGAGAAACTGCCTGTTATGGTTGCACCAAAGTGGCTGAATACGAAGTGCCAGCCCATTGCCATCAGAGATGTCATTAAGTATTTATCACGTATAAAGTTAAATCAGGAAAGCTACAACAGAATATTTGATATTGGCGGCAAAGATATACTAACATTTAAAGAAATGTTGCTTTTATTTGCAGAAGTCAGAGGGCTTAAAAGGATCGTGTTTACAATACCAGTTTTAACACCAAAACTATCTTCTTATTGGTTATATTTTGTTACAGCTATTTCTTTTAAGCTGGCATCAAGTCTTGTTGATAGTATGAAGATTGAGACCATTTGTGAACTAAAAGGAATTGATGATATTATTAATATCAGTCCCCTGTCTTATAAAGAAGCTGTTAAGTTTGCCTTTGAAAAGATTGAGCAGAACTTAATCCTTTCAAGTTGGAGTGATGCATTAAGCAGCTCGGATTCAGATGATTTGAACAATCATATTGAAATACCCATTTATGGCTGTTTTAAGGACAGCAGAATTAAAGAGATTAATGAAGACAGATTAAATAATGTGTTGGATAATATCTGGTCAATTGGCGGGGACAGAGGATGGTATTATGCAAATTTTCTTTGGAAACTCAGAGGTCTATTAGATAAAATGGTTGGGGGTGTTGGACTGAGAAGAGGACGAAGAAGTGCTAATGATATCAATAATGGTGACGCTCTTGACTTTTGGAGAGTTTTACTGGCAGATAAGCCAAACAAAAGACTATTGCTTTATGCAGAGATGAAATTACCCGGAGAAGCATGGCTCGAATTCAAAATTGAAATCAGGGATGATAAAGTTATTCTTAATCAGATTGCTACTTACAGACCGAAAGGTTTAATCGGAAGAATGTATTGGTACAGTGTATTACCATTTCATTACTTTATATTCGCAGGTATGATTCGGAATATTGTTAATTACAGAAGTGAATAGTGCTTATTTCATTAAATTTTGTTTATCCTTACAGTATAACATTCAATACCTGATTTTGCTTTTTAAGGTCCTCAAATATTCATGAAATGTATACATATTTTTGTATTAACATTAATCTATAAAATGTGTATATTGTTTATTGTATTTAAAAATATCGGGATGTGGCGCAGTTGGTAGCGCACCTCGCTTGGGACGAGGGGGCCGCTGGTTCGAGTCCAGTCATCCCGACTATTCTCAATAGTCACAATAATTATACCCCTCTTTTTATACTTATTTAATAATACCAATTTTTTAACTTAATATATGGAATTTGATAAAAATATTAATATTAGAGAAGAAGTAATAAAGTTTTTTGAAGAAGATGGATTACTAAGACAACACTTCCCAAACTTTGAATTCAGGGATTCACAGTTAAAAATGGCACTCTCTGTAGCTGACTCGCTTGAAAATAACAGACACTTATTCATTGAAGCACCCACAGGCATAGGCAAGAGTTTAGCATACCTTGTCCCTTCTATTTATTATGCAAAGAAATACGGGAAAAAAGCCGTTATATCAACACATACTATAAACCTCCAGGAACAATTAATAGGGAATGATATTCCCCTTCTTAAGAAAACCCTGCCGTTTGATTTTGAAGCATCCCTGCTTAAGGGTAAAACAAATTATGTATGCCCAAACAGATTACGTAAAGCATGCGAGAACTCAAACGCATTGTTCGAAGATAATGAATTAATCACTCTCGAAAAGATTTATCGATGGAGCAGGAATACGACTGATGGGACTCTTTCAGATACTAATTTCACAATAGAACCTAACGTCTGGCAGACTGTATGCGCTGAAGTTAATGTCTGCACTAATAAAACCTGCGGGGATATCAATGATACCGAATGCTTCTTCCAGAAAGCCAAACATAAAGTATATAAATCAGATGTGGTTATTCTTAACCATTATTTGTTCTTTACATTATTCAATGCTGCTTCAAAAGACCAGAAAAACGGATTCCTGTACCTTAATGATTTTGTGATATTTGATGAAGGTCATACACTTGAAGATGCAGCAGCAGAAATGCTCGTCCCAAAAGTATCAAGAGAAATGGTCAAATATCATCTTCTAAGATTATACAATGAGAAAAAGAAAAAGGGGTTTCTTGTTTCATTTCCTGCACTGCAGATTCTGCCGGTAGTTCAGAACTTAATGGACATAAATCAGAGCTTCTTCTACGAATTAAGAAGAAAAGTATTTAAACGTGAATTTGATAAATACGATAAACTAGCAAAAAGAATAAGAGATAACGGAATCATAAAGAATCAGTTGAATGATGAAATTCAGACATTAATACGTCATCTGAAAGAACTTAAGAAATTTGCTAAGAATGATATAGTTGAGAATGAAATTTCTGACTACATAATCAGGTTTGCTGAAATGAACCGGATTATAAATGAATTTATTGATCTTAAGGAAAATGATTATGTATATTGGGTTGAATTGTCTAATAACAATCTGGATTCCAATACAACGCTTTGTGCCTCTCCTTTGGATATATCAGGATATTTGCGTGAACATCTGTTCAAAGAGAATAACTCAGCGGTAATCACAAGCGCTACTTTGTCAATAAATGATAATTTCAGTTACTACAAAAACAGGCTTGGTGGTGAAGTTGCTGAGGATGTTAAATTGCCAACGCAGTTTGATTATTACAGGCAGGTTAAAATTATTATACCTAATGACAATAATCTGATTCCTCTTAAGGATAGCAACACGGCTTATGTAAATGCACTCACACAATGGATAGAAAAGACTATTAAAAAGACTAACGGCAAAGCATTAGTCCTCTTTACAAATAGTTTACTTATGAAAGAAATAGGAAACAGGCTAAGAGATAATCTTAATGAGCAGGGACTGGAATTATTAATACAGGGAGAAGGACTGTCCAGAAAAAACATACTGGACAGATTTAAGGCAGATATCAATTCAGTACTTTTTGGACTCGACAGTTTCTGGCTTGGAGTTGATGTACCTGGTGAATCATTAAGTAACTTAATACTGACCAAACTACCGTTTACTGTCCCTGACCATCCATTAATACAGGCAAGGCTTGAATACATCGATTCCAGGGGTGGTAACAGCTTTATGGATTATTCTTTACCTGAAGCAGTACTAAAGTTCAGACAGGGCGCTGGAAGACTTATCAGGAGCAAAACTGATGAAGGTATAATTACTATTCTGGATTTCAGAATTCTGTCAAAACAATACGGCAAATATTTCCTGAATGCTCTTGAGGAATGCCCGGTAGACATAATTTAAGTCGTTTTTATTTCAGGTATTGGATTAAACTTCTACATTTAATCTATATAACGAATTAATTATCTTTATGAATGACTACAGAAAATAACAAAAATGAAAAGGTAGAAGATACCAGAGGCGAAAGCAAAAAGAAAGATATTGCTGTTGAGAAAATAAATGAGCCTCAGGAACAAAACTTAGCTTCTCTGGATGACGACCCGATGGCTATTGATGAGCCTAAGGACATCAGAACTCCATTACAGAATCCGGACCATAATTTTCCATACTACCATAATGTTGATAAACGCATTTTCAACAATGCCAGAGCACTTGCAGTTAAAATACTCGTCAGGTGTGAAAGGTCAGATGCATATCTCGATAAACTAATTGATTTCGAAATAAGGAATAATGATTTAAACGATTTAGATAAAGCATTATTGAATGAACTGGCACACGGTGTTATAAGATGGCTTAGAAGAATTGACTGGTTCCTTAATGGATTTTACAGAGGACAATACGAAAAGTGTTTATCTGACGTAAAAAATGCTATGAGAGTAGCATTATACCAGATTCTGTTCCTGAATAAGATTCCTTATTCAGCTGCTGTAAATGAAGCAGTCGAATTTATAAAGAAACTAAGGGGTGATAAACATGCAGGAGTAGTAAATGGGCTGTTAAGAACGATTATAAGGACATTAGACAGCCTTGTATGGCCTTCAAGGGACATTGACGAGGTTAACTACCTTGGGATAGTCCAGTCGCATCCGAACTGGATGGTTAGAAGATGGGTAAAAAGATTCGGGTTTGATGAAGCTGAGAAACTTTGTGAAGCTAACAACCAAAGACCATCTTTAACATTAAGAGTAAATAAGACAAAAATTACTACCGAAGAACTCGAGAAATATCTTGAAGAAAAAGGTATAGTTAGTAAAAGAGGTAAGTATGTAGATTACTTCCTGCATATTAAAATGATGTCAAAAATATACAACGATGAATTCTTTCAAAAAGGTTATTTCAACATACAGGATGAAAGTGCCGGTTTGATGTCGCAACTTCTTAATCCCGTTGAGACTGATCTTGTACTGGACGTGTGTGCGGCACCCGGAGGCAAAAGTTCTCATATATCTGAATTAATGGCGGGTAAAGGAAAAATCATCTCTATAGATAAATATATGACTAAAGTTGACATTATGAAGAAGAACTTTGAAAGGTTGAATATGACTAACGTTCTGGCATTTCACGAAAACATACACGAGCCTAAAACCGAATTACTAAAGGAAAAGTTAATAAACAAAGTAGACAAAGTACTGGTTGATGCTCCATGCACGGGTTTAGGTGTCATAACAAAGAAACCCGACATTAAATGGAAGAGAGAAGCAGAGGATATATTAAAGTTACAGGAAATACAACTGGAGATACTTGAGAGAGCATCCGAATATGTCAAAGACGGCGGGACATTAGTATACAGTACTTGTACTACAGAGGCAGAAGAGAACAGTGATGTTATTTTTAAGTTTTTGGAGAAGCATACTGACTTTAAAATCGACAATGCGAATAACTATGTTAACCCGGAAGTTGTAAACGAAAATGGTTTTATTGAAGTCTTTCCTCATAAACATGGAATTGATGGGGCATTTGGTGCAAGATTAATAAAGGCAGAATAAGCAATCAGATTAAGTGTAAACAAAAAAGCCATTGCTAATGCAAGGGCTTTTTTTGTATAAAATACATTACTTTATTTCTTTACGTCTTTCTTTGTATCCTTCTTTACATCTTTTTCTTTCTTTACGTCCTTCTTATCATCAGTTTTATTCACTTTGTCCTTTTTAATATCACCTTTAAGTGTCTTGCTTTTCTTCTGTTTCTTCTGTTCTTTTTTAAATTCCTTAGCTGCTTTTTGATTCTTCGCTAAATAAGAAATGTCTTTTAATTTCTTTAAGTCTTCATCATTTAAAGCAGGGACTTTAAGAACCTGTCCAGGATAGATTAAGTTAGGATTTACAACCTTCTTAGGCGTACGATCAGGTGCAGAAATCACACCGTGCTCATTTGCTTCCCAGAGTTTTGGCCAGTAATTGTTATTACTGTAAATCTCTTTTTTGCCAGCAATCTTCCATAAGCAGTCACCTTTTATAACAGTATACTGACCTGTTTTTCCCAGTTCTTTGCACCAGCTATCCATCTTTGTCTTCATAGCAAGATACCGGCTATAGAATTCGGGTAGACACTTCGCTTTGGATGCATCGATTTCATTGAAATACAATTTCTTTGCATCTTCACACGTTCCAAGTTTGTTGTTAATCTTCTTTTCTGTTTCCTCAAACTTCTTCCTGAAATCAGAGATAGAATTTTTAGTCATCCCAACCGATGAATACAACGCATTCTCTGCATCAATCAGCTGTTTATCAAGATCAGCTGACTGGCTTTTTAATTTATCTAGATCTTTATTGCTTGCATCCAATAGTCCTAATAATGCCACTTTCTTTTCATTCAAATCAAACATTTGCTGTTCCCATTCCATTGGCAAAAGTTCGTCTTCACGACCGTACTTGTCATCTTCAGCACAGCAATCATCATCCTGTGCAAAAGCTTTGTTAGAAAATACCCCCCCCAGTAACATAACTGCTAAAAACAGCAGGGTTATCTTTTTCATCGCATTTATATTAGTTAGATTTATAATAATTACTTTTCTGCATAAAAATCACCAAGTTTAAACCTGGCGTTCAGCAATGCCGTAACGACAGCCAAACTTGAATTTGGTCCTTTAGTTATTCTAATCGATGGTCCAAGAGCAAAAGATGTTGTACCAAATGATTCCCCGATATTCGATATATATGCTTCCCATAAAAATTGCCAGTTTCTCTTTTGACTGGAGAATGTATAATCCATCCTTAAATCGAAAACTGAACCCGCAACTCTGAGTTCTCTTCCCATATAACCTGCATGAAATTCTCCTAAAAACTGAGCAACATATATTTTAGCTCTGGTTGAACCAAAAGTTCTGATTGGATAACGGAATTCCCAATTGAAATAAGATTGATTGACAATAACATGATTTGGCATATAAGGCCCTCTGGAAGTATCATAATTATTTTTAACAAGCATAGGAGGATCATAATCACCACTGTCTAATGTTGTAAAATAACCTACTTCAAGAAAATTACCAAATGGTATAACGTAACTAGCTGATAAACCAAGTTTAGGAGTAAAGATATTATTATAGTTCGAGAATGAGCCATTTTTTTCACTTGCTGTTGCACCATTATCGCGTTTTCTTACAAGTTCCTTAATACGAGTGTGAATGGCTATTTTTGCACCAAGTAAATGAAATCCACCTCCGACGATATCAGTTTCAAGTGGTCCTGAATAAGGTGTGCCTAACTGAAATGAGAATCCGAAACTTTTCTTGATTGGAATACCAAGAGGTTCTCCGCCAAAGAAGTTTAAATATGGATTAATATATGAGGTAGTGCTAAGAATTTCTCTCTCCATTTTTGGGGGAGCAATAACATCTTTGAATTTTATATTTTTTAAAACATCCGTAAAAATTGAAATATAATTATATTTTTTCTGCTGAAGATTCCTTTTATTAGGTCCAGTCCATTTAATTAATTTATCTTTAGTCTCTTTGGAAAGATTATCCCAAGGAACTGAAATATTATTTGGATCATCTTCTGCTCCCCAAGTTATTGTAGAATTCTTAGGATCTCTAATGTCAACTGTAAGTGGGTAAGTTTGAAAGGGAACAGGAATATTCATTTCTGTTTGTACTTTCGAAAAGACACTATCATCGTCAGTGCTGGCATTGATAAGAAAATATTTAAATGTTGTAGGATCTTTTTCATTAATTTCTTGTGCTTTTAGAGAATTATAACTGCAAGTTATAAGTAATAAAAACATAAAAAAGAGCTTTAAAAGAGTTTTATTTCTCATTATCATAAATTTTAATTAATATATATATATTTAGATGCAAATATTAAAAGCATTACCATTCTCCAAATTCGTACTTTCCAGTTCGAACAACTACATGTTTTGGATTTATTTTATCTTTAACTGTGACTGTAAACGAAACAGAGTATGGAGCAGATTTATTTTCTGCCCACTTATCAAATTGTGCCTTTGAGCCGAATTGGGATAGCTTAATTTGATATGAGCCAGAAGAAAGAGGCTTGACTGTAACATTATTTGAGAATGAGATATCCAAGTTACCCAAGCCAGTATCGTCTGAAATAGTCAATGTGTATCCGCCAGTACTCTGAAGGTCACTTAATTTAGCATCTCCACTTCCTCTATTAACCGATGTTAATTGAACATTGGGTGGGGTATTTACTGATGTATTCAAAGATATAGGATTAGAGGTTCCATTATCAAATCTAACAGTAGACTGACCCATAACCCTAAAATTTGCAGTGGCCCCAGGTGCAACCGTTGCTAATGTTACACCATCGTCTCCAATAATTTTAACAGTTGCTTTTGTCTTATTTGTATAAGAATTATCAGCATATTGCTTAAAAGTTGCTGGTATTACTTGTTCGCCAACCGTCAAAGCCCCATTATCCTTTTCATTCTTGTCCTTTTCAACAACTTTATCATTCGATGTAAAAGTATTTGTCTCATTAGGAGGAGTATAGCCAATCACTCCATTACTGGTATAATTTATTGGTGGAGGATTAGGATTCCTAAGAAAATCTTCTCGGGTTCTATTCTCATCTATTTCAATTTTAGGAACTAAACCTAAAGCCAGAATTGAATCAAGCTGCCTTCTCCACGCATTTGCGATGTCTTTTTCAACAACTTTATCGGCACTCAATACTTCCTCAAGGTTAATATCAGCACCCTTAATAGTAATAATTACAATCACAAAAATATACAGGACCTGATATATAATAAATTTAACGTCTCTATTATGTTTACTCATTGCTTTAAAAAATTAAAATTTAATAAGCCCAATTTAACGCTTACCTGCAAGGTAAACTAAATTTTCTAAACTTTTCAATGCACTTGAATCCTTTAAACTATTCGCCGTCTCATTAAGCATTGCTGCTGTCTTTTGCAATTCTACTAACGAAGCAGAGTCGGGTAATTTTATGTTCCCCATGACAGTAGAAAAGCCTTTCATAATTTCAAAATTTGACTTCATTACTTCGGTGTATTCAGTTGTTTTTTTAACGATAGCAGCTGTATTATTAATATTATTCACAACTTCATTCATTTGATTAATCAAAGAAGAATCAAATAACTTAATCTGTCCGAATTCAGCTACAGTGGTCTTGAAAGCAGTTAAATTCTTCGCGTGTTCATCGTTAAGTTGTTTAGTCAGCTTTATGTAATCATAAATCATTTGTGCATCTTCTTTCGACATTGACTTTACATTACCTGCCCCGGTCAAACCAATAAGTAACTGTTCATTTGTTGATTTGATACTTTCAATCATTCTTGTCTGAAGTTCATACTGGTTGTAGAACTGATATTCTTCTTCAACGTTATTTACTTCTTCTGTAATTGCCTGGTATTGCAAACCCTGTGTTTCAAACACAGTACCGAATAATTTACCAATGGCAAGAATTACAATTGATTTGATTTCAAAAGGAACTGAAAACCCAAGGAATACATCTTTACCCAACTGAGTGGATAATAACAATATAGCAGCACCGAGTAAAGGCATAGCAGTTGCGATAGAATCAACAAGTCCGCTATAGTTATCGACTGTTCTTGTGATAATTTCTTCAGATGGTCCTTTTAAAGTAATTTGCTTTTTAAGACTTACATTACTTAACCATGCAAATACCATGAATAATGCAAATGCTGCAAAAGGTAACCACCAGAACTGAAATGCAGTAACACCGCTCATTTCAATTTTAAAGAAGTTCCTGAACATATTCTGTGCTACATCTCCTAAAACAGGAACATGAGCAACGTCAATAAATAATGAAATAAAAAGTACAATTATAGAAGGAATTAAAGATTGTAAAACATCTCTTGTTCCTGCTTTACTAATTCTGTTAAGGTTTTTTTCTACTAAATACTTTCGTATTTCAACAATCTCAGAAAAACCTTCTTTCAGTTGATTAATTTTTGCTTCAATTTTTGAAGCCTTCGCGTTGGCGTTTGGGTCTGCAAACCTTTCTTCGCCTTTTACTGTATTATCTGCCATAGTTAACTTATATTTAATAAAACAAAGTTGAAGTAAACTGTTAACGTAATATAAAAAACATATATATTACAAACAACGAAATAATCATTGAATATTATTATTGTAAAATCCTGTTAAATTATCTAAATTCTATCATCGTTAAACTTCTCATAAGCGTTAATTATTTCTTTTACAAGCCTGTGCCTAACAACATCAGATTTATTGAAATATACGAAAGAGACGCCATCAATCCCTTGTAATATTTTCTCTACCTGAATAAGACCCGAATTTTCTTTTTTGGGTAAGTCAATCTGAGTAACGTCACCATTAATGATTGCTTTTGAGTTTGGGCCAAGGCGAGTCAGAAACATTTTCATTTGCATAGTAGTAGCGTTTTGTGCCTCATCTAAAATCACAAAAGAATTATTCAAAGTTCTTCCTCTCATATAAGCCAGCGGAACTATTTCTATAATATTTTTTTCAAGATAGTTTTGTAATTTTTCATAAGGCAGCATATCCTCCAATGCGTCCAATAAAGGTTTTAGATAAGGATCAATTTTTTCTGATAAATCCCCGGGTAGAAAACCAAGACTCTCACCTGCTTCAACCGCAGGACGTGCGAGTACAACTTTCGTGACCTGCTTATTGTTTAAAGCAGAGATTGCAAATGCAACCGCAAGATAAGTCTTGCCTGTTCCCGCAGGACCAATAGCAAAGACAATTTCATTCTCTTGAATTGCGTTAAAATACTCTAACTGAGTAGGAGTTTTGGGTTTAACAAAATCATTTTTATTGACAAGAATAATCTCACTTTTATCACCGTTATATGAGTGTGTATTTTGATTTTTATCGTCTCCGGATATCAGATGAATAATCAGATCAATATCTTCCTTCGAGATATACCCCTGCCGTTTATTAAGAAAAAAGAGTTCGTCAATAATTTTTAATGCCAAACCGTTCGTAATTTCATCCTTACTTTTCAAAAACAGATTATCACCTCTCAGGACAAAAAGTGCAGATGGGAAAGTCTCTCTCAGGTAGTTTAAGTTACAATCATTAACCCCGCAAAAGGAGAGAATATCAATACCGGATAATGAAATATTTGTTTCCGTAATTTTGTATATTAAAATAAGTTATAAAATTTAAAAAAAGCCTTTACGCTTTCGCATAAAGGCTTTTAATATCTAAGAAACTAAAATTATTTCTTTACGTCTTTTTTAGGTTCTTCTTTTTTAACGTCTTTTTTAACGTCTTTTTTTGGTTCTTCTTTCTTTACGTCTTTTTTAACGTCTTTTTTAACGTCTTTTTTGTCGTCTTTCTTTACGTCTTTTTTAACGTCTTTCTTTTCGTCTTTCTTAACATCTTTCTTAACTTCGTCTGTGTTCATCTTTTTCTTTCTGGTATATCTGTATTTCTTTGCTTTTAATTCTGCTTTTTTCTTTAAATCATCTGTTAAAGCAGGAACTTTAAGAACCTGACCTGGATAGATTAAGTTAGGATTCTTGACTGTTTTGACAACTTTAGGAGGTGCATTGACTACGCCTTTTTCGTTTGCTTCCCACAATACAGGCCACATCTTTACATTGTTGTAGATTTCTTTTTTGCCTGCGATTTTGTATAAGCAGTCACCTTTTACAACCGTATAGCCTACATCTTTTTTAACATCTGACCACGCGTCTAAAGCGGCTTTCATTTTCTTGTATCTGTCAAAAAATTCAGGTAAGCATTTAACTTTTGATGCTTCGATTTCTGCAAACATCTTAACTGCATCTTCTTTTTTACCTTCTTTTTTGTTGATTGTTTTTTCAACTGCTTCAAATTTCTTTCTGAAATCTGCGACACCTGATTTTGTTGATCCAACTGATGCATAAAGATCTTCTTCAGCTTTGACTAATGCTGCGTCTTGTGCTGAATTCTTTGTCTTCAATGTTGCAATGTCTGCATCTAATTGTGCGAGTTTACCGGTAAGCTCTGTTTTCTTTGCGGTATTCTCATCCATTTGCTTCTGCCATTCTTCACTTGTTAACTCTGGAGCATTTTCGTCCTGTGCAAATGCTGCTAATTTAACACCAAGAGTTAAGGAGAGAACTAGTAAAGCTACTAATAATTTATGAAATTTCATTTTGTTAAAATCTCCTTTAAAAAGTTTTTTAAAATTTAGTGTTTTTAAAATAATCAAAGTTTATTTGCAATTGGCCTTTGCCTGGTCAGTTTGCTTTTGAAAATCTTTGATCTTTGCGTCTTTATCAGCAATTTGCTTAAGCAATGAAGTTCTTTCAGCTTCTTTTGCGTTTGCTTGACTCTGAAGTAATTCAACTTCTGCCTTCAGGTCGTTTAATTGTTTTAATTGCTCTTCACTTACACCACCGCATCCTGCGATTAATCCAGATAAGAATGCTACGGTAAGAAGAACAAAGAACATGTTTTTAATTCTTGCCATTTAATACCTCCGATATTTTAGGCGTTTATAAAATTAGTTAATTAACGTTACAAATATATATCTAATAAATTCATTTGTCAAGTCATATTCTAAAAAAGTAGACAGTTTAATGTATTAAAAAAAGGACACGAAAAATGGCAAATATGGGCTGGTTTTACGAGAAAAAGCCTTTACCTAATATAAGATACGATAAAGGCTCAAAATTAATTAAAAGACTATCGTTTATCTCACTCCATGCATCATCTTTAATAATGGTTTAATAAGTACAAATAATATTATGGAACTTATACCAGCCATAGCAACAAAAATATAGAAGAAATCCACTGTTGTGTTGATGTGGAATAATCCTAACAATACAGGTTTGTAGTTTTCCGTTGGGAAGAATGAACTTAATACACCTGAAAGTTTGAATGATGTCCCAAGCGATAAAAACCAAACCGCCATAAGTACTGAACCAAACCTTATCGGTGCAAGTTTAACAATCATCGATAATCCAATTGGAGAAAGTGACAACTCTCCGATAGTTAAAACAAAGTACATTATAATAAGCCATAACATACCCATTTTAACTCCAGGGGCTAACATGTTTACAGCAATTGCAAGAACGAGCCATGCTATTGCCATTAATATTAAACCAAGTGCCAGTTTAAAAGGTATTGAAGGTTCTTTGTTTCCCTTCGCCAGGAAAGTCCAGACTATAGCCATCAACGGAGCAAATGAAACGATAAATAAAGGACCGAATGCCTGAAAGACCGATGGAGGAATACTCCAACCAAAGATTGAACGGTCTACTGCATTATCGGCAAAGTATGTCAGCGAAGAACCTATCTGTCCGAATGCTATCCAGAATATCATTGTGAAAACAACGAGTATAAACATTGCAACAATCTTTTGCTTCTCTACTTTTGTAAGTGTTCTGTCTGTAATAATAGACAGTGGTGCAGTAAAGAAAGTAGAATATATAAAGGAACCAATTATGTCAGCGCCTAAAGCAAACTTAAAGAATAAGAATAAAGCAATAAACACTATTGCGTTAATTAAAATCTGTTTACTACTGACACCTGATGATTCTGTGTTTTCTGTTTTCAGTTTTGCAGGAGGAACAGCCCCTACAGGAGAACCATCGGGCTTAACAACGTATTTATCCTTAAAAGGAATAAAGATTAACAGACTTAATATCATTCCGATACCCGCAGCAAAATAACCCCATTTGAAATCAGCAATGTTACCTGTGTTACCAACTAACCCGCAAATTATAGGTGCAAGTAAGCCACCCATATTTATACCCATATAGAAAATAGTGAAAGCAGAGTCGATACGTTTATCACCTTCCGGATAAAGTTGACCAACCATTGATGAGATATTTGGTTTGAAGAATCCGTTACCTAAACACAGAAAGAACAAACCTGTATATAATAATGCAGAGGCAAGAGGTCTGTTTGCATACATCAGACCACTCGTGAACAGAATAAACTGACCAACTGCCATTAACGCGCCACCAGTGACTATAGATTTTCTGTTTCCAAAATATCTGTCAGAAACAAAACCACCAATCAAAGCAGTGATATAAACCATTCCCGTATAGTTGCCATAAATTAAATCAGCGAATGTCTTATCAAAACTCAAAGCCTGAATCATATAAAGATAGAACACAGCCTGCATTCCATAGAAACTGAAACGTTCCCACATCTCAGTAAAGAAGAGCAGAAACAGACCTCCGGGATGTCTAAGTTTTTCTGTATTATTCATTTAATATTATTTATGTTTTAAAGTTAATTTGCTTTAGCTGCTTTTTCCTTCGCACTTAATTCCAGACCGTGTGCATTCGGACCCATCTCATTTCTTCTTAACATAAATGCGAAGAATAATCCTAAGAAACCAAGTATTGAAAATATCCACATACCGAGTCTGTATCCTGTTGGGTTAGTAGCACTTGCACCCGAGAAGTCGTTTGCCCATCCAATCATTAAATTAAAACCAAACAATCCAATGTTCTGAATCATAGTCATTAAACCATAAGCAGTACCGAGTTTTTCTTCTTTAACTACTAAAGCAACCGAAGGCCACATCACTGCAGGGATTAATGAGAAAGCAAATCCCATCATTGCCATCGGCACAATTAATTTGTAAGGAATAACTGCTTCTTCAATACCGAAGAATGGCATATTCACGTGTATCCCGCCATTCAACCCTATAAATGTCGCTAAATCAATATTGTAACCCATTATTAAATAAACAGGAATAATAGCCACTGCGCCAAGCATCATTAATAAAGAACGTTTTCCTATTTTATCAGAAAGTAATCCAAAGAGCGGTGTAAATATCATCGCAGCTAAAGTGAGAATACTTGAAAGGTTACCTCCAACTTCTCTTGTTGTTCCATGTGCCTCCTGAAAAAATTTAATAGCAAATGTCTGGAAAGGAAACATTGCAGAATAAAACGTTACGCATAAAGCAGTGATGAACCAGAATGAAACTCCGAATTTAAAGAGTTCTTTAATTTCAATTTTATCCTGCGAACCGTCTTTAGGCATATCGTATTTCTTTGTTGCGTACACATCGAGCACATAATAGAATGCAATACATATTAAAGCGAATATACCTGCAGCAACAGTTATCATTAAAGGCTTTTGCCAGTCATTGAAAAAAGACTTTGCAATTGTCGGTGAGTTTAAAGCGAGAAAAGAACCGAGTCGTGCAACCGTAAGATTAATACCGAAAGCGAAAGACAGTTCTTTACCTTTAAACCAACGTGCGATAATAGTAGTGATAGCAACAATCATAGATTCTGCACCAAGACCAAAAATTAAGCGGCCTGTTGCCATCGTAACGAGGGAACCATTGATTGCGGTTACAATCGCCCCAATCATAATCAAGACCGTAAATATGATTACTGATTTTCTTGTTCCTATTCTATCTATAATAACACCACCGATTAAAACCATTATTATATTTGGGAAACTATATATAGCATTAAGTAATCCGATATTGGAATCAGAGAAGCCTAATTGTTCTTTTAATAAATCAGCAAGGGGGCTGATACTATCATAAATATAATAATTACCAAACATCGCAAGACTGATAAGAATCAGTGCAAGCCAGCGAATAAATGAAGAGGGCTGTCCTTTAAGAACTTTAGTATCTGTCATAAAATAATTTAATGTTTAAATAAACGATTCTGCAAATGTAAATATTTTTAGTGGAAGGTGAAATGTTTAAATAAGTGATAATTAATTTTCTTTAAAATCCGTGATGGGTGTTTAAATAATAAAAAGAGACATCCACGAATTTCACTATTCCTTTTAGGAGCATAAAGGAATGACAACGAGTGAAGAAGAGAATTATTATTGCGAATTACGCTAATTAGAAAAAGGAAATGATTATATTTCAGGTTTAATAATAAGATGTTTTGGGTTAGCTGTATAAAACATTAATAAATTTAATCTTGAATTAATCAAAAAGACTTATTATCTTAGTTTAAGAAATTGTATGGAAAAGTTCATTGATACATAATTAATTAAGGAACTTTTTTGGAGTAATAGATGTTTAAGTTATTATGAGAATTAAGGATTTGAAATATCTTGTTTTGTTTAATCGAACCAGTAATTTCGGGGTCAAAATCAGAAAAAATCACATCCCACCGCATTTCAACCGCATTATCACCGCACTTCAACCGCAAACCGACCGCAAATTCACCGCACTCTTACCGCACTTAATGAGATAGGGCTGTATTAAGTCTGTATAAGGGCTGTATGCATTAGCATAACGTGAGCCACTGTAGGGAATTGTAGATTGAACTAATTGTCACATTATTGACATTTTGAGTGTTTAATTATTATGTTAAGTGGGCTTTAAACTCAATTGCAAAAGTAAACATACCGTGCCTACAGCACGGGGTCTCATTTATTATATTTTCTACTAACATTCCGTACCTACGGCACGGGGTTTCTGTTTCCATATTTTCTACAAACATTCCGTACCTACAGCACGGTAATTTTCGTTATAATTTATTCACTTAATCACCTACTTACATTTTCACTTTCTTACTCATTCACTTTCTTACTTTCTCACTGATTTATTTATTTGATAAAATAATTTCTTTGTATTAAAAATAATAACTTGTAAGTATTAGAGAATATTTATAAATTAAAAACATTGGGGAAAGTTTTTAGAGGGGTCTAAAAGCTTTAAATACGGCAAAACGCAATTAGGGTTAGGGTTTAAAGTACCGATTAACAAAATCGGAAGTTTAAGCTTTAACCTTTTTGTGTTTTAAAGAGATTATGCAGATAGTATATTTGAATAACGATTGATAATAATTGATTTGATTTGTAAACGTTCTTTATAAATAGGATTTTTACGTAGCTTCTGCTATGTTCTATGCTGGAAACTGGTAATTTTCAAATCACTAAGAACAAGCGAGACGGCTGCGTCCAGAGATGGACGCCGCTTTCTTATGTCTTTAGTGATAGGTATACCAGTACCTCAGCGTAGGACGTAATGTTAGTTGCGTCCTTTTTTATTTTTATAATTGAAAATGTACTTTAAAAGTTATACTTGATTTCTTTAGCAGTGACAGAAAACAAAAGGGAGAATTCAAACTAAAACGAATTTTGAATTGCTTCTATATAAATAATAGATTGCAATTCACCAAACAAATTTAAAAGGATATATTACATTAAAAACATTTAAAGAAAGGAAATCAAAATGAAAATTGCAGGTGCGGTAATTGGAATTGTAGCAGGAGTATTAGGGCTTATTGGAGGTTTTGCCACTGTTTTCCTTGGTGAAATTGGTAAAAGTTTGGAAACCGATGGTGCTTCAACTGTTTCAAATTTAGGAGTAGCTGCCTTTTGGGTGTCTTTTGTGATTATAATTGTTTCAATTATTATTTTTAAAGCACCAAGGATTCCAAGTATTCTACTAATAATTCTGGCAATATTGGCAACAATATTCAGTAATTATTTCTCTGGGCCACTAGCTTTACTTGGTGGAATATTTGGGCTTATAGCATCATTCAGAAATAACAATATTAAAAAAACAGAATTAAACAATATTTCTAATTAAATTATAAATTATGAAAACCATTAAAACAAATTCATATATAAATTATATTATATCTTTAGTAATTTTATTCGCTATAATTTTGGCATGTGGAAAGTCAAAAGACCAATCGACAAATTCAAATAGCAATACTAAATCAGAAGATTCTCCAAGCATAACAGTAAGTGCTTCGCAGTTGTACTCTGATTATGACGCAAACGAAGTTTCGGCAGATAATAAATATAAAGGGAAAATTTTAAAAGTGTCAGGTACGGTTGGCGAAATTAGAAAAGATTTTACGAATGATATTATCGTAGAACTTAAAGTGGGAGATATATTTAAGAAAATAGATTGTACATTTGGCAAAGAGGCTACTGAAACTGCCAATTTATCAAAAGGTCAGAATATTACAGTTATAGGAACATGCTCAGGTTTTCTTATAAAATCAGTACAACTAAAAAAATGTAGAATTCAATAGTTATATATAGTCTTAGATACAAAATGTTACCATCTGTAGTTTATAAATATTAACAATATAATAATGAAAGCAATTACATTTCCATTAGTTATAATTTTATTTGTAGTAGTAATGATAAATACAAGTTATTCGCAAACTACATTCGAAGCAAAAGGCTTAGAAATTACAATTAATAGTTCAGGTGCTTGGTACAGTGATAACGAATTTATAACCCCAAAAAACGGATTTATTTATTACACATTGAATGTGACGATATTAAATATAAGTAATGAAACAAAGAATGTTAATCCTTTATATTTTTCTTTAATTGACGGAGAAGGATATAAATATGATATTTCATTTATGGGAAAAGAACCTAATTTAGGATATGGAAATTTGTCTCCAAGTGATAAAATGAGAGGGTATATAACATTCGAAATATTAAAAGGTGCTACAGATCTTAAAATTCAGTATAATTCATTGTTTTAAATAATATCAATATTATTTTACTGCTCCTCGATAATGTACAATAATACTTTGTGTTTGTTGAGGGGCATATTGAATCCTTAAGGGTTTTTGATGGATTGAAAGAATGATATGAAATTTCTACGAGATTTTTGTTGATGGTAACATTTCTTGCTATTGATATGTCATCCCTACGGGATTATGGATGAAATATCACTTGTTATTTCTCAAGTTGGAAGTACGCCACAGCTAATCTTCGACTTGAGTTTTGATATTAGAATTTCTCAAGCTGGAAGCTTGAGTTACTCTACATTTTTGAATCTTTATAAATGATTACATATTGTAACGGATACCGATATTCGTAGTGAATACTCTCTTTGTACCGTCAGTATTATCAACTCTTTTAATCATAGGGATTGCGATACCGAAGTCAAGTAAGAAATCGGGAGATATGTTGTACAAAAGTCCTCCCATAATATTTATCTGGAAGAAGTCACTGTCAGGAATCTTTGAAGTTGCACCTCCATTGTACACAATTTCTGATTCGTTTAATCTTTTAATAGCGAGTAATTCAAATTTAATTTTTAAATCACCAGCACGTCTTTGAAGTCCCGTTCTGAACATTACGTCTGCTCCCCTTTTCATAACATTACCTGCGTCATCTTTGTAGTTTGTAAATGGTATCTGTGCACCACCGGAAAAATGAAAGAACGAATAATTATAATCCACACCGAGTATTAAATCATTCGACCCCTGAGCATTGTAGTATCCAAATTTCTGCTTATCAACGGACGATGTGTTTAATTTAAAGCCGCCCTGAAAAGATATGTTTTGATTCTTACCTGTTGGAGTGATATAATCACCCATCACAAAGGCATCGCCAATACCATTTTTTGTCATAACATTCTTTTCTTTGTATACCAGTGAATATACCGGCAGAACAACATTCACAGAGAATTTATCTGTGATTGAAAAATCGCCTCCAAACTTAAAAGTATGGAACACTATATCCTCAGGAGTTCCGCTAAACCCAAGAACATAATGAAAAGAAAGAGCATTTGCCGTTATCTCGGTTTTAGTCTTTTTGGTTACATCCCCTATGATGCATACCCCTGCATCAGAGCACTGGGAATAAGAATTACGAATGGATAGAATAAGCCCAGCCAATAACAAAACAAATAATAGTTTTTTCATAGTGATATAATTTGTTTTAATGTAAAAGTAAATTAGATTAAAATAAATTAAGATACAAAACAAAAAACCCGGTACAAGACCGGGTTTTGATTATATAGTGTTATGTGTTTCTATTACTTTCTGTTAGAGGATTTTGAATCATTATTACCTCTGCTGCTTTCTTTATTGGAGTTACCTCCTCTGTTACTATTACTCTCTCTGTTGGAGTTACTCTCTTTCGTTCGAGTACTTTCTTTATCAGGCTTACTGCCTTTGTTACTGTTACTTTCTTTGTTTTTATAACCGCTATTATCTTTTGACTTAGAACCGTTATTTGTATCCTTAGTCTTTGTACCGTTATTACCCTTTGTTCTTGTACCGTTATTATCCTTCGTCTTTGTAATGGTACTGTTATCCTTAGTTCTGGTTCCGTTATTCACTTCTTTAGTCTTAGTTCTGGTTCCGTTATTCACCTCTTTAGTCTTAGAACCGTTCTGATTATTAACTTTATCTTTTTTTGAAATATCATTTCTATAAATTGAAACAGAGCCATTATCTATCTTTGTAATACCTTTACTGCCATTATAATTTATTTCCTTTGGCTGAATCTTCTGCCCAGTATTCTTTTCTATAGTCTGAACTTTTGGTCCTACGTTTTCAATACTTCCGCCGTTATTCTTCACAACAGCTTTGGTCTTTGAGCCATTAATGATTTCTTTGTTCTTATTTCTATCAACAACAACTTCTTTATTAATCTTTTCAGTAAAATGATTTCTCTTAACGATTACCCAATTTCTATGATGTCCTCCATGATAGTATCTGTCGTGCCAGCCGTAATGTCCATGGTGCCAGCCGTGTCTCCTTGGATAGATAGGATACCAGCCGATATATGACGGGTTATAACACCACTGAACCCATGACGGAGCCCAATATCTGCCAGGCATCCAAACCCAGCCCCATAGTTCATCAAAAATCCATCTTCCGTAGTGGTATGCAGCCCAGCCCCAGTCATAATCCGTAGACCAAACCCATCCGCTGTATGTATAGACCCATCTTCCTTCACTGTATGGTGACCAATCAGTACCCATACTGCGCGGTTTCCAGACGTTTATTATCCTGACATTAGTAACTTCAGTTTTAACGTTTTCGGGATCACCGGAATCGTCATCGAGATCACTTTCTTTAATCTGAACCCAGTCACCATCTTTATTCAGATCTTTGTATAACTCTTTGTAATTCGTATTATCGTCAAACAAGTCTTCCTGGTCATCAACTGTATCGATTACGGTAGTTGATAATTGTTCTGTATTTACCTGAGCAAAAGACGGATATGCGAATATTAAAAAAACTAAAGCAATAAGCCCTGATTTCATTAATACAATTATGTTATTCTTGTCCATTTTGACCCCCTTCTGTTTAATTATTGGACAAACCCCATAACCAAATGGTTTAACCTTAATTTGTATACTTTATATAATCTAATATGTTCCCGTTGACCCGATCTATTATTACAAATAATATGCTCACAAATACGATAAAACATCTTCGTCATTAATTTGCCCTATTTCTTATACATAAAATACGAATAATTTGCCCTAAAAAGAAACTCCTTCCCGTGATAAAAACACGAGAAGGAGTCATTATAATTTAAACGCTATTATTATTGATTAACGAATTGCTTTGCGTAATATTTAGCAGTAAGTTTTTCGCCTGTAGCTTTTTCAATCATATCGTTCCAGTAGTATCTTGCACCAGGTGCAAAAACTTTTTCCTGGAGGTATTTACCGACTTCAGGTTTACCGACAAAGCTCTGGTTTTTCGTATCAGAAGCCTTCAGGATATTAGTACCTATATAATTATATAACTGTGATGCGAGTAATTCACCTAAATGATAGTTATGATAATAACACGGATATAATGCTATATGAATCTTAGTAGCCCAGTCAGGTTCATTTCTATCTTTAGGTCTTTTCAGCAACTGGTATTTCTCAACCAAATCCCACCATAATTTATTCAAATCCTGGTCAGGGTTTTCATACATAGATTTTTCGAAACGGTACATAACCTGAGACCAGCGCGAGAAAACGAGTTGCTGAAGTCTTAAAGATTTGAATGCATCATCAGAGATTTTCTTTGCTTCATCCTCTGTAACAAGTTTCATATCTTTCATCCAGGTACCGTTTGATGAGAACCTACCGAAAATCATTGCGATAGCTTCTGTAGTAAAAGTATGTGCCGGGTCCCTTAATGCAAAAGGAAGGTTTTTATTGTCAATATATTTATCGTATGCTGCATGACCGAATTCGTGAAGCATAGTGTTCATCCATTTTTCAGTCGGTTTAATGTTACAAAGGACTCTTACGTCTCCGACATTATCAATGTCAGTACAGAATGCGTGCTGATTCTTTCCTGGTTTCTCCTTCAGGTCAGAGTTCTTCATAATATCATCAATTGGAATTCCAATTCCATTATAATAATCTGAAGTTAATTTTTCGAGGTCTTTATCTTTATAATAAGAATCGAGGTCAACTTTATAAATCTTTGGTGCTTCCTGGAAGAAACGGTTCTGAAAATGCCATGGCATTAATTCTTCCTTTTTAATTTTATACTTATCAGCAAAGAAAGCATCGATTTCATCTTTCTCTTTTTTGAAAGCATCTTTAGTTAAAAGATCGAGTTCATCGAAAAGTTTTAATATTTCCGCAGGGTCCTGTTCGGAAAGTTTCAATTTCATTTCGTGGTAATTCAAATAGCCAAGGTCTTTTGCAACTTCATTTCTCATCTTGACGAGTTTCTTGACATCGTCGGCAACAACAGGTCCTATCTTTTTATGAGCAAGCCATGCTGATTCGAGTTCTTTAGAATCTTTTGAAGTCATCAGAATGTCTTCGATTTCATTATCAGACATCTTTTTGCCACCAACTTCGGCTCTGAAATTACCGAATTTCTGTTCAATCTGATTCTGTGCGCCATTTATGGCATTCAACTTAGCAGTGTCCGCCTGATTTCCGAGGAAACCGAGGTACAGAATTTCAAGTTCGCGCTTTTTAATCGAGTCGGTAATACCTTTTGAACTGTGAATCTTTTTTAAAGTGCTAAAATCTTCTTTATTAGATAAGACTGCAGTAATCTTATTTTGAAACTCTGCTACTTTTTTAAAGTCTTCTTCTTTGCCTGAAATTGATGCATTCCAGGAAGCAAGGTTAGTTTCCTTGAATAAAGGAATATATTTTGCTTCAAACTTCTTTACAAATTCATCAAATTGTTTAACCATTTCGGGGTCTGCTTTAGTTTGTTCCTGAGATTTCTTTTGTTCGCATCCTACTAATGCTGTTAAAAGAACAAATACGATTAGAATTAAGTTTAATTTTTTCATATAAATAAATTTAGTTGAAAATTCACTCCATGGTTAAAAATAGTTTATTTGTATTATATATAATACGGAAATAGTTGGGGGAAAGTTTGATAAGAACCTGCACACTGATAAAAGATGATTTTGACTGATTTTCGCTGAAAATTTTTAAGGTAAGAGATTTACCACTAAGACACTAAAGCACTAAAGATAGAAACGGACACGAATTAACACTAATTGCTCGAATTGAAATATTATTAATGAGGTATATAGAGATTTACCACTAAAACACTAAAGCACTAAAAAGAGAGATTATCATAATGCCTTCCCAAGCTGGAGGTTTAGAGCGAACACTTCGTGTTTGAGGAAGGAGGGAGGTGAAAGAATGAAGAGGTGAAAGAATGACGGGGAAAAGGCTTGCAAAAAAATATACACTAAAATACATCTTTTATTTTTGAGAATAAGATATTAATTTACGATAAGTCAAAATATATTTTTCATTAACTTAAATATCAGTTTATGTCAGAACACATCTCTACCGGAGTCAAAGGTATACCGGAAAATGCTTATCGTGAATTAAGAGAGGGAGAAGTTTTTGTTCCGTTGATGTCACCAACCAGCATTGTTCCTGAAGTAAATCTTTGGTCTGTATCATGGGGATTGCTTATGGCAATCATTTTCTCTGCTGCTGCAGCTTACCTTGGATTAAAAATAGGGCAGGTTTTCGAAGCGGCAATCCCGATTGCTATTATCGCAGTCGGTGTATCGTTCCTCACAAAGAGAAAGAATGCTCTTGGTGAGAACGTAATTATTCAATCTATAGGCGCCAGTTCGGGTGTTATAGTTGCGGGAGCAATTTTCACGATTCCTGCATTATACATTCTCGGACTTGACGTACAGTTTTATCAGGTATTCTTATCATCATTACTCGGTGGTTTTCTTGGTATTCTGTTTCTTATTCCGTTCAGAAAATATTTTGTTGCGGATATGCACGGTAAGTATCCATTCCCTGAAGCAACTGCCACTACAGAAGTTTTAGTATCGGGAGAAAAAGGCGGCAGTCAGGCTAAGTTACTTTTAGTCAGCGGACTTATCGGCGGTATATACGATTTTATAATCGCAACGTTCGGATGGTGGAGTGAAGTTTTCACTACACGTGTTTTCGAAGCGGGAAATATGCTTGCAGAAAAGACCAAGCTAATCTTCAAGATTAATGTTGGTTCAGCAGTACTTGGTTTAGGATATATTGTCGGTTTAAAGTATGCCGCAATTATCTGCGCAGGTTCTTTTATCGGATGGTATATGATTATTCCGATAATAAATTATTTTGCCCCGGGTATGACAATTCCTATCGGTGCAAACATAACAAAGCTTGTGAGTGCAATGTCGGCCGAGGAAATTTTTGGAGCCTACGTCAGACCGATTGGTATTGGCGGTATTGCAATGGCAGGTGTTATCGGCATCGTCCGCTCATCTGGGATTATTAAGTCCGCATTCGGTCTTGCAGTCAAAGAGATTTTTGGAAAGCACGACACCACGAAAGAAGTATTAAGAACTCAAAGAGATTTACCAATGGGTATTATTGTTGGCGGTATTTTACTCGTAGCAGTAGTAATTTTCGTATTCTTCTTATTTGGTGTTGTACACAATGTAGGATATGCGTTTATGGGATTAGCGATAGTTATGGTTATTGCATTCCTGTTTACGACTGTTGCGGCAAACGCAATCGCTATTGTCGGAACAAACCCTGTATCGGGTATGACATTAATGACACTGATTATCTCTTCAGTGATTATGGTGTCTGTCGGATTAACTGGTAATGTTGGTATTGTCGCAGCAATGATTATCGGCGGTGTAGTTTGCACAGCACTTTCAATGGCAGGCGGTTTTATCACAGACCTGAAAATCGGTTACTGGCTCGGAACTTCACCTTATAAACAGGAATCGTGGAAGTTTCTTGGGACAGTTTTATCAGCTGCTGCTGTTGGATTTGTTATATTATTAATAAATAAAAATGGTGGTTTTACAGGTAGCAGTCCTGAGTTTCCAGCACCACAGGCGAATGCAATGGCGGCTGTTATAGAACCTATGATGTCGGGGAAACCAGCACCCTGGATGCTTTATGCAGCAGGTGCTTTTATGTCTTTAGTTTTAACACTGATTGGTGTTCCAGCACTTGCATTTTCATTAGGAATGTTTATTCCTCTTCAGCTGAATACACCAATATTACTCGGCGGCATAATATCTCACTTTGTTTCAACAAGAAGCAAAAATGAAAAAGTTAACAAAGCAAGAAGCGACAGAGGTACACTTATAGCATCTGGTTTTATTGCAGGTGGTGCTCTTATGGGTGTAGTAAGTCTTACTTTACAAAATTTTAATATTAATTTTGTTAACAAAGAATGGTTCGAATCACACTCGGCTGAAATAATCGCATTATTAATGCTCGCAGTAATTTGTGCTTACTTTATCTGGGATTCATTAAGAGGTAAGCCCGAAGAAGATTAATCTAAAAATTTTTATTAATCTCAAATACTAAAACTATGGCTGAACTATTATATAAAGACCTTACAGAGAAAATCATAAAGGTTTTTCTGGATGTCTTCAATCATCTTGGGTATGGTTATTCCAAGGACATATATATGGAAGCACTTGCTTATGAAATGCATACACAGGGATTAGTTTACGAGAAAGAAGTTCAGATAGAAATTTTTTATAAAGAAATTAAAGTAGGGCAATACAAACTGGACTTTGTTAATGAAGATAAAGTTCTGCTTTACATAGATACGAATGAAGTAGTATCACAGAATGCAGAGTACACGATTATCAATCATTTGAAGTCCACAAAATTTGAAGTAGGTCTTGTGCTGAACTTTGGCAGAAAACCTGAAGTAAGAAGAAAGATTTTTCAAAACTCAAGAAAGACATTTATTAAAAAAGGAGAATTACTCGATGAAAAATGAAATAAAGGAAAGGTTTTTCAGATACATTAAAATCGATACAATGTCCGATGAAAATTCCGAGACCTTTCCAAGTACTAAAAAACAGTACGACCTCTTAAACCTTTTAAACAAAGAGCTGAAAGAGTTTGGATTAAAATCAGAGGTTGACGAGCACGGTTACGTGATGGCAACCTTGCCGTCAAACATTGACAAGAAGATTCCTGTAATCGGATTCATATCACACGTTGATACGAGTCCTGATATGTCAGGTGAGAACGTTAATCCTTTAGTATGGGAAAACTATGACGGCGGCGACATTACAATCAATAAAGATTTAAAGCTTGTACTGACCACAGAACTGTTTCCTGATTTAAAAGAATACGTTGGCGATACAATTATCACAACAGACGGAACAACGCTGCTTGGTGCAGATGACAAAGCAGGTATTGCTGAAATCATGACTGCAATCAAGTATCTTGTTGAACATCCTGAAATAAAACACGGTGAGATTAAAATCGGCTTCACGCCAGACGAAGAAATCGGACGCGGTGTTGATTTCTTTGACGTAAAGAAGTTCGGAGCACAGTACGCATACACAATGGACGGAAGTCACGTTGGCGAGCTTGAATTCGAAAACTTCAATGCGGCAAAGCTTACTGTCAGCATTCAGGGTCGTAACGTTCACCCGGGATACGCAAAGGATAAAATGCTGAACTCTATGCTTATTGCGATGGAGTACAACGCATTACTTCCAGTGAATATGCGTCCCGAGTACACAGAAGGCTACGACGGCTTTTACCATCTGATTTCGATGAGCGGTTCGGTTGAGAACACAACGATTACTTACATCGTTCGTGACCACGACCGTGCAAAGTTTGAAAGCAAGAAAGTATTCGCAGCAGAATGTGCAGACTTTCTGAACAAGCGTTACGGCAAAGAAGTTGTGAAGGCTGAACTGAAAGACCAGTACTTTAATATGCGCGAGAAAGTGGAAGAAGTTTTCCACATCGTGGATATCGCAGAACAGGCAATGATAGAAATCGGCATCGAGCCGAAAATTATGCCAATCCGCGGAGGTACGGACGGTTCAAGACTTTCCTACATGGGACTCCCCTGCCCGAATATTTTCGCAGGCGGAATAAACTTCCACGGAAAGTTCGAATACGTTCCGCTTGAATCTATGGTAAAAGCAACGAACGTTATACTGAAAGTAATAGAACTCTACACAAAGAAAGACTGGTAACACATAAAATCTGAAAGCCG
The DNA here is from genome assembly GCA_026390735.1 of Ignavibacteriota bacterium. GTDB lineage: Bacteria > Bacteroidota > Ignavibacteria > Tepidaquicellales > Tepidaquicellaceae > CAIKZJ01. The sequence continues at coordinate 57,218 of JAPLFJ010000012.1, forward strand.
TACATTGCAAAGTGTACGGCTTTTTTAAAATCAGCGGAGGAAAAAATGATTCGTAGAACATTTTCTTACATCTTAATCTTTTCATTTCTGTTAACTGCATCAGGCTGCTTTACAACTAAAAACTATTCCGACCCGCCCGAAGTTTTCATTGCCAAGGAAAAAGAAAACAAAGGTGTGAAGAATGACAACATAGACAGTCTTACACTCATCAACAATAAATCAATTAGTCTAAGCGATTACACTTCAAGGTTCATTAAGAATTATATGGACAGTAGTTATAAGTTTGTTTATTACTATAAAACTTCTGTGCTGGATACTATCGACATCAAAAGCATCAACTTGGTACATTATTCGATAACTAAATCGGATAACAAAAGGTTTGAGAGAGAAGTACTGCCATACATCGGACTTGCAATACTTATTCCGCTGGCAATAATAGGGCTCGCAGCACTTTTGTTACCGCACGGATTAGGAGGGTAGTCGTGAATAAAAAGTTAATCACATACACTCTGCTCTTTTCATTTCTGTTAACAGCATCGGGCTGCTTTACAACTAAAAATTATTCCGACCCGCCCGATATTTTCATTGCAAAAGAAAAAGAAAACAAAGGTGTGAAGTCTGACAACATAGACAGCCTTACACTCATTAACAAAAAATCTGTTAGTCTAAGCGATTACACTTCAAGGTTCATTAAGAATTATATAGACAGTAGTTATAAGTTTGTTTATTACTATAAAACTTCTGTGCTGGATACTATTGATATCAAAAACATTTCATCAGTTCATTATTCAATAACCAAAGCTGATAACAAGAAGGCGCTGCCATATGCTATTGCAATAATAATTATACCTTTAGTAATAATTGCACTAATTAGTCTTTTATGGCCACGAGGAATTGCAGGATAATTATGACTAAAAAGTTAATCACATTCACTCTGCTCTTTTCATTTCTGCTTACTGTTGCGGGCTGTTACACAACAAACTACTATTCAGAGACACCTGAAAATATGATTGAAAAAGAACAGGGAAGAAAGGATGTTGTGTATGATGATATAGACAGCTTAACTCTGACGAATAACAAAACAATCGATTTATATTTTTATACTTCAAAGTTTATACAGAGCATGATTGACAGCAGTTACAAGTTTGTATATTTCTATCCGAGAGTTGTTTATGACAGTGTAAAGATGCGGGCGCTGAAATCAACTCAGGCTTTTTATAAAGACGCCGTCCCAGACACACTGGACATACGCAACATTTCTTTCCTGCATTACAAGGAAACAAAGATGCTGCCAAGAACATATACTCTTATTGCGCTGGGAGTCGGAATACCTGCTTTTATTCTGTTTTTCATCGCGATGTTTTCATTACCTATAGGAGGATAGTATTGATTATGAAAACTTTCAATAAAATAATATCGTACATTCTACTTTTTGGGTTTCTGCTTAGCCTGAATGCGTGCACTTCGACAGAATATCTTTACGACTCACCACAGAGAATATTAAGAGGAGATTCTGACATAGAATACGACAATGGCTTGTATAAAATTCAAAGCATTTCGCTGTATGATAACCGCGAGATTCCATTAAGGAATTATTCCACAAAATTTATTGAGAAACCAGGCAAAGGTACATACTTTGTTTACTTCTATCCAAAGAATCTTTTTGTTGATTCTTTGCTTACGGCACAGACAAATTCCAAACTTCCGCTTTATAGAAAGCCCGTTGCAGACACTCTGAACATAAAGGAAATTGAAACGATGTACTTTACAAAGAACAAAGTGGAATCATCCACGATAGTTTTGCTTTCTGTGGTAGGAATTCCACTGGCAATTTTTCTTGGCGTACTGATAAGCAGAGGAAAGTTTTAAATTCTACACAAGAGCAAATTCTGAATATACAAAAGCCAAACAGTGTACGGCTTTTTTTATCTGCCCATAAATCTTATAAAATCAGAAGAATTCATACCCGATATTAGCTCCAAAAAATAATTACAGAAATATTGAACTTATTTTATTTGATTTTGTTATTATATTCAATAAACAACAAAAAATACATTTATAAGTATTTAACTGTTGTTTAATTTTAAAATTAAATTAAAGGAGAAAAATTTAAATGAAGAAAACATTACTTTCAGTTCTTGTAGCTATTGTATTTGTATTCACAGGTACAAGTTTATTTTCACAGAATGCATACATTAAATTAGGCGGTGGTTATGGGCTTAGCCTTGCATCGCAGGAAGTTTATAACATTACTACTTCATCCGGAGAAGGAACAAGCGAAAGTCACAAGTATGGTTCATTCGGCGAAGGAATTAACTTTCAAGGCGGATTCGGCTACAACATTAATCCAAACTTTGCATTAGAATTAGCAGGTTCATACACAATGGGAAAGAAATTCGATGAATACACATACAAAGCAGGATCGGTTAACTATGCGGAGAAATATTATGCAAACACAATTTCAATAATGCCTTCAGTAGTTGTAAAGGCACCTATGAAAGATATAACACCTTACACAAGATTCGGAATGATCGTTGGAATCCCGACCAAGAAAGAAGAAATCACTGCAACAGGAACAGGCGCACCTACAGGAACAAAAGTTCTTAAGGAATCAGGCGGCGTTGCACTTGGAATTCAGGGAGCAGTTGGCGTGAACTTCAAAGCCGGAAAAAATCTTGGAATTTTTGCAGAAGTATTCGGTATCGGAATGAACTATGCACCGAGCCAGAGAGAAAATACTGAGACATTCACAGGTCTGACAGTAGACCCAACAGTAACTTATTCAGAAAGTTTTACATCAGGTACAGCAAACACAGAAGCAACACCAAGATACTCATTCAGCAGTTTTGGCCTGAATGTTGGTATCACATACACATTCGGAAAATAGTTTAAGAACAATAAAGAAAACACAAAAGCCGTACGCTGCAAAGTGTACGGCTTTTTAATTTTTACTCAAAACACTAATCACAAATCCCTGTATTGTATTATTAAACAAAGAACGCTAATCTTTTGTGATTAGCGTTCTTCTTTAGAAAAAATCTGTTAAGAAAACCTCTTACTTCTTAGAAATGTACATTCAGCAAAATGCTGGCACTACCTGTACCAAAACCGCTTTCACTGGCACCTGTGTGAGTGTGACTAACACCTGTGTTAGTGAACGTTTGTACCGGAGATGTGAACGATTCATAACCGAGTGTATATTTTCCTCCTAAGGAAATTCCCGGTGCGAAATACCAGTCAAATCCTAAGTTTGCGCCAAAACCAACAGAACTACCTGTCATTTTACCACTATAGGTTCCACCTGGCAAAGTGGAAGTATGGTCATAATTACCACTGTAGGTTCCATAATGAACATTTAAGCCTGCGTATGGTGATAGACCATATAAAGATTTTAAGTGGTAATTTCCATCTAATGAAAACCCGAAGACTGTTTCAGATGCTTTTTCTGATTCACCCGGGGTAAGAAATGTCAACGTTCTTGAACCTGTACCGAAACTTACTCCAATAGCCAAAGCTATTTTATCTGTTACATAATACTGTAAGCCGATACCATACGTAGGGGTAACTTTTAAAGATGCTGAATCAAAACTACCATCTGCATTGAAATTAGGGCTCGTGTAAGAACCTGAATATGCTCCTTTTAAATCACTGCTAACAAAAGGAGAATATACAAAGATGATGTTTCTTGAACCCTGATGGATCTCTGGTTTTGTGCCATCCCAATTCTTATTGTCTTGAGCAAAAGAGAAACCGGTGGCTAGCACTACTAACAGTAAAGCTGTAATTAGTTGTTTCATTACTGTAACCTTTCATTTAATTTAAAAATATTTATTAAGGGGAACTATTGTTATATTAAATTGAACAATGGTTCATATTAATTATAAATAGCACAGGATTCAAGTGGCATATAAAGGACTGACGAACGCTATATCGTGATATCGCTTATCTCAAAACGGTATAAAAGGATAAATGCCACTAAGGGGTTACCTTTGAAAAATCAGTTTACTGAAACGTTCGTAAAATAATTACAGAAATATTGAATTTATTTGGTCTGAACGTTGGTATCACTTATGCATTCGGTAAATAATCCGTCCAATGAATTATATATAAAAGCCGTACGCCAGAGAGTGTACGGCTTTTTAGTACATATACACAGAAAACCGTTTATGCCGGGAATCAGGTCTAACTTCTATCGTATATCGCAATTTGAGATAAGTGATAGGCATCTTAATTATAGTATTTTTCACTTAACGCATTATATGTACATTTATCGAAATCGTTCATAGATACCACATTCGTTTATCGCATTTATTTATCGCTTATATCGTTATTTAATCATTTAGCATATTATAAGTATCTATTATCGGCAAAAATGAATAATTTACACTTTCCCAATTATTGATTTTATCGGTATGGCACGAAAAGCAGTAATAATAATAGACAATAAATCAATCATTAAAAAGTTTGATTTGAGGGCAGAGAAAATATTTGGTTTTAAGGCAAAAGAAGCTATAGGAAAACCTTTAGACATAATATTACCCAAAAGTACGTCTGAAATTCACCGTGCCCTTGTTACCGACTACTCGAAAAGGAAGCCTTCAGACAGAATTATGAATGACGGCAGAGAATTAATAGGAGTTACAAAAGAAGGAATTAAAATTCCGCTTGAAATCAGTATAGGACCGTTAAAAGAGGGTGACAACACATATTTTTCCGCAGAGATACTCGACATTTCCAAAAAAGTGAACAAAGTAAAGAAAGAAACAGAAAAGAATATAAAGGACAAATTACTCGCAGAGAAGATTAAGTCTCTGGAATCAATAGTTGAGAAAGATATAATATCTCAAAAAGACTTAAAGGAAAGTCTTTATAACAGCGAAATGGAATCCAAGTTATTCTATAAAACTTACCCGGATCTTGTTTTCATAATGAATAAAGCAGGTGATATTATAGAGTTTAAAGGCGGACCGGAAGGAGATTTATTTTTAAGTCCGATATATTTCGTAAACAAGAACATCAAACATTTTTTTCCAAAAGAAATCTGCAATAAATATTTTACTGCAATTAAGAACCTCACCAGGAGTAAAAACAGCACAGTTATGAATTATTCGCTGCAGCTTGAAGGCAAGGATTCATATTTCGAGGGAAAAATAAGTTTATTAAACGATGACAGGATTTTATTTATTGCAAGAAACATTACAGAGAATGTTGAATCCAAGAATTTACTGGAAAGGAAAGATATACTTTTAAGTGCAATTGCTAAAGCAACAAATGTATTGTTAACCTTAAAGGATTTAAACTTATCCGTCAACAAATCACTGGAAATATTAGGCGAAGCAGTTGATGTGGACAGGGTCTATATATTTGAGAACCATAAAGATGAGAATGGCAGATTACTGATGAGCCAGATTAATGAATGGTGCAAAGACCCTAAAGAAGCACAGATTGACAATACTGATTTGCAGAATTTTGACTACAAACATGTACCGAGATGGAAATCCCTGATGATAAACGGCAAAGCAGTTAACGGCCTGGTAAAAACTTTTACGAAACCAGAAAGAGAAGCGCTGGAGCCGCAGGGAATAAAATCACTGCTCGCAATACCGATTTATGTAGGGACAACATTCTGGGGATTTGTAGGGTTTGATGATATTACAAAAGAAAGAATATGGAGCGATACAGAAGTAGAAATACTCAGGTCAATGGCAAACATATTTGCACTTCATATAGAACAGAAACGAACAGAGGGAAATTACTTTAATAAAGCAAAAGAGTTATGGATACTGAACCAGATTATTGCATCTGCCAATAAATCAAATGACCTTAGCGAAATATTTAAAAATGTTTTAGATGACACAATAAAGTTGTTGAATTTTGACGGTGGCGGGATTTATGTTCTGAATGAAGAAATAAATTTAGCAGAGCTGGTTTATTATACGGGATTGTCGAAAGAACATATTGGTGAGATTAAATCAATAGACATAAGAAAACCTCCCTACAACAAGATTTTCATAGAAGGTGTACCTATCTTTACCGAAAACTACGGCAGTATAGACCCAAAAACATCTAAACTTCATTCAGTATCTGCACTTGCAAGTGTTCCTGTATCCATAGGAAACAAAGTTATTGGTGCAATTAACGTAAAAAGCAGCAAACATAGTAAATTTACCGACCTTCAGAAAGAAACAATACGTTCAGTTGCAGATGAGTTATCAGGGGCCATTCAAAGAAGAAGAATGCTTGACAGTTTAATTCAGAATGAAACCAACCTGCATTCATTCTTCGATACTATAGATGACATGCTTTTTGTATTAAATACAGAAGGAAATATAATTAAGATAAATAAAGCAGTACAGGATAAATTAAAGTGTACAGAAGATGAGCTCATTGGTCAGAATGTGTTAATGGTGCACCAGCCCGAGGGAAGAGTAAGGGCACAGCGGATTGTAGGAGAGATGCTTGCCGGTAAGGAAAGTTCATGCGATGTACCACTGATATCAAAATACGGTGATATTATAAAAGTTGAAACAAAAGTTAAACTCGGAAAATGGAATAATGAAGACGTGATTTTTGGTATCAGCCGTGATATTTCGCAGAGACTAAAGATGGAAGAAGAGTTACAAAAGAGTGAGGGTCTATGGAAGTACGCACTTGAAGGTAACGGTGACGGTCTCTGGGACTGGAATATAAAGACGAATGAAGTTTTCTTTTCAAAACGCTGGAAACAGATGATTGGTTATGAGGATAATGAAATAGAGAACAATTTTGACACATGGAAATCCAGAATCCACCCGGATGATTTAGATAATGTATTCAGTGACGTAAATAAACATCTTAATGGTGAGACAGATTCATACATTAATGAGCATAGATTAAAATGCAAGGATAATTCATACAAATGGATTTTAGACAGAGGTATAATAATAGAGAGAGATAAAAACGAAAAGCCAGTAAGAATGCTTGGTACACATGTGGATATTTCGTTAAGCAAACAGATGGAAGAATCTTTGCAGGAGAATGAACTAAGGAACAGGGCTATGCTTGACTTAATACCTGATATGCTGTTTGTTATGACAAAGAACGGGGATTACCTGCATTATCACGCACCTGGAAATGCAAAACTGTACGTTAAACCCGAAGATTTTCTCGGAAAGAATATACGTACGATTCTATCACCTGAATTAGCGAATAAATTTTTAGAACTGTTTGATGTATCGGCAAGAACGGGACAGATGACATTCTACGAATATTATCTGGATGACAAGGAATTAAACGAGAGAAATTATTTTGAAGCAAGAATAATAACATACGGAGACGAAAACAGAGTACTTACAATTATCCGCGATATTACAAGCAGAAAGAATTACGAGAAAAAAATAGAAGACAGCGAGAGGAAATACCGTTACCTTGCAGAAAATTCTCAGGACATTATCTGTCTTCATAAACTTGACAGTACATACGAATTTATAAGCCCGTCAGTAAAGACAGTGCTGGGATTCGATGATTATGAACTGATAGGAAAAACCCCTTTTGAATCTATGGTCGAAGAGGATGCATCAAAATATTCTAAACTTGTAAACGAGAAGATTTTTGAGAACCAGACTACATTTGTGTTTGAATCGAGAAGAAGAAGAAAAGACGGGAGTTATGTATGGCTGGAAACAGTCCTATCTCCGATAAAAGATGAGAACAATAAAATGTTCAGAATATTATCTGCATCAAGAGATATAACTTTAAGGAAGAAAACCGAAGAAAACATAAGGCTGACACTGGAAAAAGAAAAGAAACTAAATGAACTTAAATCCAATTTTATAAGCACGACATCACATGAGTTCAGGACACCCCTTTCTGCAATTTTATCTTCAACTGAACTGCTGGAATTTTACAGTTCTATGTGGACTGAAGACAAGAAGAAAGACCATTTCCAGAAGATTAAGATTTCTATTAACAATATGACACTAATGCTTAATGACATACTTTCATTTAATAAAGCAGAATCCAACAATATAAACTTTGCAAGGAATGAAACGAATGTATATGATTTATGCAATGTAATCGTTGAAGATTTTAAAACCCGTATATCAGCAAAGTATAAAGTTATTTATGAGTTTAAAGCAAACGACAGAATTTTCTCTGTCGATTCAAAATTACTTAAGCAGGCACTGGATAATTTATTAAACAATGCAGCAAAATACTCACCTGAAGGAAGTAAGGTTAAACTTCTGGTCAGAGAGGATACAAACACACTTTCATTCCTGATTTATGATGAAGGTATGGGAATTCAGAATTCAGACAGAGATAAATTGTTCGAAGCATTTTACAGGGGCAAGAATGCACTTTTAATATCAGGAACCGGAATCGGATTACCGTTAGTTAAAAGGATTGCCGAATTGCACGAAGGGACTGTAACTTTTGAGGATAACAAACCAAAGGGAACAATCTTTAAATTAGTAATTAAAATATAATTATATGAAGAAGAAAATACTTGTCATTGAAGACGATTTAAACGTCCGGGAGAATGTAAAAGAAATACTCATAGAAGAGGGTTTTGAAGTCTATTCAGCGGATAACGGCCGGGATGGGTACCAGAAAGCTGTCGAAGTATTACCTGATTTAATTCTCTGCGATTTACTTATGCCCGAGATGAATGGTTACGAGGTTATAAATTTCGTAAAGAATAATCCTGTAACGAGAGATATTCCTTTTATTTTCCTGACGGCAAAAGTAGACTTGACAGACATAAGAAAAGGGATGGAAACAGGAGCAGATGACTATATAACAAAACCGTTTTCGGTAAAAGATTTACTGAAGGCAGTACAGATAAGGATTGACAAATATGACAATTCGAAGAAAAAGATACATGATTTAACATTGAATCTTGAGATGTCTTTACCACACGAACTCAGGACTCCATTGTTCGGTATAATGGGCTTTTCAAAACTACTTGCAGACAATGTAGATTCATACTCAAAAGATGAGATAAAGGAATTTGCGGAAAGCATATTTACGTCAGGCAAAAGACTTCACCGACTGGTTGAAAACTTTCTTTATCTTGCCAGGCTTGAATTAATTTCCATGAATAACCAGGAAATGAAAAATGTTTCGAAGGAGCAAATCAGTAAAGCTTCAGCAATAATAAGTCAGTCTGCAATCGAGACTGCCAAATCGAACGACAGAATAGATGATTTAAAAATCAGTGTTGAGGATTATGAATACAAGATTAATCTTGAAGGATTCATTAAAATATTTGACGAACTTATAGATAATGCTTTTAAATTTTCAAAAAAAGGAGACGAAGTAAGTATTTCAACAAAGAGTAACGGAAAGTACAATATTATATCTGTTTCAAACAAAGGTGTCGGCATGACAGAAGAAGAAATTGCCAATATAATGCCTCATATGCAGTTTGAAAGAAAAGTAAGAGAACAGCAGGGTTCAGGTCTTGGACTTGCAATTGCAAAAAAGATAGTTGACATATATAAAGGTAAGCTGGAAATTTCCGTAAACGGGAATGTAATTACCTTTGAAGTATTTTTATTAAAACCTTAAATTATTTAAATTATGAACTCAATCTTAGTTATAGAAGACGATAATGTTTTAAGAGAAAACATTAGTTTAATACTTGAAAGCGAAGGGTATGAAGTAACAAAAGCCACAGATGGCGAAGCCGGAATAAAAGAAATAGAAACAACCAAATTTGATCTGGTTTTATGCGATATTATGATGCCGCAGATGGACGGATACGATGTATTAAAAAGTATAAAATATCTGAAGTCTCCGCCGGCATTTGTATTCCTGACTGCAAAAACAGAGAGACAGGACTGGAGAAAGGGAATGGAACTGGGTGCAGACGACTTCATAACAAAACCGTTTACAAGGGAAGAAGTACTCAATGCAATTGAAGTTCAGTTATCAAAAAGAGATACAATACTCAAGAAATTTAACATGGAAAAAGAAATGTTGAATTTACTGAAGAATAAGATAGGTGTTGATGATAAAGTCGGAAGTGATTTGAAATACGAAGGGAATATATTTCTATCGGACAACAACAAATCTGACTTTATAAAAATAAGCAACATATTGTATCTATCAGCAGCCAAAGACTACACTAAAATATTTACAAAAGACAAGAAGACTTTTATTGTAAGAAAACCGATGAAAGTTTGGGAAACAAAACTACCTAAAGAGCATTTTTTAAGGATTCACCGTTCAACGATAATAAATACAGAGTACATTGATAAGGTGGAAAGATGGTTTAACTATTCACATAAGTTATACATTAAAGATGTTAAAGAATTTTTTATAATCAGCCAGAGATACAGCAGGAAATTCAAGAAACAGATTACAAAGATGTAATATACGGGTCTCTAAGAAAAAATGCTGAAATCTTTCAGCATTTTAGGGTACTATTCAAAACAATGGGTTTTTGAATAAATTTCAACAATTAAAAGGTAAAGTTAAACAGGAAGTTCACAGGCAGAACACATATTAGAAACAATATCATTATCACTTACAAGTTTGAATTAAAAGAGTTTGTGATGGACTTCATGAATGACTCCGAGAATTATAATCAAATAAAGTGCCAAAGAAAATAACACTGCAAACATTATTCCTCTTTTATCACGGCTTACAAAATGGCAGCTATTATAGTCCTTGCAATCGCAACACACATTCTTGTCGCTTTCACTACATTCAAGAACACAAATGCCATCCTTAAGTAAAACAGATTTCTTCATAATTATAATGCTTAAAATATTTAACGGCTGAAAAATGGTTACCCTTAAAAAACCAGATGATATGATTAACTATTAATCAACTCTTTCAGCACTGATGAAAAGTTACAATAAATTATCGATAATAATTTTGAGATCATACAATAAATATGCAGAAGATGAATGTTTACCATTAGCGATACATATTGTGGGTGAACGGACAGTGTATTAATGGAGGCAGAGGATTTATTATAACATAAAACGCGAAACAACTTAATGCTCCGCGTTTCAGGAAACGAATGATAGTACGACAATCTTTATTTGATTAAGGTCATTTTCTTTGTTAATACTTCTGTACCTGTTGTATTGTTTACTGACAATTTGTAGAAATAAGTTCCACTGCTGAGCTGACTTGCATTAAACTGTGCAGTGTAGTAACCTGCTTTATGGTATTCATTTACAATCTGCTGTACTTCTTTACCAGAGATATCATAGATTACGATGTTAACTTTGCTGTCTGCAGGGATTTCATAATCAATCTTAGTAGAAGGATTGAACGGGTTTGGATAGTTCTGTGATAATGTGAATTTCTTAGGTGCTCCGATTTCGATACCTGAGTTTAAGCTGAAGTATTCGAAGTTACCGTTGAAGTCTACCTGTTTGATTCTGTATGAATATTTTCCTGAGTTTAATTTGCTGTCTGAAAAACTATAGTTTGAAACCTGGTTTGTTGTTCCTTTACCGTCTACGAATCCAACTTTTGCATAATCGTTAATTCCTGCTTCTGTTCTTTCTATTTCAAAACCTTTGTTATTAATTTCGCTTATTGTTGACCAGTTTAAAGTAACACTGTTATTCTTCACAGAAGATGTGAAAGATGAAAGTGATACAGGAAGTGGTGAATTTGTGCTCGCGACAACCCATTTCGAATAGTGTGTTGTTGAAATCGTCATTGCTCTTGTAGTTGTTCCTGTAGAAGCATTTCCTGCGTTTCCGATTGTTGCCCATGAAGCTCCGTTATCTGTACTGTAATAAACCTGACCATTATTGAACTGATTAAAAGTATTTCCATAATCCCATGTACTGAACCAGTTATAAGTCATACTTTTACCATTTACCGGCTGATTTTGTGCCGTGATATCCCAGTTACATGCGATTGAATTATTAGAACCATTTGTGATTACACCTGCCGCACCTGTTGTTCTTGTCATTGAGACAGTTCCTAAGTTATCACTACCTGCACCAAAATATGCACCTAAGAATGTGAAACTTGTCGGAATTGATCTTGACTGCATAACCGCTGTGCCATCTATTCTTTTTGTATTTGATTCAGTTGGATTGTTTGCTGAGCTTGTAAATATTACTGAGCTAGTACTGGTATTTAAAACACCATTTGTTAAAGTTAATGTATTTGAGACAGTAACATCACCTGTTAATGTAACACCATTGCTTCTATTAATGGTAAAATTATTTAACGTCATTCCAGGAATACTAATATTTGCACCAGACCCACCAATAATTAAATTAGATGAAGTGCTGCCTGTTATCGAACCGCTATTATTTGTTAAAGTGCCATTAATCGTAAGAGTTCTGCCGTTAATCATTAAATTAGCACCTGTGTTTAATTGCAATTGTGCAGATATTGACCAATTACTACCACTTGCAATTGTCATGGTATGTCCTGCCTGAATAATAAATAAATCAGTATTATTGTTAAAAGTTGAAGGATTACTTCCGGTTCCGTTTGTTCTTGAATTCCAACTGGTATAGATAGATGGATTATTATTATTTATTGAATAATAAGTATTATCAGCAAACAAATTTGCTGCAGAGGTTAAGATGACCATTAATATGGCAAGTGATAACACTTTTGCCACATTTCGGTTTGTTTTTATATTTTGGTTTAAATTTAACATTTTAGTTTCCCTTTATTATTTAAAACTTTTTAAAATTTGTCGTTACTATATTACATACAATTACCGTGCCAGAATATTTATACACTTAACTTGTTTGTTTGTCGCTTGTCGCATCGCAACGAAGTCATGATGTTTCCATCGAAGTAACAGTACTGCTTTTCTTACTAATTATGTAAATATACAGTATTTAGACAGGATAGGAAGTCGGGTTAGTGTGAGTATAAGGACTATATACGGTATAAATTAAAAGCGCGGAACATTGAAGTGTTCCGTGCTTTAGGAAATGAATGATATTACGACAATCTATATATTAAATTTAATTTGTTGCTCTTAACTGTGATTTCTTCCGGACCTTAGAATTATCAATACCCTTATCATCAACCTCTTTGAATATTATAAATCCGATAAATGAGACCAGTAACACCAGGAAAATCACTGTGTAAATTTTTATACCTGTTTTGCTTTCGTCATCGTACATAATTTAATCCTCCCGAGCTAATTATTTTATAAGGGTCATCTTCTTTGTTAAGATGTCGATACCCGATGTAAGTTTATAAAAGTATGTTCCGCTGCTTAATCTGCTTGCATTGAACTGTGCAGTATAGTAACCTGCTTTTTGATATTCATTGACAATCTGCTGTACTTCTTTACCAGAGATATCGTAGATTGTGATGTTTACTTTACTATCCGAAGGTATTTCATAATCAATTTTTGTTGATGGATTGAACGGGTTCGGATAATTCTGTGCTAATGTGAATTTCTTAGGTGCACCGATTTCGATACCTGAGTTTAAGCTGAAGTATTCGAAGTTACCGTTGAAATCTACCTGTTTGATTCTGTATGAATAATTTCCTGAGTTTAATTTATTATCTGCAAAACTGTAGTTTGAAACCTGATTTGTTGTTCCTTTACCGTCAACAAAACCGACTTTTGTATAATTACTGCTGTTTGATTCTTTTCTTTCTATTTCAAAACCTTTGTTGTTAATTTCGCTTACTGTTGACCAGTTCAATGTTACACTGTTATTCTTCACAGAAGATGTGAAAGACGAAAGTGATACAGGAAGCGGAGAATCTGACAATGGATTATCTGTTGCATTGCCGCCGAGTGTGAACTGGCTGAAGTTAGAAAGACCTGTTCTTTTAACTGTTGTACCGACTCCATTTGTATGTGTACCTTCAAGAACCCATGCAGATACTGCATCGGGTCTTTTAATAATTCTGAGTTTAGTAATATCAAGAATACCTGCAAAACCAGTAGTTTCCATATCAAGACTGTAGTTACCGGCAAAAGTACCGTCAGCAGTATTTTTAGTAATTTCCCAATAGCCCTGATTTGTGAACCTGTCAACTGTGTATGTATTGTCTGTTAAATAAGACGAATTATTGTTTCCCGGATCTGAAGCAACAAACTTTGCGGTTAAACTACCGCCTGTTGTAACGTTTGTTCTTGAAAGTGCAACCATTCTTGACTGTGAAGCAGTTCCTACAGGAAACTGAACATTATTCACGGTAGCAGTCCCAAACCATCTTTTGAATGAACCGATTATTTTCCCTGAAGTATAAGATAATGAGCCAATGGTTGTTGAACCTGCTCCTGTTCCTGTTCCGAGTGTAAGGATATAATTTCCTGTTGTAATATTACCTACTGTCATTGTTAAGATAGACGACACTGTTACATTTGAAATCATTACTAAATTACTTGTTTGATTTGTTGTCAATCTTTGTAGAGTTGCAGAAGACAGTGTGTCGATTGCTGAATCAGTACCTGTTAAGATTAAGCTATAACCTGAAATAGAACCGTTTGAGACTAATTGACCTTGAACTGTAAGAACATGAGAAGATTGTATATTTAAAGTAGCTGTTGATTCAATATTCAATTCTGCACCAGTTCCTGAGATCGACCAACTGGCTGAAGTTGTCATTGAGTGTCCGGACTGAATAATAAATATATGACCACTTGTAAAAGTACTAGTACTAGATGGTCTACTACCCGAACCGTCTCTTTGTGTATTCCAGCTATCTTTTGAGTTAGCATCTGTAGCTGCTGATTTAGAATAATAAGTAGTTGCGAATAAATTTGATATACTTAATAAAGTTATCATTAATAAAGCTAAGGATAATACCCTAACTATATTTAAGTTGCTTGTTTTGTTTTCTGATTTTTTGTTTAAAGTTAACATTTCCTATTTATTTAATTTAATTTTAAATTTTGTCGTATGCCTTGTATTAATCAATAAGTGTGCCAGTATTCTGATAGTCTCAACTTTTACATTTATCGTTCGTCGCAAGTCTTGTAGCAGGTGAACTTACAATGTAAGTATTCATACTATTGTTTTTAGGAATAAGACAAATACTGTTTATTAATATGTGTTTATGGGGAAGTTTATTTTTAATATATATAAATACATATACTTAATTAATTTGCAAACCTGTTTTAATTAAGCAATTGAATGTTAATCTATATATTTTATTAAGAGTGCAGGAACAGAATATTGCGACTATCTATTATAAATTAATTACGCTAACATTGATTTCTAAATTTCCAGGAAAATTTAATAAAAAGATGTAAGTATGAAATTTAAGGTATGTTTAAAGGATGTGTGTAGTATAATTGCGGATAATCAGAATAAATAATTTATACTATAAAAAGAAAGTACCAGAAGGCAAGAGTTATAAATGATAAAGGTATGCCTATACCAACCATAAGGTTAGCAAGTTTTGGGTTCAGATTATACGACACTGCCATTACAGAGCCCATAACCATTGGCGGCATTGCAGATTCTATTAAACTAACATCTACAGGAAGTCCTTTACCTTTAGCGATAATTATATATATTAAATAAATCAAAGCAGGTGCGAGAAGAAGTTTAAAAGTAAGTCCGAAAAACATTTCCTTAAAGTGTATTTCCTTTACGGATATCTTTAATTGCAGGCCAACTGATATTAATGCGAGTATAACAATAAGGCTTCCAAGACGTTCGAGAATAATTTTAGAGGTTTCTGAGTGTTCGAACCTGAAGAATTTAAGGATTATTGCGATTACGAATGCGATGAACGGAGGATAGATAATAATATCTTTAATGATTTTAGATACTTTAAACTCTTTTGAGGCGAAAATTGATGAGACTATTACTCCTGCCGTTGCAAGAACAACGAAGCTTCCCGCCTGGTCGATTACCACTCCGACTTTAAGACCTTCTTCGCCAAACATTGTCATCAGTATAGGAAAACCGACGAATGAAGAATTGCAAAGACCTGCAGTCATGATTAAAGCACCTGTGGTTGATTTACTCCAGTGAAATATTTTAGCAAGTACAAGAAAGAATATTATGGAAAACCCAAAGACAATCCACATAGAAGCAATCGGGAATACAATCTGAGAGTCAATATTAATCTGCGGAATGTACAGCAATGCCAGTGCAGGAAGAGACAGGTTAATAATTATAAAGTTAAATGCTTTATAAGAATCCTGAGGAAAAGACTTCACCCTCTGCAAAAGAATGCCTGTAATGAAGCACACAAAGATTAATATGATATTTGCCATATTGTAAATTAACAACAATGGGTTTCAAAAGAAATGAAGTATTTTGAGAATAACAGGAATATTAAAATCCTTCATAATCAAAAAGGCTATACATAAGTATAGCCTTCAGAAAAAAGATGTACAAAGCAATTTACAGGAATAATCCTAATCCTAATACGATACTGACAGTATTATAGCCATTTCTTGAAGTTGAATTACTTGTGTTTAATGTTCTTTGGCTGTAATTAATTCCGATTTTTGCTAATCCGCTTCCTGTGACATTTAACTTAACACCACCTTCAACTCCCCAGGCAAGACCACTAGGGTCATTACTGCTACCCGAGCCGCCAGACTGAAATGTAAAACCAATCTGTCCCTGCACATACGGATACGATATACTGTTTGTTCTGAAATTGTAAGCCGGTGCAAAGAAAAATGAACAGTCACTATAACTGCTGCCTCCGCCATAACTGTAAGAAGTGAAATCAACCAACAATCCCAATTCAACACTTTCCACAACAAAGAAACCCGCAGAAGGAGCCAGTCTGAAAACTGAAGTAGATTTGCCTGTTTCCCCGCTGCTAACAGGTGTCATACTCGTAAAACTTATAGTGCCACCAATTTCCCACTGATCTTTCTTTGCGAATTTATTGTTCTGGGAAAATGATGATGTAGAGATAAGAACTAATGAAACAAAAATAAACAGTAAAACCTTTTTCATAATGATTCCTTTCAATTTATTTTATTAGTAAACATAAAGTATAACATTTATAAATAATATTCTCTTCAAAAATATGTACTTTTTTAAATGATTATCTATGAATGGCTAAAGTTGTACTTAATAAACAGAATTGAAATTATTAAGTACATAAATAGGTTTTAATATATCAGAAAGGAAATAAACAAATGAAATCAATTAAATTATTTTTAGCAGTATTATTAGTAACAATGATATCAACGGGAGCTTTTGCAAAAGACCCGGGCGATACAGTAAACGACTTTACCATAAAGAATTTTGACGGTAAAGAATATAAATTAAGTTCTGCACTGGAAAATGGATATGTTGTAGTAATGTTCTGGTCGGCAGAATGTCCTTATGTTCAGCCATTTAACGACAGGATAAACGATTACGTAAATGCATACATAGGAAAAGGATTTACTTTCTGGGCAATTAACTCGAACGTTACCGAAAGCACAGAGAAAGTGAAAGAACATTACCTGGAACAGAAATATGTATTTCCTGTATTAAAAGATGACAAGAGTGTTGTTGCAGATTTATTTGAAGCGAAGAGAACACCTGAGGTATTCGTTTTAAATAAAGACAGGAAGATAATGTATCACGGAAGAATAGATGATAACAGTTATTCCGAGAAGGTTACAACACACGACTTAAAGAATGCGCTGGATGAAATTCTTGCGGGCAAGGAAATTACGAACAAAACAACAAAGTCATTCGGCTGTACGATTAAAAGAGATTAAACTAAACATAATCAGAATGAAAAAAGTATTAGTAGTAATAATATTTTTGTTTGCTTTAAGCAATCTGTATTCACAGGAAATTAAAGCAGTAAAGACTGTAGAGGATTTAAAAGATATACAGACATCTGTAAAGGGAAAAGTTGTATTGTACAATTTCTGGGCTACCTGGTGTAAGCCTTGTGTACAGGAATTTCCGGAGCTTGTAAAGTTATACAAGAATTACAAAGATAAGAATTTTATTTTAGTTTTTGTTTCGATGGATATGCCTGAGGATATGAAAGAGAAGGTAGCGCCATTTCTTGAGAAGCAGGGAGTAGATTTTGTTACTTATTATAACGATTTCAGGAATCCCGAAGATATTATAAACTTTTATGACAAGAACTGGGAAGGTGCAATACCCTCAACTTATATTTATGATAAAGAAGGTAAATTATCATCAAAGTTTCTCGGAAACAGGGATTACGAGTTCTTCGAGAAAGAAATCTCCAAGTTACTGAACTAAGATTAAATATTACATATATTTCTAAAAAGACTATTCAGATGTCCGTTGAGTGAATAAACCAACGGACATTTTTTATCCCCAAAACAAGACAACAAGATATTTGCGGTGAAATGTTCCTAATATTGTACTAATATAACTCAAGTATTAACTTATATATTTCGTATATATATCGGATATATATCGCATGTATATCGCATATAATACCATTTATAAGGCAAATTAGGCAGAGATATTATATAAAGGATGTAAGAAGGAAGGATTCCAGATTAATGGTATAAAATGCAAAATGCCGGAATCTGATTCCGGCATTTTGACAAATACTATAAGAATATTATTTTATTAATGTCATCTTTTTCACAGTAGAGAAATCGCCTGCCTGTATTTTGTATAAATAAACACCAGAGGCAAGGTTCATCGCATTGAAAGATGAAGAATATCTACCAGCTTGTTTGAATTCATTAACGACTACAGAAACTTCTTTACCTGCAAGATCAAAGACTGTAATCTTAACGTTTGAATTCTTTGGAATATCGTATTCAATGTTAGTTACAGGATTGAACGGGTTCGGATAGTTTTGTTTCAGTTCAAATTTTTCAGGTGTAGAACTAATATTTTCATCTGCTCCCATAACCAAAGAAGCTGTTTTAATTACTATTTCATTATTCGGGTCAAAGACTACCGCAGTAGGCTGACGGTTGAAATAGAAAGAATAAGCCTGGTTATTAACACTGTTCATAACCTTTACTGTAGTATCGGCACCTGTAGCAAAAGAGAACTTTAACATAATCGGAATCGGGAAGAAACCGGTCTGAGATTGTTTTGCCATAAAGTTAATACGATACTGACCACCACCAAGGTTTGCAAAATTGTATGTATTCTGGTATAACGGATGATTTGGCTGATAAATCCAGGCATTATAGAACCAGGATAAATCCTGACCTGCGACTGCGCCCATCTTTCCGAAAAATTCAGGAACTGTTGTATTTTTTAATTTAAAATTTACTGTATCAGTTGCATATGCTTTCATCCCTGCAAAGAATAAAGAATCACCTAAAGTATACCTTAGCAAGTGAAGAACACAGGAGCCTTTACAGTATGTGATAGCAAAGTTGAATAATGTGTTTGCATCGGGAGTAGTAACATCCCATGAAGGTACTGAGATAGCCCATCCGGGATTACCTGACAGGTATGAACTTGCATCTGTAAGTATCATATTTTTGTATGAAGTATATCCGCCTGTACGTTCTACCCAGTAAGATTCATTCCAGGTAGCGAAACCTTCGTTAAGCCATATGTTTGACCAGGTTGCACAGGTAATCATATCACCAAACCATTGGTGAGCATATTCGTGCAAAGTAGTGTTTTCATTCCAGGAATTGATAGTTGTTAAAGTCTGATTTTCCATACCACCCCAGGTAAAGCCTGCGCTGTTTGGTACGTAACAGAATCCATTCTTTTCAAAAGGCATTTCACCAAAAGCAGCAGAGAAATAAGTTGTGGCAGTCGGTAAAATAGCTGATATAGCTAAACTGCTTGTTCCTGTTGGAGAGTATAACCTTAAAGGAATACTATCTAATGGATGTGAAGCAGGATGCCAGTAAACAATATTAATTGTATAACCAAGTTTAGAGGTCATAACAACCAGATAAGTCGACATTGGGTCACGTGATACCCAGTGATAATATAATGAATCGCCTGTAACCAGAGAGTCATTAAGTCTTCCATTACCACCAAGACGAACAGAAAGAGGTACCTTTACTGTTAAATCTGTAGTAGCCTTATCAGAAGGTCTGTCCCAGCAAGGGAACCAACCGCGTGCACCTTCAGGTTCGGCATCTGTAAACACGTAACCTGTAGCACCGCTATTGTAGAAGGACGCATCTGTAACGTTTAAGTGTCTGTAGTTAATCTTAACATTGACTATTTCACCTACATTATATGTTCTGTCTAAGTTTATAGTCAGAATATTTGTAACCTGAGAGAATGTTAATGCAGTACCGCTCATCAGCCTTACAGAATCGATAGCCAGAGAAGTGTTTAAAGCATTTAATTTAATATTATTTAAAGTTGAATCAACTCTAAATGTTATTACATTTGATGCATTAAAGTTTTTCGGATACGGACTGAAGTAACAGGCATAGAGATCAACATTCAGTTTGTAATTCAAGACATCGAAAGAGTGCCTTGGTGTGTTTGGAGAGTCTTCAGAAAATCCATTCAGATGAGTAATTTTTGAATGTTTCATCGAGCAGACCTCAGAACCCCTTTTACCCTCGTCTTGAGAGAACCCTAGATTTATAATTGCCAAGAAGGCAACTAAAGTGAGTATTAATTTTTTCATTTTGTAAATTAGTTTAGAACAATCTTATAAATATTGCGAAAATCGTTTTAATAATAAAGAGGAATAAGCATGCAGGAAATAAGAGGATTTCACTTTAACAAAACCATTTTTTTTGATTCTGTAAGTCCACCTGCGTCTAGTTTATACAAATAAACACCTGATGCAAAATTGCCTGCTATAAAAGCAACTTCATAAGTACCCGGTCTTTGTTTATCGCTGACGAGTTTTGCCACTTCCCTGCCGCAAAGGTCATAAACGCGCAAATTAACGTCAGTGTATTCTTTCAGCATATACATAATTTTTGTTTGCGGGTTGAAAGGATTAGGATAATTCTGTAAAAGCCTGAAGTCTATCGACTCAACAGGGTCATCGCCTTTCTTATCTTTTAATATTTTATTTGCAGGGTCGAACGTAACCAGAGAAGGATTGCTGTTTACAACAAAACTAAAAGTCTGGGTTTGAGCATTGTTGAAGACTGTAAAAGTAGTATCACCTTTAGAGTCAGAAATTTTTACATCAACAGGCATTGTAAAGAATGCGGGATTAGTATTTTGTTTTTGAGTAACAGTAACGATTGCATCGTAACGCCCGTCGGCTCTTTTTGATTTACCCCAGTTTATTGTATACACAGGATAATTTTCTCCGTATATCCATTCCTGGAAGAAATAGTTCAGGTTCTTTCCTGAGACTTGTTCGGATACTCTTTGAAGGTCTTCGGTAATTGCAGTAGAATAGGCTAATGCGGGGTCATTAACATAAGACTTTAAGATATCAAAAAATGTTGAATCCCCTGTTACACCTCTGAGCATGTGCAGAACAACCGCTCCTTTTGAATAAGTTCTGTTAGAATTAAATATTTCGTTTACGTTGTTTGTGTTAAGCACATAAAGAGAGCCTAAAGCATTACGTGCACTTGCCATACGTGACTTTATAGCTTCATTGTATGATTCACGTCCTTCATAATTTTCAAGCCATACAGATTCAGAATAAGTAGCAAAGCCTTCGTTAAGCCAGATGCTGTTAAAGTTCCTGCAGGTAACTTTATCACCGAACCACTGGTGTGCGAGTTCATGAGCGATGACAGAAGTATAGAATGCTCCCATTGAAGAAATTGTCTGATGCTCCATTCCGCCTCCCCACCCAAACTGCGCATGACCATATTTCTCCTGAATAAAAGGATACAGAGAATATTTTTCTGAAAATAGTGCAAGCATCTGAGGAGTTAAGTCCAGATTACTTTTAACAGAATTTAATGTACCCGGATAAAGGTAATGATTAACTGCCATCGAATCTGCTGGTGCATATTTAAAATAGTTAGTGTATAACGAATAATTTGTAACGGCTATAGAAATCAAATACGACGATATCGGATATCTGCTTTTCCACTTATAAGTTTTAGTATTATTAGCGTTGCTTATAGTTTCATATAGTAATCCGTTTGAAACGCCTGTGAGATTAGATGCACAGGTAATCCAGACTTCAGACGAATCTGCTTTATCAGACGGTGAATTTTTATTCGGGAACCAATCGCTTGAACCGAAAGGTTCACTTAGCGACCAGATAACCGGAACAGAATTCTGAGACGAGAATGTAAAACTGCCAAAGCCCGAATTACCTGGAAGGCCTTTATAGTAAATTCTTATATCAAAATTATTTCTGTTATTATCAAAGTTAATGTTTAAGAAATTATTTAAATGCGTAAAGCCTGTAAACCCCTGCCCTGTTACAGAATCAACGGACATTGAATTACTAAGGTTTAAGAAGAATGTATTATTAGGTATTAAGAAATTCCCTTTAACGTTTACATTTCCGGAAAGATAGTTTTGACCTGTTGTAAGAGTTAAGTTTAAGCCGTAATAACTTATATTTACAGAGGAATCGAATTCAAAAGCGTTTGGTGAAATATACGAAATATTACTTCTGCTGCATAATTCATAAGAGAGTGCATTTCCTGTTATAAGGAAAACCAGTACACTTAATATGTAAAACTTTGTTTTCATAATAACTAAAATTGAAATTAAAGTATTAAAATTCCTTTATCATTTATCTATAAATTAAACGTCACAATTCTCGCAAATGCGATAGGTTTCCTTTCAAACGTTTTATCCTGTTCAATATAAAAAACGGGCGAAGATAAATTAATACCATTATTATTCAAATTTAAAAGTGATTTTGGTTGTTCATAAACTCTCCTTGGATATCTTGTTGTATTAAGACCAAACATTGCGCCTGCAGCCGGCATTAAAAGTCCTGTGATACCTACTATCCATGCCAGAGTACCATTTGACGTCTTTCCATCGGAATTTCTCGCAAGGGAACTGGCTATAGCAATACCGCCTATCTCCAGTCCTACTCCCGAAAGACTTCCAAGCAAAGTAAGCCCAAAATCCGCACCAACTTTATTTGTAGTACCTGCAGACCAAACTCCACCTGCAGTCGCGAAAGTCTGAGCTAAAATCAAAACAGATATTAACAAAATTGCACCTCCTGAAGATGAACTTCTTCCACCCTCACTTCCTCCAGGAGAAAAACTAATACCAGACAAAGGTACAGCCACAACAGCAGTCAAAAAAGTCGCTGCACTTCCAAGACCAAACCCTACAACAAATTCTGTAATAATATTATCTGCAGAAATAGGTTCAAGTACTAAAGGTTGATTCCTGAACGTTGAATCAAACAATACATTCGATTTACCTAAATCCGATAACCTGATTTTGTGTGAAATGTTATTGTCTGATCTGGAAATATACTGAGAGAATGCAGGGGAATACTGACCAATGAAAAGATTTACGAGTAAACCCACCAAAACTGATACAACCAATTTTCTAATCATAGAATAAGTTAATTATTTATTATAACTTTGCCAGTTCCTCTTCCTCTTCGATGTTTACTTTTCTATGGAATTTTTCTTCAAATACAATATAAAGTGTAGGGATAAACAATAACGTTAAAAAGGTTGAAACCGTTAATCCGCCAATAACTGCAATAGCCAACGGTGCCTGAGATGACTCTCCTCCGATACCGATTGCCATAGGGATAAGGCCAAGCACTGTTGCAAGTGTTGTCATAACGATTGGTCTGAGTCTTGTCTTACCGCCTTTAAGTACAGCCTCGTGTAGCCCCATACCTTTCTTTCTTAATCTGTTCATATAATCGATGAGCAGAATACCGTTTGACACTACAATACCAACCATAACAATTACACCTTCAAACGAAGTAACAGATAAAGTTGTGTTTGTAAGAAACAACATCCATACAACTCCAACCATACCAAGCGGTACGGAAAACATAATAATAAACGGATCAATCAACGACTGAAACTGTGATGCCATAACCATATACACAAGAACGATTGCAAGACCGAATGCCAGGTACAAAGCATTGAATGTTTTCTGCTGCTGTTCAACGTTACCGCTTAACTGAACTTCAAACGCCGGAGGAATCGGCACATCTTTAAGTTTTGCCCTGATTTCTTCTGCTACATCTCCTAAAGCCCTGTCACTTACGTTTGCCGTTACTTCCACTAATCTCTGCTGGTATTTCCTGGCAATCTGTACAGGTGACTTTGACATTTTTATATCAATAAAATTGCCTATGGGAATTGGTTTTCCCTGAGAATTAATAACAGTAAGTTTTTTAATGTCTTCTATGTTGTTGCGATAGTCTTCTGATAAGCGTACTAATATATTATACTGATTACCTGATTTAGGGTCACTAAATAGAGAAGCGACCGTACCACTCATACTTGTAGTTATAGTATTTGCAATCTGTGAAACATTTATTCCGAGATTACCTGCTTTAACTCTGTCAACAATAATCCTTGCTTCAGGAAGATTATTTTCACGGCTGACACGGACATCAGTAGTCCCCTGAGTAGATTTTACTATTTCAAAAATCTGCTTTGATAACTTTTCGGCATCATCAAAATCATAACCGAGTATCATAACGTCAATAGGAGCCGAAGAACCAAAGTTCAAAAGAAACTTAAGGAATCCGCCTGTACTCAGATAATATTTGGCACCTGCGAGTGCCTGAATTTTCGGTCTGACATCTTTAATAATATCAAAAACACTTCTATCTCTGTCTTTACCAGGTATAAGAGACACCTGAACATTTGCGGCATGACTGCCTGCATTACCGCCGAAAGCACTGCCGCCTTTAGAGCCGGGAACACCGATATCAGATATTATTGTATTTGCTTCAGGGACATTTTCTTTAATAACAGATTCGATTTTCTTTACAAGGTCTTCAGTCATTTCAATTCTTGAACCAACGGGGAGCAGAACATTTACGTTGAATTGATTTTCATCTGCATCAGGAAAGAATTCTGTTCCAATGAATTTGAACAAACCAAACGAGAAAACAGAGAAGGCGAATATACTAATAAGAACAGTCTTTCGCTTTTTAATACAGAAGGCAAGAATGCTTTCATAAAAATTATCCATTTGATCGAAGAAAACCTTTGTTTTTATCTGCACCCTATCAGAAAATTTCTTTGAATTTGGGTCAACTTCCCTTTCACCTTTAAGTGCCTTATAACATAAGAGAGGTGTCACTGTTCTGGAAACAAAGAAGGAAGCAAAAAGTGCGACCGATATAGTTATTACTAATGGAATAAACAAAAGTTTGGCTATACCTGACAGGAATACTACAGGCAAGAAGACTATTACGGTTGTTAATGTGGAAACAAATATAGGAGAAGCCACTTCAGTTGCTGCATCGAGAGTTGCCTGCAATTTCCCAATACCCTGGCTCTTCATAAGAGTGTAGTGTCTTGATATATTCTCAAGTTCAACTATAGAGTCATCAACAAGCCTGCCGACACCTAAAGCAAGTCCACCAAGCGTCATTATATTTAAAGAAGTATTACTGAAACGGAAGAAAATGAAAGTTGCCAGTATAGAAAGAGGAATAGCAACAAAGATAATGATTGTGCTACGCATATTTCTAAGGAAAAGAATAATAACAACTACTGCCAGTAATGCACCGAGCATACCTTCCCTAAGCAATCCATCTATAGACTCTTTAATATAATTACTCTGATCAAATGCAGTGGATGTTGTTACATTTGGAGGAACATCGCGAAGAGTTTTTAAAGCTTTTGTGATTCCGTTAACAACATCTACAGTATTTGCTCCAGGGGTTTTCTGAACTCTTAATATAACACCTTCATTCCCGTTTGTTCTTATTTTCTGAGTTTGTTCCTGATAGGCATCTTGAATCGTAGCAACATCGCCGATTCTTACGGGCACACCATTCACAGTTTTTATTACGATGTCTGCCATTGGCTGAACGAGATTGAACTGACTTTCTGTTTTCAACGAAAAGTCAAACACACCTGTTTTAATATCACCTGACGGCAATATTAAATTAGATGAACTAATAGCGCTTACGACCTGCTGAACTGAAAGGTTTGAAGCTTCAATCCTGTTTCTATCGAGAGTGATATGAATTTCCCTGATTCTGCCGCCGACTACCTGTGCAAATGCAACACCGGGTAAATGTTCCAGTTGCGGTTCAATACTATTATAAGCAATATCATACAATTGTCTCTGGTCCATATCACTGCTTAATGCTACTGTAATCACAGGAATATTTGTTATATCAAATTTAAGGACTAACGGCTGAGAAACTCCTGTTGGCAGAAGATTAAAGACACGATTGATCTTCTGGATTACATCGATTAAGCCTTCACCTGTATTAGCATCCCAGTTAAAATAAATTCTTACCTGTGAAACGCCTTCTTTTGTTCCCGACTGAATATAATCAACATCGCTGGTGGAACTCACAGACCTCTCAATGGGTATAGTAACACTTTGTTCCATATCAAGAGGACCTGCGCCATTATAATATGTAATAGCGGATACACTTGGAATCTGAATATTCGGAAGCATATCGATTGGCAACTGATTGAAAGAAACGAGTCCCAGAACGAATATGGCAATAGATGCCATCAGAGTACTTATAGGATATTTAAGCGCAAGCCTTGTTAGCCACATATAATTATTTTACAATTTTAACTTTAGATTTATCACTAATCAATTCCTGACCAACTATAACAACTTTATCATTTTCACCAAGACCCTTAACTATTTCTGTTTCATTGTTTGCAATGATACCAGTTTCCACATACATTTTATTCGCAACCATTTCATCATTTACAACAAAGATATAATTCTTTTCGCCTTCCTGAAGAACACACTGAGAAGGCAATTTAATAATATCTGTATTTTTATCAAGCATCAATTCAACTTTAGCAAACATTCCCGGTTTCAGCAATTCATCTTTATTCTCAATATCAATCTGAGCAGGCATAGTTCTGGTGCTCAGGTCAATTGACTGGCTGATTTTATTAAACCTTCCTGTAAACGTTCTGTCGGGATAAGCATCTATTTTTATGTTCGCATTGGAAACTTTATCCAGAAGAGGTAAATCGCGTTCAAGGACGTTAACCATTATCTTTAATTTCCTGATATCAGACAATACAAATATTGTATTCTGTGAAGCACCTGTGGAACTAACGTATGTGCCTCTGTCGAGAAGTTTCTTAGTTATATAACCTGAGAAGGGGGCTCTTATATCACAATAACTTAACTGGATTCTTGAGTTCTGTAAATTCGCATAGGCAGTTTCCATCTGTGCGATTGAAACATCTAATTTGGTTTTTGCATTATCATAATCTGACTGCGAGGCTAATCCTTTTTCGAACAAGATCTTTGTTCTTTCAAGGTTAATCTTATCATTTTCAGCAGTAGCTTCAGCAACGCGGTATACCCCTTCTATTTGTTTAACATTTTGAGTATACAGGCTTTTGTCTATCACTGCAAGCAGTTTGCCTGACCCGACATAATCCCCTATATCTACAAAAATCTTTTCAATATTCCCATTTACTCTGGAGAAAATACTTGTCTGCTCAATTGCAAGTATATCACCTGAAAAATTTATTATACTTGAAATATCACCACGAACAGGTTTTGTTATTTCAACGGATAAAGCAGAGGCACTCTTTTTTTCAGAAGCTAAAATATTAGAACGGATTCTCAGATATACAAAAACACAGAGAACTATTAATACAATTACTGAAACAGAAACTATAAATACTTTTTTCTTACTTTTCATTTTAATAATGATTTGAATTAAATTCAGCAATTTTAACTATTATAACAATTCAAAAACAACAGGAATTGTCATTATTCGTGAATTTTACTGATTAAATCCTTTCTTTAAATTGGTGTTAAATTTTTGTACCTTTGCCTGTTATATAATATAATGAAAAGACAGAAATGAATATTCACAAAAAGACTCTTGTGCAGTTACTTATTGACGGCATTAAGAAATTTGATATAATGAGCGACATTCTTTTTACGAAAAAGAATGATGTGTACGAAGGAATCAGCAGGTTTGAGATTGTTAACTATGCAATGTGTATTATGAATTATCTTCAGGGACTGGGGCTAAGGAAAAATAGTAACCTTGCGATTATATCGGAGAACAGAGTTGAATGGGTTATTACAGATTTAGCCTGTATATTTTCTGAGAACAGAACAGTTCCGATTTATCCTTCACTTTCTTCAGAGTCAATAAAGTATATCCTTAATGATTGCCAGGCGGAGATAGTTTTTGTTTCAACAGGATTACAACTTGACAAGATTCTTTCTATTAAAAAAGACTGTCCGGACTTAAAATACATTATTTCGTTCAACAGTGTGGAAAGAGCAAACGAAAAGGAACACATAATTTCTTTCCAGAATATATTCTGCGAGAAAAAAAGTTTAACAAAGAATGAGTTACTTGAAAAGTTAGCTGTTATATCGGACAACGTAAAGGAAGATGATTTACTGACAATTATCTATACTTCGGGCACAACAGGAATTCCGAAAGGGGTAATGCTGACTCATAAGAACATATATTCAAATTTAGAGACATTCCCTGATGTATTACACGTCAGCGAGAAAGAAGTATTCCTTTCTTACCTTCCCTACTCACATATATTTGAAAGGACGGCGGGATACTATCTGCCATTCTTTGCAGGCTCGAAAGTATATTATGCGCAAAGCATTGACACGATTGCATTGCAGATGACTGAAGTGAAACCGACCATTGTAATTACCGTCCCCCGTTTACTCGACAAGATATACAACAAACTGATGAAGACTGCCGTCGATATGGATGAAGGTTACAGGAAAAAAATCTTTAACTGGGGTATAAGCGTTGCAAGGTCACACTGGGACAAGAAGAATACGGTAAAATGGAAACTTGCCGACAAACTTGTCTTTACTAAAATCAGAGAGAAGACCGGCGGGAAATTAAACCTGTTTTGTTCAGGCGGAGGTGCATTAAACAGGACTATCGGAGAATTTTTTGAAGGGATCGGAATTGTGACACTTGAAGGATATGGTTTAACGGAAACCTCACCTGTTGTTTCAGTAAACAGGATAAGCAAGAATAAGTATGGGACCGTTGGTCCACCAATGCGGGGAGTACAGGTAAAAATAGCTGAAGACGGAGAAATACTCGTTAAAGGTGATATTGTGATGAAGGGTTACTTTAATCAGCCGGGTGAAACTGCTGAGGCGATTATAGACGGCTGGTTTCACACAGGTGATATTGGCGAGTTTGATTCAGACGGATTTTTAAAAATCACTGACAGAAAAAAGTCTCTCTTTAAATCATCGGGTGGTAAATACGTTGCACCCACACATATTGAAGAAATCGTCAGCAACCTGCCTTACGTCGACCAGATTTTAGTTGTCGGCAATGAAAGAATGTACGTTACAGCGCTGATTGTGCCAGACGTAAATGAACTGAAGACTCTTGCAAAGAAGATAAATGTTAGTATTGAGTTTGAGTCCGACTTGTTTACGAACCCGATAATTTTAAAGACGATTGAAAAAGATGTTAATGACGTACAGAAGAATCTTGCTTCATATGAAAAGATAAGGAAATTCAGTTTGCTTCAGACACCTTTTACTATTGAAAGCGGAGAGCTTACGCCTACTTTAAAAGTGAAGAGGAAGTATGTTGAGGAAAAG
The DNA here is from genome assembly GCA_026390735.1 of Ignavibacteriota bacterium. Classification (GTDB taxonomy): domain Bacteria; phylum Bacteroidota; class Ignavibacteria; order Tepidaquicellales; family Tepidaquicellaceae; genus CAIKZJ01. Next base: position 86,725 of record JAPLFJ010000012.1, read on the forward strand.
TACAAGCATCTGATTGATAATATGTACCATAAAATATAAGAAATAGTGCGGATTACTTCTTAAAAAAGCTTTGATTAAATATTTATACTTTCTCTTTCTTTGGTTTGCTTGCAAGAACTTTTTCCTGCAAAGTCATTAATGCATGTAAAAGATTATCAGGACGCGGCGGACAGCCTGCCACGTAAACATCCACAGGAAGGAACTGGTCGATGCCCTGTACTACAGAATAGCTGCGATACATACCACCCGAAGAAGTACAGGCACCCATAGCGATTACCCATTTAGGTTCAGCCATCTGGTCATAAATTTTACGGACTACCTTTGCCATCTTATAAGTTGTTGTACCCGCAACAATCATCACATCACTTTGACGCGGTGAAAAACGAAACACCTCTGAGCCAAAACGGGAAATGTCGAAACGCGATGCCGCAACAGCCATCATTTCAATTGCACAGCAGGAAATACCCATCGGCATAGGCCAGAGAGAATTCTTGCGTGACCATTGAATAAGGTCATCAAGTTTAGCAGTGACGAAACCGTCTTTGCTGAGTTTTTCTTCTAATCCCAATTCAGTACTCCTTTTTTATATTCATAAATCAGCCCAACCACTAAAATCAGTATAAAAAGCAGGGCAATAATCAATGAATACAACATTTGCTGTGGTGGAAAGTTCAAAAACGAGATTGCCCACGGATACAGAAAAACTACTTCAAGGTCGAAGACAATGAAACTGACAGCAACCATATAGTACTTCACGGAAAATCTGTCACGTGCAGACCCAATCGGTTCCATACCGCTTTCGTAAGTGGATTGCTTTTCTTTATTAGGTCTTTGCGGTCCGAACAATGTTGAGAATTTTACCATCACCACTGCGAGTAAAACCGCAAACCCCATTATTAATATTACGGGTAAATAATTTATCAGCATTAGTAAAGATAAGTAAGTTCGGCAAAAGACTAAAGTCAATTTTTACATATTATTTTATGTTTTAAGTTCCCTTATTTTAAATAAGGTTAATAAATTTGCCGTTTTATTAATTAATTATTATTAATACATTTAGTGAAACAAAAAGGAAAGGAAAGTATATGAAAAAAGTTATATTTACATTTTTGGTTCTATTGTTTTTTGTCCCTGCCATTTTTGCGCAAAGAGTTATTGTAAATCAGAATTTTGAAACTACAGGTTTTGGAATTGATAGTATGCCTCCAGGCTGGTTAATGGAGAATGTTGATCCTGTTGGTGGCCCTGGTAAACAGTGGGCTGTCAGAGATTCAGGAACTGGTTATGTAGGAACAAGTCAGTATGTAATTGCAAAGGCCCATAACAGCAAAAGAGCTCTTACAATCCCTTGGAGTGCTGGAAATCCGGTTGCAGATGACTGGGTATTTACAGACACTTTCAAAGTTCAAACTGGCGATAGTTTAATTTTCTGGATGCTTTTTGGAAGTCCTGCAGGAATGACACCATACATTGACACAATGCAGGTATGGACTATGTATGACCAATCTTCTGTTCTGACCTTACAGAAACTTGGAACTTTAAAAAGTAATGATAGTGCCGGAGTGCCGTTAGCCACAAACGTATGGAAGATTTTCAAATTTAGTCTTTCTGCTTTTGCGGGACAAACAATTTGTATTGCCTTCAGATATTTTATGGACACAAGCGTCGATGGTTTATGGTGTAATATTGATGATGTGTTTATAGGAAACCATTCGAGTGTCGGCATCAGTCAGATTGGCAATAATATTCCGAAGAAATTTGCACTAAGCCAGAACTATCCTAATCCGTTTAACCCTACAACAAAAATTAAATTTGATGTTCCGAAAAACGGCAATGTTACTGTTGAAGTATTTAACAATCTTGGACAGGTTGTAAGCACATTACATAACGGATACACAAATGCAGGATACTACGAAACAAATTTTGACGGAAGCAAACTTACGAGCGGAATCTATTTTTACAGAATGACTTCCAATGATTTTACCGAAACAAAGAAGATGATATTAGTTAAATAAATTTTTCTTTAATAAAAAAGCCCGCAATGAGAATTGCGGGCTTTTTTCATTTATAAAACAAGTAAATCTGTTATGCAGGTGAATTGTATGTTTCGGTAAACATATCTTTATAATCCTTTTTCAGTAATGTATTCTTTATATCTTTTGACAAGGTAACACACTTATTCAACGTCATATAAACATTATCGACGAAGAGTCTGATTGCGTCAAAGTCCATGTTTTGTGGCTTTTGAGCGATTGCGTCAAAAAGCTCTAATTGAAGTTTGTCGAGTAATGCAACTTCAAGAGCAAACATTTTCTGAGTCGGTTTTAAAACAGTTTTAACCACGGTCTTTTTGACGGTCTTTTTGACACCCTTCTTTACAACCTTTTTGGGGATAACTTTCTTAGCGACTTTTTTTGGGGCTGCTTTCTTTACTGATTTCTTAATTGTTTTAGCCATAATCAAATATTTTAAAAGAGGCGGTACTTATACCGCCTCATAATTTATTTTTACGAAATGAATTTACCTCTTGGAGTATAGTGTGTGTGTAAAAGTTTATGGGATATATGTCCGCAAGGTCCGTCTGTTAAGAACTTTTCATAAATCATAGTTACGTATGGGTTCTCGTGCGACTTTCTGAGCTCAAGTGATTCGTCTTCAGCATATATTGCTTTTGCACGTGCTTTACGGATTTCAAGAGAAGTAGGAATTGGCTGACCACCGCCTCCGATACAACCTCCAGGGCATGCCATAAACTCTATGAAGTGACACTGGCTGAAAATTCCACCTGCTTTAATGTCATCCATAATCTTCTTTGCATTCGCTGTTCCGTGTGCAACTGCAACTTTCAGAGTTGCGCCTTTGAGCCAGTCCCAGTTAGGAACGAGGTGTTTAATTAATTCAGGAACAGGACCAACTTTATCACCGAGCGGAAGTTCTACATATTTAACACCTTCGAATCCACGAACAGGAGTAACGTTTGCATTTGCGAATATATCCTCTGCTTTATTGCCCGTAACGAATTCAACTACTGAACGGATTGCAGCTTCCATAACACCGCCTGTTGCACCAAATATTAAGCCTGCACCTGATGCGTCGCCGAATGGACTGTCGAAGTGGGACTTTGGCATTTCAGGTAAGTAGATACCTGCTTCTTTAATCATCTTTGCCATTTCACGGGTTGTTAAACCATAGTCAACATCCTTGTAGCCGGATGAATCCATTTCAGGTCTGTTGCATTCAAATTTTTTAGCAGAGCAAGGCATCAATGCGACCGAGACAATATCCTTAGGGTCAACGTTAACCTGCTGAGCATAGAAAGTTTTCAGGATTGCACCAAACATCTGCTGGGGTGATTTTGCCGAAGACATATTATCAAGATATTCCGGATAATAATGCTCGATGTACTTAACCCAGCCGGGTGAACAACTCGTAAACTGAGGAAGAGCAACGCTCTTATCACCACCGACGAGTGCTTTGTATAGTCTTATGATTAATTCGGTACCTTCTTCTAAGATCGTTAAGTCAGCAGTAAAGTTTGTGTCGAATACTGCGTCAAAGCCGATTCTTTTTAATGCTGTGTTGAGTTCCTGAGTAAGTGATGTCCCTGCTCCTATACCAAAACACTCTGCTATTGCGGCTCTTGGGGATGGAGCAGTCTGAATAACAACGTGTTTTTTAGGATCATCTATTGCTGCCCAGATTTCATCCGACGGGTCGTTTGCCTTCAAAGCCGCTGTAGGACAACGGTTTATGCATTGACCGCAATTAATACAGATTACATCTGCGAGAGGTTTTTCCATAAACGTACCGATATGGGTTTTATCACCTCTGTCAATTGACTCAAGCACACCGACTTCCTGCAAGTCAATACAGGTTCTTACGCATCTTTTGCAAAGAACACATTTACTCATATCACGTACCACAGAATAAGAAGATTTATCTATTTCATATTTAGGTTTATCACAATGTCCGAAAGTATATTCATCAACACCATATTCCTGAGCGAGTGACTGAAGTTCACAGTTACCGTTTCTAAGGCACGAATAACATTCGCCGTAATGTTCGGAAAGCATTAAATCAATAATATGTCTTCTTGCTTTTCTGACCTGTGAAGTAGATGTTTTAACTTTGATAGATGCAGTAATCGGAAATGCACAGGATGCCTGTAATGTCTTCATACCTTCAACTTCAACAGCACAAACACGGCAGACACCTGCAATGCAGAGGTCTTCGTGGTGGCAAAGAGTAGGAATATGAATCTGATTTTGTCTGCATGCCTCTAATATAGTAGTTCCTAAAGGAACCGAAACTTTTTTCTCATTAAGTTCAACAGTAATCATACCGCCAATTGAAGTCGGATCGGTAGGTTTTTCAACCTTTAAAGACTGCTGACTGACTGGAGCTCTTGATTTTTTATTCTTATCCATTTTTATGCTTCAATTTTGTTTAATATTTCGTCTTTAAAATTATCGAGAATCGAAATGAAAGAGTTTGGACTTGACTGTCCAAGACCGCATTTCGAAGCAACCTGCATAGTGGCACCGAGTTCTTTTAATTTATTTATATACTCAAAAGTGAATGTACCTTTTTCAATCATTTCAACACCTTCGAGCAATTTGACGTTACCGATTCTGCAAGGTGTACACTGACCACAGGATTCTTCAACAAAGAACTCCATGAAATTCTTAAGGATTTTAAGCATATCCCTGTTCTTGCTGAATATCATAATGGAACCACCTGTTCCAATATCCTCATAAGCCAATGTTCTTTCGAACTGTGATGCCGGAAGACAAATTCCTGATGCACCACCAACCTGAACTGCTTTTGTTTCTTTTGCAACTACTAATTTAAGAAGGTCAGATACCTTTGTACCCCAGGGAAGTTCATAAACTCCCGGTTTATTACAATCACCTGATATTGAAAACAGTTTTGAACCGCTTGACTTATCAGTTCCGACTTTAGCATACCAGTCTCCGCCTTTTACTACGATATGGGCTGCTGCTGCAAGTGTTTCAACATTATTAACAGAAGTAGGTCTTCCGTTATAACCTGTGTTCACAGGATATGGAGGACGGTTACGGGCTTCACCCCTGTTACCTTCTAAAGATTCTATTAAAGCTGTTTCTTCACCGCAAACATAAGCACCTGCACCCATACGAATCTTTATGTCGTAATTAAAATCGGAAACTCCAAGAATACTATTACCGAGTAAATTGTCTTTCCTCATCAGGTGGAGATAATCTTCAAGATATTTCTTCATATACTCATATTCACCGCGAAGGTAAACAATGCCTTCCTTTGCGCCTATAGTATAACCACCAACTACCATTCCGTCAAAAACCAGTTCAGGGTATTCTGTTAATAAGACCCTGTCTTTAAACGTACCTGGTTCCCCTTCATCTGCATTGCAGACTAAAAACTTCTGATCTGCTTTTGCAGCAGCTGTTAACATCCATTTTGTAGAAGTAGGAAAACCTGCGCCACCTCTGCCTTTTAATTTTGAAGATTTTATTTCAAACAGAACGTTTTCCCTGCCTGTTTCGAGTGCTTTCTTTATGGCATCTCCTCGGTTGTATTTAGAAAATAATACCGGTCCTGTTCTTTGCTGTTTGCTAAAAATTGGTTCCATGGAAGATATTTTTTAAATTAGAAGTATGTTTTATAATTAAGGTTTTTTCAGTGATAGTTTCGAGAGGAATAATTGGATAAGACTGGTTTAATAAGTATATAACTAAACCTTTATTACAGTGTTTGTTCAATATACGAAATGGGTTTGGTAACAAAATTTATTCCTCAGCTTTGAACAAAATTAGACAATATATCCCGTTTACTCAAGACTAAAAACATTACCTAATTTAACAAAAAACATAACGCTTTTAAATTTTATCTTTGAATTATAAAGTATAAATTGTATTCATATTAAATTAATTGGAATTACTAAAACATTCATATTCGGTATTTAAGAAAGACATAAAGTCTGAGATAAAAAACAGGTATGTGATAAACTCACTTCTGATGTTTGTGGTTATCACAATATCAATAATACGGTTTTCACTTGGAGATGAAAAAGCAGAGGATACAATATTGTCAGGACTTTTCTGGATAGTTATTTTCTTTACAGCCATCAGCGGATTATCACGGGTTTTTATCAAAGAAGAAGAGACAGGCACATCATTAGCCCTGAAATTATCGGCAGGTGCAACAGAAGTGTTTTTAGGCAAACTGTTTTTCAACTTTGTGCTTACATTTTCGCTGAATATGGTGATATTCTTTTTGTTCTCAATTATTACAGGAATAAGGATAAATAACTTCTTTGCATTTGCATTAACTGTTATACTTGGTAATTTTGGAATAGTATCCGCTTCAACAATTATTGCCGCCATAATAGCAAAAGCTAATTCTAAAGGTACACTTTACCCTGTATTAGCTTTTCCTGTATTACTGCCATTACTGATAACGATGATAGATGCTACAAAACTTGCCTCGGAAGGTGTTCCTACCGTAGAATTAATGGGTAACTTTCAGATATTGGTTTCTTATACCGTCGTTATAACTGTGGTTTCTTTATTTCTATTCAGGTTTATCTGGGAGGATTGATTGAAGAACAATCAATTCTACGACGATTTATCATCGGATTATGATTCAATGCTGAATTTTGAGAAACTTGTAACCAACAGAACTAAAGCATTAAGTAAGTTTATTAAAAGTGAATACAAATGCGCAATTGATATAGGATGCGGAACGGGCGCCGACTCTATTGCTTTAACGAATAACGGATTGAGCGTTACGGGTTATGATACTTCGCTAAAGATGATACAAAAAGCAAAGCTAAATGCGAAAGAAAGAAGTTTAAAAATAAGATTTTCAGACTCCCTTGTTCAGAGCATAAGCAGTATTAATCATTCAAAGTATGATTTAGTGGTTTCGCTTGGTAATGCTGTTGCAAACATTCACCCGGTTATTCTTAAAAAAATATTCAGGAAAGTATATAAATTGCTAAGACCCGGGGGTTCATTTATTATACAAATCCTGAATTATAATTCAATAAGGAAAACGAATAAAAGGATTGTGAATATTACCAGAGGGAAGGAAAGTTTGTTTATAAGGTTTTATGATTTCGAGAAGAATAAACTTAACTTCAATGTTCTTAAGGTTAATGATAATGATTTTCATGATTACAATTTAATCACAACTGAACTCTACGAACACAAAGGAAACGAGCTGAAGACATTACTAAGCAGAGCAGGATTTTCCGGAATCAAGCTATATTCTGATTTGAATAAATCTAAATTTAATTCAAGGTTATCCAAAGACCTTATTCTTACTGCCGTGAAATTAAATTAATAACTTATCTGGACTACATCAACAACGCGAAACACTTCTGCATATTTATACTTTTCAGAATCTCTGCCTATATGTTCCTTAAAAAAATTTGCAAAGTTATCAAAGTTAGGGAATTGTGAGTTAAAAGAACTAAGAACATCAAGTTTGAACTCAAGTTTATCAGTAATGTCAACTTCGTAATTTGGTTTATGCGTCCCAAAAAAAAAGAGTTTCTCAATCCTGTGCAAACCCTTTTTGTCGGGATAAATGAAATCATTCTTTGCGGCAAACACAGCATCGAAGACAGCTACAGAAATATTCCTGTGGTCTCTGTGATTTAAATTTATATTATCAAATCCCATATTAGCGGGGTCGAATGAAAATACAATTTCGGGTTTTAATTCTTTAAACAGCAGAGTAAGTTTTTCACGAAGAATATCATCATAATCGAGAAAGCCATCTTTATAGCCAAGGAAATGAACTTCTTTCACACCTACTTTACGGGCAGCAATTAGTTGCTCTTTCTTCCTTATGTCGATTCGTTCTTTACTGGAAAGAGATTTAACCTTAAAGCCGTTTTCTCCGTTAGTAGCAACAATATAATGTATTTCGTATCCATCCTCTTTGTAATTTGAAAGAGTTACCGGACAGCCAAATTCAATATCATCGGGATGTGCTCCGACAGCAACGATTACTTTTCTTTTCATACGGCCAGCATATTAATTTAGGTAAAGATAATTAATTTACTAATAAAATAATCCTTAAAATGGATATAAATCTTGGAGAGGGAATTACAGGTTTAGAAGCAACTCAAAAAGGTAAAACACTCAAAACATGCAATGATATTCCAATAATTGCCGATACTGCTTTTGTGAAGGAGAAAGTCAAAGTGAATTATTTAAGGTACGGATGCACGCATTATTTAACTAAACAATTTTAGAAACAGGATTTATTACTAAAATTAAAATCAGTTTTCAAAAGGTACTGATTTTATCGAATTTCAGAAGAGGAATTTTCTTCTTTTCATATTGCTTTTTTTCAAAGTTTTTCAGCTTTAATTTGAGTATTTTATAAGCATAATCTAAGAATAAACTATTATAAATATGAGAATAAAAAGAGACAATACTGTTGCGATTGTAATAGACTTCCAGGAAAGACTTTATCCCCTGATTCATGACAATGAGAAATTGACAAAGAACGTTGTGCGTCTTATTAACGGATTGAATGTTTTAGAGATAAAAATGATTACAACAGAACAATATTCAAAAGGATTGGGTCATACTATACCGGAAATAAAGGAAGCATTAGGTAATTATGGACATATTGAAAAAGACACTTTCAGCAGTTGCGGTTCAAAAGAAGTATGCGACACTTTAAGTAAATCAGAAAAGAAGAACGTTATTGTAATCGGCATAGAATCACATGTTTGTGTATTACAGACCACCGTGGATTTAATTGCAATGGGATATCAGCCTGTATTAATAGAGGATTGTGTTTCGTCAAGGAGTTTAAATGATAAAGTTATAGCAATAGAGAGAATGCGGCAAGAAGGTGCTATTATATCCACTTACGAATCGATATTATTTGAATTGTGCGAAGTATCCGGGAATGACATGTTCAAAGCAATTTCAAAAATCGTTAAATAACCATTTTGAATTATTTAAGATTAGCATTAATAATAATATCGACAGTTATATTTTCCACGCTTTCTATCTTATTCACTCCTTTGAATTTCTGGAAAGGGATTGGTACTTACTGGGCATATAAAGGTTTAGGCAGAACACTACTTTTGATATGCGGAATTAAATTAACAATAGAATTAAAAGGTGATATTGAAAAAGATAAAGAATATATTTTCGTTTCAAATCACTTAAGTTATCTGGACATTCCGGTTTTAATGGTATCGTTACCCAAGAACATCAGGTTTATTTATAAGAAATCGCTGACGAATATTCCGGTTTTCGGATGGGCATTATATTTCGGCGGATATGTTCCGATTGACAGAAAGAATGCAAGAAGCGCAATAGGGTCATTAAAGAAAGCAGTAACCCGGTTTAAAAAATCAATTTCTATATTGATTTTTCCGGAAGGGACACGAAGCATAACAGGAGAAACAGCTGAATTCAAAAAAGGGATATTTATGCTTGCGGAATTAGCAGAAGTTGAAATAATCCCGGTATCAATAATTGGCACTAATTTAATACTCAGAAAAGATAGTTTTAGTATTAAACCTGGGAAAGTAAAAGTAATAATTGAAGAACCGATTAAATTCGAGAAAGACAATCGGCTTTTGAATAAAATAAGGGATGTTATAGTAACGAACATAAATGTGAACAGATAAAACAATGATTATTACAGGAATAATACCGGCAAGATATGCATCTACAAGGTTTCCGGGAAAGCCACTTATACTTATAGACGGAAAAACCATGATACAAAGAGTATATGAACAGGCACAGAAATCTAAATTACTAAATCAAGTTGTAGTTGCGACAGACAGTGACGAGATTTTTGATTGCGTGAATAGTTTTAAAGGGAACGCAATAATGACTTCTAAGATGCATAAAACAGGAACGGACAGAATTTGTGAGGTAGCGCAGAAAATAAAATCGGATATAATAGTAAACATACAGGGCGATGAACCATTTATCAATCCAAGAAACATTGACAATGCTGTCAAACCCTTATTAAAGGATAAAACGTTAAATGTTTCAACATTAGCCGTTGAGTTGTCACAGGACTTTTATGATAACAATAAGGTTAAAGTTGTATTTGACAAGAACAACAATGCATTATTATTTTCACGGTCTTTGATTCCAAATAACTTTAAGAGTATCAGAAAGTTAAAATACTACAAGCATCTTGGTTTATATGTTTACAGGAAGAATTTTCTGCTTAAATTCAGCAAGGCCAAACAAGCAGATATTGAACTTGCAGAGAGTCTTGAACAACTGAGAATTCTATGGATGGGAGAAAAGATAAGAGTGGTACTCACAAAAGAAGATTCAATTTCAATCGATACAAAATCAGATTTACGAAAAATACCTAATTATATTATTACGAGAGGGAAATAAGAATGAAGCAAACAAAATACATTTTTCTGACAGGAGGAGTAGTTTCATCATTAGGCAAAGGAATAGCATCAGCCTCATTAGGATTACTGCTTAAATCCAGAGGGTTGAAAGTTACTATACAGAAATTTGACCCGTACATAAATGTTGACCCAGGCACTATGTCCCCTCTTCAGCATGGAGAAGTCTTTGTCACCGAAGACGGTGCAGAGGCCGACCTTGATTTAGGACACTATGAGAGATTCCTGGACGAAAACATGAACAGGAATAACAATACTACTACAGGGCAGGTATACAACACTGTAATAAACAAAGAAAGAAAAGGAGATTATTTAGGTGCAACAGTACAGGTAATTCCGCACATAACAGACGAGATCAAGAAAAGAATGACGCAATTATCGAAAGACGGGATATACGATGTAATAATAACTGAAATCGGGGGTACGGTTGGTGACATTGAATCTTTACCTTTTCTGGAAGCAATGAGACAATTAATGCACGAAGTAGGAAAAACCAATTCCCTTTGTGTCCATTTAACACTAGTACCATATATCAGGGCAGCAGGAGAGTTGAAAACCAAACCAACACAGCATTCAGTAAAGACACTTTTAGAGATAGGTATTCAACCTGACATTTTATTATGCAGAAGCGAACAGGAGATTTCAAAAGAAATGAAATCGAAAATTGGGCTCTTTTGCAATGTTGAGACCGGGTCTGTTATGCAGGCACTTGATGCCAGTTCAATTTACAGTGTGCCAATAAATCTTCATAAAGAAGGATTCGATGATGTCATAATAAAGAAACTTAACTTAAAATGTTCAAAGCCAAAACTTACAGAGTGGAATAAAGCACTTAACAAAATTATTAATCCAAAGCGTGAAGTGACAGTTGGCATTTGCGGGAAATATAATCTTGTACCTGACGCATATAAAAGCATAATGGAGTCGTTTATACATGCAGGTGCATACAACGACGTAAAAGTTAACTTGAAATGGATTGATGCAGAGGATATTGAAAAGAACCCTGCTAAGATTAAAGAATACCTGAAAGGTATTAAAGGTTTGCTTGTGTGTCCAGGGTTTGGAGACAGAGGGATAGAAGGAAAGATTGCGACAATTAAGTATGCTAGAGAGAATAAGATACCATTTTTTGGTATATGCTTAGGATTGCAGTGTGCTGTAATAGAATATTCAAGAAACGTATGCGGACTGAAGAATGCAAACTCAACAGAATTCAGACAATCAAAATACAATGTCATTGATATTATGGAATATCAGAAATCTGTTGTATTAAAGGGGGCTTCAATGAGATTAGGTTCTTATCCGTGCATAATCGATAAAAATTCGCTGGCATACAAATGTTACAAAAGAGAATTTATTAACGAAAGACACAGACACAGATATGAAGTCAACAATAATTACAGAAAAGTACTTACAGACAACAAAATGATACTTTCAGGATTATCCCCTGATGAGTCTTTAGTTGAAATGATTGAATTACCTCAGAAGATGCATCCGTTTTTTATTGCCTCACAATTTCATCCGGAATTAAAGTCACGGTTAATTAACCCTCAACCGATTTTCAGGGAATTTATTCGGGCAGTAAAAGAGTTATGATTATGAGGAGATAATCATTCACATTGGAAATAACAGGATTAACATCGAAAGAAGTACGGGAAAGAACGGATAAAGGTTTAAGCAATCAATATGCTGCTCACAAGACAAAGACCTACAGAGAGATTACTGTTGAAAACATATTCTCGCTATTTAATCTCATTACTTTCAGCATAATAATATTTGTCATCACATTTTATATACGTAACAATGACGAAAGACTATTACTCGATTCAATTGGTATATTATTTATTGCTATTACAAACACCGGGATAGCCCTTTTTCAGGAAATTAAATCTAAAAAAGCATTAGACAAAGTTAACCTGTTACTCAAAAGAGAAGTAATAGTTATCCGCGAGGGCAAGAAACAAAGTATTGACCAGACTAAAGTTGTGGTTGACGACATAATAGAAATTGTAAGGGGAGACCAGATTATTGTTGATGGAATTGTTATCGGGACAAAAAGACTCGAAATTGATGAATCGCTGTTAACAGGTGAGTCCATACCAATTGAGAAAAGTACGGGTGACACGGTATTATCAGGAAGTTTTTGCGTCTCAGGAAACGGATATTATAAAGCCGTGAAAGTTGGAATTGAAAGTCACGCGAACAAAGTAACAAATTTGGCAAAGAAATTTAAATTCTCCTTAACACCTTTACAAAAGAGAATTAATTTTATTCTTAAAGTACTATTCGGTATTGCCCTTCTGCTGGTATTGATTGAAATACTTGTTTACAATCTTGAGACTACACATACCTATACATTTGTCGAGCATATAAGAAAGATAGCCACAATACTTATTTCATTAGTACCTCAGGGTCTTGTATTAACTGCATCGGTTACTTTCGCGATTGGTGTATACAGGATAAGCAAAATTGGTGCAATTGTTCAAAAGTTAAATGCCATAGAATCATTTTCTAACGTTGAATACGTCTGTATGGACAAGACAGGAACTCTGACTGAGAACAAACTGAAAGTCCATTCAATAAATTCAGTAATACCAAATGAAAAGGCCGAGATGATGCTGGGAACTTTTGCGTTTAATTCATCGGAACAAAATGCGACAATAAAAGCCATAGAACATCTACCGAAGTATTCAGATGCAAAATACATAAATGAGATACCATTCAGTTCAGAAATCAAAATGAGCATACTGGAACTTGAGATAGCTTCCCAAAAGAGAGTTTTTGTTTTCGGCGGATATGACATTTTACTGAATAAAGTAATTGAACCAGAGAAAGAGAAACTTGAGAGTATATTCCACAATCAGAATCTGAGCATATACAGAAATTTACTGTTCGGAGAAATAGAAAATATAAAGTTATCTGAGATTTCCCAGGAAGAATTAATCGGGCTTATTGCAATAAAACCATTTTGTATCGTTTCCATTTCGGATACTATAAGACAAGATGTATTAGATGCAATTAATCTGTTTAAAGATAACGGGATAAAGTTTAAGATTCTGACTGGAGATTCGCCTGAGGCAGTTAGTGCTATTTTAAAAGAAATCGGCTGGGACGTAACGATTGATGAGATGACAACAGGTACACAGCTTGATGAACTCAATGAGAAAGAGTTTTCGGATGTTATTTTTAATAAAACACTATTTGCCCGTTTAAAACCAGAACATAAACTAAAGATTATTAAGACTTTCAAGAGTCACAAGAAGCATGTAGCAATGATTGGTGACGGTGTTAACGATTTACCTGCCATAAAACAGGCAGACATAGGGATTGCTATGGAAGAAGGAAGTGCAATTACAAAAGAAGTTGCCGATATAGTTTTATTAAAGAATAAATTTTCTTTATTACCGGAAATATTTGACGAAGGAAATAAGATAGTAAATTCAGTCAACGCAATATCCAAATTATTTTTAACAAAGAATTTTCTTGTTATATATTTAACACTGGCATCATTATTATCTTTATTAGACTTCCCTCTCACACCAAGAAGAGTATCATTATTAAATATTTTCAGCATTGGTTTACCTGCTTTTATTATTACTTTAAAGAACAACAATACGCATAAATGCAGAAACTTTGTTAAAGACGTATTCTCTTTTGTTCTTACATCTTCTACATTGATGCTGGTAGGGACTTATTTTTCACAGATATTCATTTCAAAATTTGTTAGTATTCCAAAGCCTGAACTAGATATGGCATTAATGACAGTATTAATAATATTATCAGTAATTAACTTCTTTATAGTATCATCTGAATCAGGAGAAAGAAAGAATATTTATTACATATATGGTACATTTTTGATTGTATTGTTTGTTTTTTTAGCGGGAATAAAAATTGATACTTATATATTAAATTTACTCAGAACCTTTTATGAGATAATTCATTTGAACTTTAAAACATGGATTGTAATATTTATATTAACAGCATTAATATCAGCAATTTTAATCATTACTCACAGAATAAGAGAAAGGATGGTAACTAACAAATAAAATGAAAGAATTCAGATGTATATATGACCCCTTACAGGAATTAATGGAGTATTACGGTAAGGATAAAGGAGAAAAGAGAACAGTAAAAACTGATATCAACATATCAATTGAAGATATGTTAAAGAACAGAATTGTTGACGGAGATAAGATTGGCGTGGAGAAAGAACTGGTAAAGGCATTAAAGAAGTATTCTGCGTTACAGATTATAAATGACATTTTACTCGAAGGAATGAAAGTTGTAGGTGAATTATTCGGGTCAGGACAGATGCAACTTCCTTTTGTTCTGCAATCTGCAGAATGTATGAAGGCATGCGTGAGTTATTTGGAACCGTATATTGACAAAGTTGAAGGCGAGTCTTCAAAGGGAATAATGGTGCTTGCAACAGTTAAAGGTGACGTTCATGATATCGGAAAGAATCTGGTGGATATAATCCTTACAAATAACGGTTTTAATGTTATAAATTTAGGCATCAAATGTTCATTAGAAACTATGCTTGAGTCCTACACCACCAACAACGCAGATGCAATTGGAATGAGCGGATTACTGGTAAAGTCAACTGCAATAATGAAAGAGAATTTAGAAATAATGAATGACAGAAATCTGACAGCACCAGTTATTCTTGGAGGCGCAGCTTTAAATAAACGTTTCGTCGAAGGGGAATTAAGAGAAATGTATAATGGTGATGTATATTACGCAAATGATGCATTTGACGGATTGAAGTTTATGGATACTATTATGGAATATAAGAGAAAAGGAGAAAGACCAAAGCTCGAAGTATACGTAGATCCACGAAAGAATGAGAATAAAATTGAATCAACGACAGAAGAAATTATTATAAAATCCGATATCAGTAGGGACAACAAAATTCCTAAACCACCATTCTGGGGCAGCCGGATTGTAGAGGATATACCTTTAGAAAAAGCATTTGAATACATAAATGAGGTTGCATTATTCAGAGGAAGCTGGAATGTTTATAAAGACAGGAATAAAGCTGATTCAGAATATGATAAACTAATTAATGAAGAAATTATTCCTAAGTTTAATGAATTAAAATTACAGGCAAAACGGGAGCAACTCTTATCGCCTAAAGTTATCTATGGTTATTATCCATGCAAATCAGAGGACAATAGCCTGATAGTTTATAAACCGAAGAACATTGCACAGGATAACCTATATGCAGAATGGGAAGTTGATATCAATACTTCTGAAATGGAAAAATGGGTGACTTTTAAATTTCCAAGACAAAGGACAGAAAAGCATCTTTGCATAAGTGATTTCTTTAAATCTGAAGATTCAGATGTATTTGATGTTGTACCATTTATGATTGTAACAGTAGGAGAAAAAGCAACCGAATATGCACAAAAGTTATACGACAACAATCAGTATCAGGATTATTTATATTTCCATGGTTTATCGGTTGAAACGGCAGAAGGTTTAGCCGAATACTGGCATAAAATAGTTAGAAGAGAATTAGGCATAGACAAAAAAGATTCTACGGATACTAAGAAATTATTTCAGCAGGGATATCAGGGTTCACGATATTCGTTTGGATATCCTGCCTGTCCGAACCTTGAAGACAACAAATATATGTTTGAATTATTAAAGCCTGAAAGAATTGGGATAACATTAACCGAAGAGTGGCAAATGGTACCTGAACAAACTACAAATGCAATTATTGTACATCACCCAAAAGCAAGATATTTCTTTATCAAATAAAAAAGGAGGTTCTAATGAACCTCCTTTTAAAAAAACTGTATATTTAAATAATTATTTTGCTCTGTAAGGTTTTACACCTGTATAGAAGTTAAATCCTAAATTTATTGATAATGTTCCAATACGTCTCCAATAATTAGGACCTGGTTGACCACTACCGTCATTTAATGTACCCACTCCATTTGTTGTTCCGATTATATTTGCAAGATTGTATACTACACCAACATATATACCTGTCGACTGTGCTTTGTCCAAAGTCCACTCATATCCTGATGAAATCTGGAAACCAACCCTGAATGCAGGATCAAATACAAAACCAGGAATTGTATTGTTCTGAGTAATATAATTTCCCGTAAATGCAAATCCTACAAATTGTTTATTTTTACATCTTGGGTTAAACCCATATTCATATCCTGCAGAACCTGTATAAATAGTATAATTTGTATAAGGTTCAGTTGGACTGAAATTAAAAATTGGGATTTCTCCGCTTCCATCGTGCACCATTTTCTTGTAACTTGCACCGAGAGCAATTCTGTGATTTTTTCTGATTCCCAGACCAAATTTAGCGTTTAATGTAAAACCCCTGCCCCATACCATACCATAAGTACCAGCAATAGTTGAGGGTAGTGCAATATCCGATCCATGTGCGTCATTTGTGGCAAGAATACCGTCTAAACTAATTCCTAAGACAGTACTTGGCGGGGTGTACCCCTGTGAAAACGAATTGTTTACCCAAAACAGGCCTATCAGGCAAACTAACAACAATGATAATTTTTTCATAAATAATCCTCTTATTTTATTAAATTTATTCTATTTAGATTTAAAAATCAAGTACTTTGTCTGTCACACATAAAAAATTTAACGCCTTTTGCAAAGTAACAAATAATTTTAAATAATTAGTTAAAAAAACTTTTAATAGTATTAACAACGAAGCCAATTTGTTCGTGTGTCAGCTCAGGATAAATAGGTAAAGCAATAGTTTCGTTTGAGGCTAATTCTGACACAATGAATTCATCATTTGAATACTTGTATTCTTTTAATACGTCTCCGAAACATTCCTGTTTGTGAAATGGTACCGGATAATAAATTTCATTCCCAATTTCATTTTTAGTAAGAAATTCTCTTAACCGGTCTCTTTCTTCAACTCTAATTATAAACTGATTAAATATATGATAATTCATCAGATTATTCTCTTTATATACTGCATTCGGCAGCAGCACTTTATCTTTTTCGGTGTATTCTATAACTCCGGATTTTGAACTTAATCCATTTTTAATAAATAAATCGGTATATAACTTCGCATTTTCTCTTCTCTTTGCAGACCAACTGTCAAGGAGAGGTAGTTTAACGTTTAAAACTGCTGCCTGGATTGCATCCAGTCTGAAATTTCCTCCAATAAACTTGTGATAATATTTTGGTTTTGAACCATGAACTCTCAATACTTTAAGACGTTCAAAAAGAGCCTCATCATTTGTAGTAACAATTCCGCCATCACCAAAACAACCTAAGTTTTTGCTGGGGAAAAAGGAAAAGCAGCCAATATCACCAATAGTTCCTACATAATTTCCATCTTTATACTGAACACCTATTGCCTGAGCTCCGTCTTCAATTACTTTAAGATTATATTTTTTTGCAATCTTTAGTATCTCTTCCATATCAGCAGACTGACCATATAAATGAACCGGAATGATTGCTTTGGTTTTTGAAGTAATTCTATTTTCAATTTTAGAAACATCAATATTGTAAGTTTGAATATCTGAATCAATAAATACAGGTTTAGCATTAAGCCTTGAGACCACGCCTGCAGTGGCAAAGAATGAGTAATCCGGCATTATAACCTCATCACCGGGTTTAATACCTATAGCCATTAATGCCACAAGAAGTGCATCCGTACCTGATGACACACCAACAGCATATTTACAATTTAAATATTCACAAATACTTTTTTCCAATTTTTCAACTTCCGGTCCCAGGATAAAATACTGAGATTCCGCAGTTCTAATTAATGCCTCATCGAGTTCGGTTTTAATTGTTCTGTACTGGGCTTTGAGGTCTAAGAGTGGGACTTTCATTTCAATTTCAGTTTAATTCTTTTACAATATTATTTTCAAGTTTATATTTCTTACCTGATTTTTCACATTCGGCAATACCATCATTATTAAACACTAATTTCTTACCTGCTTCACTGTACCAGCCCTTGATTTTGCCCGGGTTACCAACTACTAAAGCAAAATCAGGAATATCCTTT
Organism: Ignavibacteriota bacterium; assembly: GCA_026390735.1. Lineage (GTDB taxonomy): Bacteria > Bacteroidota > Ignavibacteria > Tepidaquicellales > Tepidaquicellaceae > CAIKZJ01. Next base: position 105,147 of record JAPLFJ010000012.1, read on the forward strand.
GTAACTACAGTTCCTGCACCTACAAATGCAAATCTGCCAATAGTAACACCACAAACGATTGTAGAATTTGCCCCTAAAGATGCACCTTCTTTAACCAGAGTCCGCAAATAGAATTCCGAACCTACCTGAGGATATTTGCTTCTTGGGCTAATAATATTAGTAAATACCATAGATGGTCCGCAAAACACATAATCTTCAAGTTCAACACCTTCATACACAGAAACATTATTTTGTATTTTTACAAAATCCCCTATCGTTACGTTGTTACCAATATTAACATTTTGTCCAAGAACACATTTCTTACCGATTTTGCTACCGGACTGAACGTGTGAAAAATGCCATATTTTAGTACCATCACCTATTTCAACATTGTTATCAACAACGGCAAATTTATCTATGTAAAACTTATTTTCAGACATGTTATAAATTTAAATTTGTTTGAGCCATTTCAAGTATTTCCAGAACTTCTTTTGCGTGATAACCGTCTGTTTTTGGGACAGTATCATTTATAATTGCGCTATAGAAATGGTTTTGTTCTTCTTCCAAAGCCTGCTTATTATCAAACATTACTACTTCATATTCAGATTCGAATTTTTCAATTGAATCCCCTAATACATTAAACCCTTTTTTATAGAACTTGAGTTTATCTTCTTTCAGACTATCTTCGAATACAATCATCCCTTTATCACCAATAACTACAAGCCTTTGTTCTTTGAAAGGATGAAGCCAGCTTACAAAAATATGAGCACTGATATTATTCTTGTATTTCAAGAAAGTTAAAGTTGTATCTTCAATATTATCCTGCAGAAAAGCCGCACCTTCCGCATAAACGCTGACAGGCTTATCACCTATTAAATATTGAATAATTGATACATCATGCGGAGCAAAACTCCATAAAATATTTTCTTCTTTTCTGATTGTACCAAGGTTTAACCTGTTGCTGTAAATATATTGTATGTTTCCTATAAAACCGTCTTCTATCATATTTTTCAACTTCACAATTGCAGGATGAAACAACAAGACATGACCAACCATTATTTTCTTATTGTATTTTTCTGCAATCTCAATCAGGTTTGTAGCTTCTGAAGATAACAATGTTAATGGTTTTTCTGTTAAGATATGTTTATTGTTTATTAAACACATTTTAGAAATCTCATAATGTGTTTCGGCAGGTGTAGCAATTATAACTGCATTTATTTCTTTATTATTAAATACATTCTCTAAATTACTGCAGAATTTAATATTTGGGGAAATACTCTTAACCTTATCCTCTACACTTTTGCTTAAATCACAAACAACTATTAAATTGTCGCCTAATAATTTGTGAGCAGTTTTAACATGATTCAGCCCCCATTTGCCACCACCAATAATGGCAAGTTTTATTCCATCAAACATTAATATCCTCTTCTAATCACTTTCTCAAAATCTGATAAAGTCATAATGTTTACCAGTTCTTCGAATTTAGTTTTTGGTTTCCATCCAAGATTATTATATGCTTTTGAAGCATCTCCGATTAATAAGTCAACTTCAGTAGGTCTGTAGTAATTTTTATCCACTTCAACCACTACATCGTTCTTTTTGATATACTTCAAAACCATTTCTTTATAAATAGCTTTTACTTTACCAAGTCCCTCAAGCAATAAATCATCATTTATATTCCTGACTACACCTTTTTCTTTTTCCTTTTCGCCCTGCCATTCGAGTTCCACTCCCAAGCCTTTAAACGTCAAATCTACAAACTCTCTGACTGTGTGTGTTTCTCCTGTTGCAAGTACGTAATCTTCCGGTTTATCCTGCTGCAACATCATCCACATCCCTTCACAAAATTCAGGAGCATAACCCCAATCTCTTTTAGCATTTAGATTTCCGAGTGACAATTTCTTTTGATGTCCGCATATTATTTTCGAAACAGCTCTTGTTATTTTTCTTGTGACGAAGGTTTCACCTCTTCTAGGAGATTCATGATTGAAAAGAATACCGTTGCAGGCAAAAATGTTATATGCTTCTCTGTAATTAACTACTATCCAGTATCCATAAATCTTTGCAACCCCATAAGGACTTCTCGGATAGAACGGAGTCTTTTCATTTTGCGGTATTTCCTGAACTTTCCCGAACAGTTCACTTGTTGATGCCTGATAGAATTTTGTCTTTAATCCTGTTTCACGTATAGCATCAAGAAAGCGTAAGGTCCCGATTGCATCAACTTCGGCAGTATATTCGGGTACTTCAAAGGACACTTTAACATGGCTCTGTGCCGCCAGATTATATATTTCGTCAGGATGAGTTTTTTCAAGTAATCGGTTGAGGTTACTTGTATCAGTAACATCCCCATAATGAAGAAACAATTTCTTATTTAGAATTTCGGGGTTAGTGTAAAGATGGTCTATTCTCCCTGTATTAAAAGAGCTGCTCCTTCTTATTATACCATGTACAACATACCCTTTGTTTATTAAAAACTCTGTAAGATAACTGCCATCCTGGCCTGTTATACCTGTTATAAGAGCTATTTTTGCTTTAGCCATATTTTATTATGCTTTATATATTTTCTTATTACGGAATGCCCCGAACCCATTTCTTGTATCAACTATAAGCTTTGCATTTTTAAGTATCATAGCATAATCATAATAAGAATGTTCAGTAGAGAGAAGAACCAAGTCATATTTTCTGATATTGACAGGATTAATCTTCACTGATTTCTTATTGAAATTATACTTCCTGACTTTTGGTATTGAAGTAACATAATCATCATTGTAATCAACTTTCGCACCATGATCCTGTAATAACTCTATAAGTTTTAATGACGGTGATTCCCTTAAATCATCAATATCCTTTTTATAGGCAAGACCTAAAATGATTATTTTCGAGCCTTTAATAGATTTCTTATGATCGTTTAAAGCGTGAATTACCTTTTCAACAACGTAAAATGGCATAGATGTATTTATTTCACCTGCAAGTTCAATGAATTTACTTGAAGTATCAAACTCTCTTGCTTTCCAGGTTAAATAGAACGGATCAATTGGAATACAATGCCCACCTAATCCAGGCCCCGGATAGAATGCCGTGAAGCCAAAAGGCTTGGTTGAAGCAGCTTTGATAACTTCCCAGATATCAATTCCCATTTTATCAAAAACAACTTTCAGTTCATTTACTAAAGCAATGTTTATCGAACGGTAAATATTCTCCAGAAGTTTTGCTGCTTCTGCCGCTTTTGTAGAAGACACTGGAATTACTTTATCTATAACTTTACCATAAACAAGTATACCTAATTCCTTACATTGTTTAGTAACGCCGCCAAGAACTTTAGGAATAGTTGATGTAGAATACACAGGATTGTTCGGGTCTTCCCTTTCCGGCGAGAAACACAAATAAAAATCTTTCCCAACTTTAAAACCGGTTTGGGCAAGAACATTCAGCATATCCCCGTCAGTTGTACCCGGATATGTTGTGCTTTCTAATGAAATTAACTGACCTTTCCTTAAATACTTTGCAACCTCTTTAGTAGAGTTCATAACATAACTTAAGTCAGGTTCCCTGTTAACATTCAAAGGAGTCGGAACGCAAATAATAACAACATCAGGAACGGTTAACTTTGAAAAATCCGAAGTTGCCGTTAAAGTTTTCCTTTCGACCTGTTCTTTTATTTTTCTGGAGGGAATGTGTTTAATATAAGATTTTTTATCTTTGTTTATGGCCTTTACTTTTGAAGGATCTAAATCAAAACCAATAACTTTGATGCCTTTTGCAGCAAACTCAAGAGCTAATGGTAATCCAACATACCCCATACCAATAATACCAACAATAAATTTATCAGTATTAATTTTTTCTTTTAATCCCATACTTTAAGTATTTGAAATTTTCTGAACCAGTTTAACTTCTGAATTACTAAGTTGAACACTAAAGGTAGTATTCAGCTCAACTATACTTACCATTAATTTGTAATTACCTCTTAATTGAATTATGTAACCTTTAAGACCTTTGAATATTCCATGAGTAATTTCAACGAAATCACCTTCAATTAAATTTGTATCTTCAATTTTAACTCTTTCAGGTTCCTGCAAAGAAAGTTTTATATAATTAATTTCTTCTTCAGAAATCACAGCATGTCTTTTTTGATACATTATGTATTTTAAAGCTCCATAGGTGTTTGAAATTGCTCTGTATCTTTCCTCCGAATCCCCGTACACAAACAGATAACCGGGAAACATGGGCACCTGAATTTTCTTTTTCCTGTCTGACCAGTATCGAATCGTATCAATCAAAGGTAAATAAACTTCAATTTCCTTAATTAACAATTGCTGATAGACTTTTAACTCATTTTTCGGCTTAGCCTGTAAAACATACCAACTCTTATCCATAAACCATGTTTATCAAAATTAATCGAAATAACTTCTCAGAAACCGCAGAACGATGTATGCAGATACAACCATGGTCATAATATAAAAGAATATTAATTTAAAGAAGTTTCTGCTAAGTTTGAAAGTAAGGAGTCTGCCTCTCCATCCGCAGGACTGACAGAAATAAGCACTGATTTTCAGTTTCTTAATAATCTTCTCAAATATATTTCTTGAACGGCTCCTTCTCAAGGAGGCAATTGTATTACAATTCGGGCATCTTGCCAGCTGAACGTTTTTCTTAATAAATAGCTTTAAATTCAAAACTCTTTACTTTGTTTTAATTTGTGATTTCACCTTTTTCTTACTTGTTCCGTTAGGCTTTGAATAATAATAATAATAGTTATAATAATAACCGTATGCTGATTTTACACTGAAGTTATTCAATACGGCACCCAGGAATTTATGTTCCTCATTTTCAACAATTCTGTCGTGTGCTCTTACGAATGCGTCATATGGTGTTTTATTAGCCTGAACAACCAGAATAGTACCATCAGAAATTCTGGATAATATTTCTGCGTCAGTTACAGATATATAAGGCGGAGAATCCAATACTATGATATCATATTGTGTTTCCAGGTATTTTAAGAAATCAAGCATTTGTTTGGAACCTAATAATTCTGAAGGATTAGGAGGAATAGTTCCACTGGTAATAAAATCCAGTTTTTCCAGTTTAGTCTTTCTTACAATCTCTTCAAACTTGACATTTGAGAACAAATAATCGCTCAACCCCGGATATCGTTCTGCCTGAAAGATAGAATGTACTCTCGGTTTTCTTAAGTCACAATCGAGTAACAGTACTTTTTTATCTGCAAATGCAAAACTTCCTGCAAGGTTTAAAGCAACGGTTGTTTTACCTTCTGAAGGCAACGAACTTGTAATAAGAATAGTTTTTAAATCAGATTCCAGTTTGGAATAATTAACCCTTGTTCTAAGAGCTTTAAAAGATTCTGATGCTGTTGCATTAGGTTTATTTGCTACTATAAACTCCAATTGAGATGAGCCCAGTTCTTTTAATTCTTCGATTGACGGTATCCATGACAGAACCGAAATACCCCTGGCTTCAATTTCTTCAGGAGTTTTAATTGACCTGTCAAGATAATTCCTTAAGAACGCAAATCCAACACCAAGCGCAAGTCCAAGAATAGCACCAATCGCTACAATTAACTGTCTGTTTGGTTTTGCAGGCCTCATAGGTACTAAAGCCTCATCAATAACGTTGACATTTCCAAGTTTTGCTCTTTCGTTAACGATAGCTTCCTGATACTTTTCTTCAAGCGTCAGATATAATTTTTCATTTGATTTTCTATCACGTTCAAGTCTTGCCAGTTCGATACTTTGAGCGGGTAACTTATTAAACTCGGTTTCGTTTTTAGCAATAACCTTATTAATTGAATTCAGCTTTGCCTTATTAGTAATAATTTCTATATCTATTTCAAAAAGTTTCTGACCTAACTGACTTTTTTCCTGAGGTGTATTAGAAAGGATACCTGTTTTGACAATACTCATTTTATCATCACGGTTTTTCTTGAGAGGGTCAATTTTTTTCTGGTATTCCTTATTAACTTTTTCTTTTAATTTAGCATCCGTTAGAACAGCAGTTTCAACGTCCCTCTGGACCTCTAATTCAGCAATTTTCTTCTGCAGTTCTGTGAAGTATGATTCATTCATCTGACCATCTATGTATTCAAGAACGCTTCTGTCAATCTTTGTTAATTCGTTTCTGATTTCGCTACTTGCTTTTTGTTTTGAATACAATTCAACTTCAGTTGCATTTTTCTGGGCCTGATAAGTTGATATTTCATCAACGACTTTCTTTGCCTGATCATCAAGGAATAAGATACCGCCTTGTTGCTGATAATCCTGAATGGCACCTTCAGAAGTTGCTAAATCTTTAAACCTTTTATCTTTTTCCAGCCCAAGGAATTCACGAATTGTAGTTAATTCTCTCCTGCTATAATCTAAACTAATTCTCTGGTATGTATTCGCATAAACATTAGCGATGAGAGTAGCCTCGTAATTTGAAGGACTCTGGACTTCAATTTCTACTATATCAAGACCTCTTTTCTGATTAATAGAAACAATACCTGCCAGTAAGCCTGTAAGACCTTTTAAATTGACAACATTATCTTTGATTTCAGGCTGCCTGTTTACAATATAATAGAATTTATTTCTGTCATTAATAACTTTAAAAGAGTCTAATAGCGAAGATGCAATTTTTTCTCTGATAGAATTACTTTTCAGGATTTCAATTTCATTTGAGATAAATCTGTCACTTGAGAAACTTTCTGCTTCAGGCATCAGAGAAGTTGTAAGTATACTACCCTGAGGTTTAGTAATTTTAAGAGTGGTGACCGTTTTATATATATCGATTGCATTTGTAACATATACTAATGTTACCATTATACTTGCTATAAAAATCAGAACAATAGGAAGAATATTATTGCGTATAATCCCAATATGTTCTTTTAGGTTATTTGTAGGCAGTATATTTCCTGTCCTTTTTACTGCCTGTTGATCGTTATTAGTCATTTTTTATCTTATGCCTTTTTCGTTATTAAATCAAGATAAGCAAATTCAAAATTTGCTACACTTCATCGTGCATTTAAATAAGTCAATCCAACCTAAGTGCATATTTATTAATAAAATGTACTTACAGCCCCTAAAACTCTTTCAAATATGCAAATATTACGTAAAAAACCTTAATTTTCACATAACTTTACATCTAATAATATATTATTTTTTATAGCTAAACTAAAGACATTAATTTGGTATTTAATGCCCGCCTTTTCTATTAGGTGTTGCATTCCATAACCGCGACATTATTAAGGCACCTAACAGCGCAAATGGTATTGGCCAGAGTTTCCAGGCCTGCCATCCCATTGGAAAAATAAACGCACTAAGGAAAAACGGGTTTAAAGCACTGGTTAAGTATTGAAATCCATCTATTAATCCAGTAGCAGTTGCGGCTGCTTTTCTGCCTCCAAAATCCATTGAAGCTGCCCCACCAACCATTCCGTGGGCACCATTAACAAAAAAGGACAATAGCATAATCATTATTGCTGCCATATATGGTCCTAACGACAGAGAATCGGATACATAGAATAATACCAATACTGCCGCCATTCCAAGAAAACCATAAACTATAACCGGTGCTCTTCTTCCATTGTAAACTCTGTCCGACATAATTCCAAACACAAAACCACCGGCAATACCCAGAATTGCTATTCCCCAGGCAGCCAGCTGATATGGCAGATCAACATTAGAAACGTTGAAAACCTCTTTGAAATACAGCGGATACCATGCATCAACAACACTTCTTCTTACAAAACCAATCATCATAGAACCAAATCCAATCATCCACATAACAGGACTTGCAAAAACCTTGGACAAAACTTCACTCATCTTAACTTTTTCATTAGTCATAACATCACCGTCACCAGTATCTAAATCGGCATAACCTGCTTCCTTTGGAGTATCTTTAACGAAAAAGATTGTACAGATAAAAACAATTGTTGTTAAAATAGCAGGTCCCCAGAATGCCCACTTCCAGCCCAGCCATTGAGCCAGCAAAGGTGTTCCCGAGAATGAAAGAATCAATCCGAACCTTATTAATACACCAAAGATAGCCGCAAATGTACCTCTTTCACGAACATGAAACCACTGAGCATTAATTTTTACGATTGACAACGCACCGAAAGCCTGGAAGTATCCGTTAACAGCCCAGATTATTGCAAGCCCCCAAAGGACTGTTTGCTTTGTAAAGCCATATAACAATACACTATCTTTCAGAAGTTCTTTATTATTCCATACAGATTGTTCAAATACCAGATATCCTGTAGCACCGAATAACAGATTCATTAAAATTACACCTACAGAACCAATAAGGAATGATTTCTTACCCCCTATCTTGTCAGCAAGCGGACCGTTAACAACTACTGCAAGGCCATAAACGAGCGGCAACAATGTTTCGAATATACCCAAGTCACTTTTAGTCCATCCGAAAACTGTCTGTAAAGTTGCGGCATTAGCAGCAAAGTTATATCTGGTCATATAAAACAAAGAATACAAGAATCCGATAGTAATCCAGTTCTGAAACCTTCGGGTTCGGTATTCCTTTTCTCTGAATTCAGATGGTATGATATTTTCCATAATAAATAATTATTTAAAGTGAATTGCTAACCAGTAGCAAAATGGTTTTTTTGATGTATAAATAACTCTGTGTTTAGTCTTCGCAGGAATCAGTAAATAATCACCTGCTTTTAAATTAATTACATCTCCAACTTCAAATTCAAATTCAAGTTTAGCACTGCCTTTAAGCAGCATTACCCATTCATCATTAACTTCAGACATCCATTTATTATCAGGAGATTTAAATCCATTAGAAACAATTTTCTCTGCCGTAAAACTTCTGCCTTTGATTAATTCAGTAAATTTTTCTTTATTACTTTTGAGGTTAATAGAATTAAAGAAATTATCTGTTTTAATCTTTAAGGGCATAGACACCTATCCATTCTGATTTACGTATAACTTCGATAACTTTAAACCCTTTCTTCTTCAAATGAGTTTTCAGAGTTCTTTCTTCCTCTCTCAAAACACCAGACAGGAAAAGTTTTCCTTCAGGTTTAAGTTTTAAATACATCAGTTCCAGGTTCTCTTTAATCACAGAACTGATAATATTCGCGCATATAACATCAAAGTTCTTTTCTTTAATACCCGAGATTGAATTCTGATAAAGTTTAATTTTATTGTACACTTTATTCAGTTTAAAGTTTTCGACTGCATTATCGATAGAGTCTTCATCAATATCATCAGCAACTGCTTTTTGAATCCCCATCTTAATACCAGCAATAGCAAGAATACCTGTTCCACACCCAAAGTCAAAAAGATATTTATCTTTCCTCGTTAAATATTTCAGCATAAGTTCAAGAACAAGCTGAGTAGTTTCATTATGGCCGGTACCAAACGCCATCTTAGGGTCTATCTGAATCTTTATACAGCCCTTATACTTTTTAACCTCTTCTTTTTTCCATGTAGGATAAACAACGAGTTTATTGCTGATAATTATAGGTTCTATACTCTTTTGCCATTCTTCATTCCAGTTTCTGTTTTCTATTTCCTCGACAAAAATATCCAGAGAATTTCCTGAGAAATTAGTTGAGATTGACTTAATGATTCCAGATACTTCTTCCGGCTTAACGTATAAGTCGATTGAACTGTCTTTCTCTTCAAAAGAAGTAATTCCAATCAGGAATAAATGAGCGACAAGATTATCGAAATGTTTCGGGTTAGTAATTAAAGAAATTTTAGTAATGATTTTTGATTTCATTCGTATATAATTTGAGATGCAGAATCTAAAGTATTTCTCATAAGCATTGCAATTGTCATAGGGCCGACTCCGCCGGGTACAGGAGTAATCTTTGAAACTTTACCAAAACAACTGTTATAATCGACATCACCTGTAAGTCTGTATCCTTTCGGAACAGTATTATCATCAACCCTGTTAATACCAACATCGATTATAACAGAATCCTCTTTAATCATATCACCTTTAACGAACTCAGGTTTACCGATTGCAGCTATAAGAATATCAGCCTGAAGTGTAAACGCTTTAATATCCTTAGTGGCGCTATGACAGATTGTAACGGTAGAGTTTAAGTCTTTTCTGAGAAACAGACTTGCCATAGGTTTTCCTACAATATTACTTCTCCCTATTACTACAACATTTTTCCCATTGGTATCAACTTTCGACCTCTTAATCATTTCAACTATACCATACGGAGTACACGGGATAAAGCACTTTTGCCCAATAGAAAGTCTGCCAACATTCTGAGGATGAAATCCGTCAACATCTTTTTTATAATCGATTGCTTCAATTATCTTTTGTTCATTAATGTGTTTTGGAAGTGGCAATTGAACCAGTACACCATGAATACTTTTGTCGTTATTAAATTCATGAATAATTCTGAGTAAATCTGTTTCGGTTGTAGTTTCGGGTAATGATTTTGTAACAGAGTGGAATCCAATTTCTTCGCAGGCCTTACCTTTGCTTTTAACATAAACTTTGGAGGCCACATTTTCACCCACAATAATAAACGCTAAACCAGGAATAATATTACGCTCGAAAAGTAACTTTTTAGTTTCTTCTCTTACTTCATCTTTAATTTTTGAGGATATATCTTTTCCATCAATAATCTTACCTGAGTCCATATATACGCAAAATTTATTTGTTTATCGGTCCGTAACTGTCACGGGTAAAAGAATCATTAAATCCTTTTTTCCTGACAGACTGCAATACTTCTTCGGCCTCAGTTACTGTTTTATATTCACCGATTAATATTCTGTACAAACCGTCACTTGTTTGCTTCATCGAAACATCCATTCTAAGCTCAGATTTTGCATCTCTTAAGAAAGCATCGGCATAGGATTTATTCGCAAAAGCACCTATCTGAACACTATAAGGTCCCCTTTCAAATTTAGGCACTTTATTGTACAAAGTATCTGTTTGTCTAACAATGGTTTTACCATAGATATCTTCCTCAGCACATTCATTATCTGCGCAACAGGAAGTCATAACTATTGAAATGCTAAAAGCAGTTAAAAACAATATAGTGTAATATACATTTTTCATTTTATACTCCGTTTAAAATTAATTTATTGACTTTACAAATGCACTTGTAAACCCTTTGGATTTAACAAAAGCAAGATAATCCTGTGCAGATGCAGCATCGAAAAACTTACCAGCAGTGACAAGGTAAAAGCTTCCGGACTTCCTAACGTCAGGAACCGAGTTCAGTTTTTCTTTAGCAGAAACAACGAATGCATCAGCATAACTTTGTTCTTTAAAAGCAGCCAACTGGACTACAAATGTTAAATTAACCTTTTGAATGTTTCGTTGTTCTTTAATCAATGTATCGACATTCAAAACAACTGTGTCTCTTAATACATAGATATCTTCATCTTCATCACCAGATGAACAAGATGACATTAAAGAGACAAGAACAAATGCCATTAATATAAACGGATATATGTATACTTTTTTCATAATGAGATTTTTTACGTTTTTATTAAACATAATAAAACATTAAAAATTACGTTGACCAACATACAGTTCAACTTTTCTTAAGTTAACTATTTTCTGATAAATAACAAATGTAATATAAAGTAAACATTTAAGTCTTTTGGTTATAAATTTCTGAATCATAATACATTTCACATATATCATTTATTGAAATACTTAACAATTAAATTTATATATATTATCATAATTATTTGAAATCACAAGAGATTATTTTCAGGCATGAATATTTCAGAAAATTCAATCTAATTGTTAAGGGAATATCATAAAGCAAGAGTGAATACTTTCAACAAGGTGATTTCTTTTAACAAATTTTTCATGGTAACAATGCTATAATCCCTCAGAACATTATCTATTTAAAGCAAGTTACGCTTATGGCGGAATAGACAGGGCTTGTATCACAGTTGTCCAAAATAAATTGGGAACACAAATAAAGGCTCATTTATAGCTCAATTTGGCAGATTTCATATCAATTATACCACTTTCTAAAACAACCCCTAATTCAAGTATATTAGGGTGCATTCTGCTGTCCAAAACATTTTCTATCTTTGATATTCTAAGAGAAACTATTAAAGCTATGTTTGTAGAGTGTTTTCAATGATTTATATGACTTTAATTGCATTACACTATCTCAAGCAGGATGTTTGAGTTACTCTCTGCTGTCCAAAACATTTCCTTAAAAGAGTTATTTTGGACAGATGTGGGCTTGTATCAATTATTAATTACTCATCAAATATTCTTTTATTCCCTGAATACCGCCTTCTCTTCCGAATCCGCTCTCTTTATAACCTCCAAATGGTGAAGCAGGACTGAATTTATTGAATGTATTAGTCCAGATTACACCTGCTTTTATTTTCTTCATTATTTTTAAAGCCTTTGAGCCTTTATCGGTCCATATTCCAGCAGATAATCCATAAAATGTATTATTTGCTTTCTCTACTGCTTCATTAGGAGTTCTGAATGTAAGAACCGTCAATACAGGACCAAAAATTTCTTCATTAGCAATTCTGTGTGACTGAGCTACATTTGTAAAAAGTGAGGGTGCACACCAATATCCCTTATTTGGCAGCTGGCATTTGCTTTGATATAAGGTTGCTCCTTCATCAACTCCTGATTTTATAAGCTCATTAATTTTATTTAACTGAGCCTTTGAGTTAATAGAACCTACATCAGTATTTTTATTCAGGGGATTGCCTACGATTAAATTATTTATTCTGGATTCCAACTTTTTAATTAGTTTATCTTTAATGCTTTCCTGTACAAGAAGCCTTGAGCCGGCACAGCAGACCTGTCCCTGATTAAAATAAATTCCTTTTATAATACCTTCCACAGCATCATCGAGAGAAGCATCTTCGAACACAATGTTCGCCGCTTTGCCTCCGAGTTCCAGTGTCAGTTTTTTATCAGTATCAGCAACGGCTCTCATTATAATTTTACCAACATCAGTAGAACCTGTGAATGCGATCTTTTTCACTTTCGGATGATTTACGATGCAGGAGCCTGTGTATCCGTCTCCTGAAATAATATTGACAACACCTTCCGGGATTCCTGCCTCCTGAATAATTTCAGCAAGTTTATACAATGTGAGCGGAGTAGTTTCGGCTGATTTTATCACAACTGTATTACCGCATGCAAGTGCAGGTGCTATTTTCCACGCCGCCATAAGTAAAGGAAAATTCCATGGGACAATCTGTCCAACCACACCGATTGATTTTGGTTCTTTATCGTGACACGCATACTCTAATTTATCCGCCCAACCTGCATAATAGAAAAAGTGTGCAATAGAAGTCGGAATATCGAAAGCTTTGGATTCTTTAATAGGCTTTCCTACATCCATACTTTCTATTACTGAGAATTCACGTGCCTTTTCCTGTAATATACGTGCAATTCTGTAAATGTACTTCCCTCTTGCCTTAGGGGATAAATCCTTCCATACCTTATTGTATGCTTTCTCTGCGGAGTTAACAGCTGCATCAACGTCCTTTTCATTAGCATAAGCTACTTTTGAAAGAATCTCCTCGTTAGAAGGATTTATAGTATTAAAATATTTTTTCGCTTTAACCCATTTCCCGCCTATAAACAAATCATACTTATCAGACAGCTTAATATGTTTTGTATCTTCAAAAGAATCTGAATATTTCAATGTAGGTTTATTTGTATTCTTATTTTTTAACTGGGTTCTCATTATTATTTTTACAAGTTTTTAAAATTATAAACAACTTTAATTAATCCAAAGAAAAATAGTCCCCCGACTGATAGTAACCTGTACGTTGTTTTTTATACTGCATTAACAGGTCATTTAATACTGATGAAGCACCTAACCTGAATAAATCAGGAGTCATCCATTCATCTCCCAAGGTTTCGTTCAACAGGATTAAATAAGACAGAGCATCCTTTGTAGTTTTCATCCCACCAGCTGGTTTCATTCCGATTTTTATTCCTGTTTCGCTAAAATAATCTTTTATTGTGTCAAGCATAACCAAAGTAACGGGCAAAGTTGCAGCTGGCTGGACTTTTCCGGTAGATGTTTTAATAAAATCAGCACCTGCGAGTATTGCCATCATACTTGCTTTTCGAACATTGTCAAAAGTTTCAAGTTCACCTGTTTCCAATATTACTTTTAGATGCACATCTTTCTTTATTCCGTATTTCTGGCTTATTTTTTCCGATAACGTCTTACAAAGTTCTTTTACTTTCGATATTTCATTAAACACATATTCATAATTCCCAGATAAATATTCCCCCCGAGAAATTACCATATCAATTTCATCAGCACCGTCTAAAATGCATTTTTCCACATCATTCAGTTTTAATTTCAAAGAATACTGTCCTGAGGGGAATGTTGTTGATACCGATGCAATTTTTACACCAGAATTATCAACACCCTTTTTAGCAAAATTAATAAGGTGAGGATATACACAAACCGCAGCACAATGAGGAATATTATTATCCCCAGGCAGAGGATTTTTTGCTTTCTGGCACATAGCAAAGACTTTTCCTTCTGAATCTTTTCCTTCCAAGGTTGTCAAATCAATCATTGAGATAGCAATTTTTATCGCATTGATTTTATTTTCTCCTTTGATTGTCCTGTTAGTTAGTATTGATGCTCTTTCTTTAGTGTAAGTCTCATCAATCTTCGTATCAAAATGCTTTAATGTTGTTAAGAATTTAGTCATATATTAAATAATATAAATAAATATAATAAATTAATGTACCAATTAAAATTTAAATGGATTTGTTAAACGAATTATTGGGTTTAAATATTCTGTCATATTAGTTATAATTAAATAATTAATAACAAATTTTATTCAATGAGCACAAGAATTGAAATACCGAAGATGTATAAGCTATTTATCGGCGGTAAATTTGCAAGAACAGAATCTGAAAGATATATTGAAGTCATAAATCCTAAAACGAAGGATAAAATCTGTAATATATCAAGGGCGTCGAGAAAAGATGTAAGAAATTCGGTAGTTTCTGCACGTTCAGGGTTTAGCAGCTGGTCTTCAAAATCAGGTTATGAAAGAGGGCAGATATTATACAGGTTTGCAGAAATGCTTGAGGGAAGAAAAGAACAGTTTATTGAAGAAATTTATATATCAACTTTACGAACAAAGTCTGAATGCAGAAATGAAGTGTCAAAGGCAATAGACAGGATTATTTATTATGCAGGTTTTGCAGATAAATGGATGCAGTTAATAAGCAGTGTGAATCCCGTACAGGAAGGATACTTTAATTTTTCTGTTCCTGAGCCGGTAGGTGTTGTAGGTGTTATTCTTCCTGACAACCTTAGCTTTCTTCCACTTGTATCCAGAATTCTTGTTATACTCACCACAGGGAATTCTTGTGTAATAATCGCGAACGAAAAATCTCCGTTACCATCTTTAACATTATCTGAAGTTATTGCAACGAGTGATTTTCCTTCCGGTGTAATAAATCTTCTAACAGGTCAAAAGAGTGAACTGATATCTCATCTTGCAGGTCATTTTGACATAAACGCAATAGATTATTGCGAAGAGACAGGTAATAACAGAAAGCTGATTAAAGAATTGTGTGCGAATAATGTAAAGAGATTTTACGAAACAGGTAACAGCAAAAGCTGGAACTGGTTTTCTGATAAACAAAATGAGAATTTTAAGGAAATCGAAAAATTCACAGAACTAAAAACTGTGTGGCAATCGGCATAAACATTTAAAAGAAGTTTATTATAAACCTTGTAGTATTTCTTCGAGTTCGTCTTCTGTGATAAGAATTTCTCTTCCTTTAGCACCCTGATTTGGGCCTACAATTCCTGCTTCTTCCATCTGGTCGACGATTCTTGCCGCACGTGCATATCCGAGTTTAAGTCTTCTCTGCAATGTGGATGTTGAACAATTCTGAAGTTTAAGAATTAACCTTGCAGCATCAGGGAACATGTCATCCCAGTCATCATCTGAATACATTCCATTAGCTCTCTTCTTCATAACAGAAGGCAGGAGATAAGGTTTGGAATATCCTTTTTGATTAGCGATAAACTCAACAAGCTTTTCACATTCCTCTGTTGATATATAAGCATTTTGAATTCTGATAGGCTTAGGAGTAGATGAAGATAAATAAAGCATATCACCGTTACGAAGTAACTGATCAGCACCACCCATATCGAGAATCGTTCTGGAGTCAATTTTTGAAGCTACCTGATAAGCAATACGCACAGGGAAGTTTGCCTTGATTACACCTGTAATAACATCGACAGACGGTCTTTGTGTAGCAACAATCAGATGGATACCAACGGCACGAGCCATCTGTGCAATTCTTGCAATCGGTTCTTCAATTTCTCTTTTAGCGGTAATCATTAAATCAGCAAGTTCATCGATGATTACAACTATATAAGGCATCTTCTTATGCCTTATAACTTCATTGTTCTTAAGTTTACCTTCAGCATATTTAACATTGTATGCTTCAATATTCCTGACACCTCCATTAGCAAGTTTATCGTAACGCTGCTCCATTTCCATTTCAACACTTTTGAGTATAGAAACAGCATTTGAAGGACTTGTAACGATACTTTCATTAATATCGTTTGAGGTAGCAACAAAGTGATTTCTGAGTTTAGAATACAAACTGAGTTCTATTTTCTTAGGATCAATCATAACAAATTTCAAATCTGACGGATGCATTTTATACAGAAGTGAAGCGATAATAGTATTAATGCCGACACTCTTACCTGAACCCGTTGCACCAGCCATTAAAACGTGCGGCATCTTGGAAAGGTCATCGACATAAATTTCACCGTCAATCATTTTACCGAATGCAACTGTAAGTTTTTTGGAACTCTCATTAAATTTAGCAGAAGATACAACTTCCTTTACTCTTACCATCTGAGATTTACTGTTTGGTATTTCAACACCAACAGTACCTCTGCCGGGAATTGGGATAATCATACGAATACCTTTAGCCTTCATTGCAAGAGCAATGTCATCCTGCAAAGATTCTATCTTGGAAAGTTTAACTTCAGGAGCAGGTATTAACTCGTACAGAGTGACTACAGGACCAGGTGTTGCAGCAATATCCTTAATCTCTATACCAAACTTAAGAAGTTTCTCCTGCAACAAACGTCCGTTATGTTTTAATTCTTCATCGGATATTGTTTCTAGATCCTCTTTACTCGGATCTTCAAGAATATCAAGAGGCGGGAATTTATATCCTTCGAGTTTTTCTTCAATGAAGTCATCTTCCTGCATTCTTTCCAGGCCCTCAAGTTCATTCGAATTTTCCGGATTGATATCTGTTTCAGATGCCTCTTCTTTTTTTGGAGTTTTTATTATCAGGTCATCAATCTTCTTTTTCTTCTTTTTATCGGCAGCAGATTCTTTTGAATCCTTTTTAGTGTCTTCCTTTTTAATCTCTTCTTCTCCATCGCCCTGAATATCCATCACATCGTCTTTCGGAAGAACGCTAACGGGAGTCTGCGGTCTGTTGATTTCAGTATCTTTTATTAATTCACCATCTTCCGATTGCTTACTCTTCAGTCTTCTGATTTTATCTCTTTCCTTAAGAAGTGCATCCTGAATATTATTTTCTTCTTTGGTTTCAGCTTTTGTTAATTTCTCTTCTTTTGTTGCAACCAGGTCTTCTTTTTCCTTATGGAATTTCTCTTTAATCTTTTCAGACAGAATCTTAATTCTTGCCAATGACCTGAGTATATTTCCATCGAGAAGAAGCATTACAATCAAAGCGAGTAGAATAATGAAAATCACTGAAGCACCAACACCGCCAAGTCCATAATAGAAAATTGACGCAATAAAATTACCTGTAGCACCGCTGTATGCACCTGTCATATAGTCTGTACCTACGAAAAATCTTATTAATCCTGCCGAGGCAGAAAGAACGGTCATAAACAAAAGCAAATAAACAGAAATGGTAGCAGGTTTGGACATTTCTTTTCTTCTGAAGAGAGTATACCCTATAACAATAAGGATTACAGGAATAACAGCAGTAAAATATCCGAACAGGTTTTCGATAGAAAGATTAGCGACAAAAGCACCTGCAATACCCAGGAGATTATTAATCTGGTTGTGCGGGGTATATGTTTCTTTCCTGAAAATATCTATGAATGACAACTTTAATAAAGTCTGAGCATCTGCTTTTGAATAACTGAGGATTGCAATGAATGAAAGTACGCCGAGGAATAAAATCAGCACTCCGATTAACCTGATTTTAAAATTCTCAGATATCTGAAATTCTTCCTGTTTATTTTTCTTGCTTTTCCTTTCAGGTTTAGCCGCTGAAAGTTTTGCTTTCATCTTTTTATTCATTCTTTTGAGCTGCCTGATTTATTACTAATGTTGATTCTTTTCATTTTAGATTTCTCGGTTGCTTCAGAATCAAACGTTTCTTTAAGTTTAATAATGTTATTTTTAAATGTCGGTAAATTTTTAAACGAGTCAATATTAGAACAATACTCAAGGTCTTTTTCAAAGCCAAGTGATACAAGATATTTGCCGTGTTCGCTTTTCTTGAACATGTTGAAAACCCTGTGCTGATCGGGTTTAGCGTTTTTATAAATAAGTTGTTTTGCAAGTTGGTAAGATATATAACCTGAATCGAGCAGAGTATAATTTGACTTGGAGTTCAGTTCAAAAAGTTTTGCTATTAACAATCCGGCATAAACAGAATCTTCAACACAGAAATCATTTAACTTACCTGAACAAACAATTGTAAAATCATCATTCAGTGCCGATAAGTGTCCGACAACAGCGCTAAAATTAAGAAAGCTTGCGAGCACACAGGACTTTGCATATTTAGATTTAGCTATTGCGATGGTACCGTTTGTAGTTGAAAAGACCAGAGATTTAGATTTAACTTTTTCTGCAGAATATTCAAAAGGAGAGTTACCAAGTTTAAACCCTTCGATTACTTTTCCGTTTCTTTCACCGCAAAGTATAGAATTACCAAGTCCCTTTGAAATACGGGCGGCAACAGAAACGCTTTCAGCAGGAATAACTTCTTTAGCACCATTGACCAAAGCAGTCAGTATTGTTGAAGAAGCCCTGAGAATATCCACTACAACTACGTTTTTATCTTTTAAGGTCAGTTCATCAGGAACTAACGACTGAGATAAATAAACACTAATGTTAACCAAACGAAAATATTTAATTTTATAAATCAGGGGATTTTATCAAATCCCCCGTTAACAATCACAATTATATTTTAAAAATCCATTAACTCACAAACGGAGTCTTCGTTACAACAACTTTAATTCTTCGGCCGCGGACATCAACTTCGATTTCGGCACCGTTTTTACTGTACTCAGTAGTTACGTAAGCCATACCAATATTCTTTCCGAGCATCGGAGAAGGAGCACCGCTTGCTACGTGACCGATTTTCTGTTCACCAGCGTAAACATCCTGACCGTGTCTTGCAACCATTTTATCTTCAATAACGAAACCAATGAGTTTCCTCTTAAGTCCATCCTGTTTTGATTTCAGGATAGCCTCTTTACCGTTGAAATCTCCGCAGTCAAGCTTAGTAATCCAGGCAAGCCCTGCTTCGAGCGGGTTTGTAGTTTCATCCATATCATTTCCATAAAGTCTGAAAGCATATTCAAGTCTGAGAGTATCTCTTGCACCGAGACCGATAGGTTTAATGTCGAATTCCTTACCTGCTTCAAAAATTGCATTCCAGAGTTCTTCTGATTTCTTAACATCTGAAGAAGAATATATTTCGAAACATATTTTCTCACCAGTATAGCCTGTTCTTGAAATGATAACGTCCTGACCTGCAACTTTGCCGAGTTCAAAATGATAATATTCAATCTTAGAAAGGTCAGTATCAGTAAGTTTCTGCAGGGTTTTCATTGAGTTTTGTCCCTGAACAGCGAGAAGCGAAGTTTCTTCCGAAATATCTTTAATAACAACATCACCGAAGATATTTTCTTTCATCCATTTAATATCTTTTTCGATGTTTGAAGCATTGATTACCAACATAAAATAATCACCGCAATGATAGACGAGTAAATCATCAACTATTCCGCCATTTGGCAGACACATAGATGAATACTGAACTCTGCCTTTAAAAAGCTGGGATACATCGTTAGTAGTGAGTTTCTGGACAAAAGCAAAAGCATCTTTACCGTGAATCTGTACTTCTCCCATATGGGATACATCAAAAACACCGACAGAATTCCTGACAGCTTTATGTTCGGCGATAATACCTTCGTATTGAACAGGCATTTCATAACCTGCAAATTCAACTAATTTAGCACCATACTTTTTATGTAAATCATTAAATGCCGTCTTTTTCATTACTATTAAATTTATAAATTATTAAAATTCCTCCGTTAAGAATATTACTTGTTTAATTTCTTCCAGTCATCCAAGAACTTCTCAAGACCCATATCGGTTAATGGATGTTTTGCCAGTTGTTCAATAACTTTAAAAGGCATTGTACAAACATCTGCACCCATAAGACAGGACTCAACAAAGTGTATTGGATGCCTGACCGAAGCTACGAGAACCTGGGTTCTGTAATCATAATTAGAATATATCTGGACGATTTGGGAGATCAACTCCATACCATTCATTGATATATCATCGAGTCTACCTACAAAAGGACTGACTAAATAGGCACCGGCTTTAGCTGCGAGCACCGCCTGCGACGCGGAAAAACAAAGTGTAACATTAGTCTTTATTCCTTCTTCGGTAAAAGTTTTTGTAGCTTTAAGACCTGCTTTGATTAAAGGGACTTTAACTACTATATTTTTATGAATTTTTGAGAGTTCCCTACCCTCTTTTATCATACCCTCATAGTCTGTAGAGACGACTTCTGCACTGATATCGCCATCGACGATAGAGCATATTTTTTCGAGCATTGATTTAAAATCTTTGTGTCCTTCTTTAGCAACCAGTGAAGGATTTGTTGTAACGCCATCGAGCAGACCCATATCAGCTGCTTCTTTTATCTCATTAAGATTTGCTGTATCTATGAAGATTTTCATACTGAAAAGTTATTTTAATTATAAAATTAGTATTCCAATAATTTATTTAAAATAAAACACAATATAAATTCATAAATTCATCTTATTTGAACTATATGTGAGGAACATTGTTTTAAGATTTAAGGTAAAAATAATAGGGTGATAAAATAAAATCACAGAACAATGAAAAAAACACTTTACATCTTTGCATTACTTTTAATGCTAACATCAGCGGCAAACACATTTGCGCAAAAAGTAACATCATTAACAATTTCACTTTATGACGGCAGTACATTCGGAGTTGAATTCGATAAAAGTGTCATCGCAAAACAAATTGAAGAGGTAACAATAGACGGGATAGCGGCAGGTAAGCATTACATAAAAATCACCCCAACAAATGCCACAAAGCCAATTTATTCAAGCGAGATAACAATCACGGAAGGATACACGATTCGCGCAGTAATTGACGAATACAAATCATTTTACGTGTATCAGAAATACAAATACAGAAAAACAAAAGGCGGGATTGAGATAACTGACTGGGAACACCATAACGGAAACAGAGACCACGACGAGGAAAATTACAGAGTAATAAGCGACCCAGACTTTGTCGACTTAGAAAACATAGCAGCAGGAACACCATTTGACGAGACCAGGACTGAACTTTTAAAATACGGTATTGACCGTTCATATTTTACCACTGACCAGGTGAACAGTTTGATAAAAATGCTGACATTTGAAACTTACAAAGTTGAAATCGCAAAATATGCATATAAGAAAACAGTAGATAAGAGAAACTATTTAAGGGTTTTTGGTAACTTTAGGTACAGCAGCAGTATAACAGAATTAAAAGATTACATAGATTCGTTCAAATAGAGTTAGATTTCTTATGATATACATTGAAAAGAAACAATAAATTGTTTACTTTTGTAATTCACCAGCCCGGGTGGCGGAATTGGTAGACGCGCAGGACTTAAAATCCTGTTGCCTGAAAGGCAGTATCGGTTCGATTCCGATTTCGGGCACTGCAAACCCTTGAGACTTAATTGTTTCAAGGGTTTTTTTATTATTGCCCTGCGCGTCTACCAATTCCGCCACCCTGAACTTCCAAAATATAAACTATACTTGTAGTACAATCTGCTGTACAATTGCTTAAACTTATTAAATCAGTAGATAACATTTTACCAATTTTGCATATTAAAAAAACCTAAAAGAGACTTACGGGTAGGCATTACCACAACTCAATTAGGTTTTCTTTTAAACTCGTTAATATTACAATTGCCTTTTGTAAGTTTATTAAACTTAAGAGTTATAACCGACCGAATCAATGCACCAGATTAAGGGGGGATATTTTGTAATTTTTTCAAACTTTACAAAATGAGTAAATTGTTTTGAATATTCTCACAATTATTATTATTAATTATTATATTAATGCTTTTGGTTAAAGTCTTGTGAATTTCTTTTTCCATTCTTCTTATCCCACATTTTATGGTTCAGATACCCAATTGTCACATAAGATAGTAGCACCAGGGTTATAAATAAAATTGTATTTATTAAATTATCTATAACATAAAAAGCAGATAACTTAAAAAATAAAACTATTGATAATACGTCAATACAAAGCACTACGAATATAGCCAACAAATACCATTTATTCTCTTTCTTAAACATTTCTTCAAAACCTATATGATTTGCTGAACTCCATTTCATACGATAATACCATTTTCCTTTATCTGCTTGTTGTCGTTCAGTTCTATGTTTGTTATAATCAATAGCACTTATATCTAAAGCATCTAAAAAGGCATCATAACCTTTACTTTTCAAACTAAAATACCCTCCGATGAGTCCTCCAATCCACATTGATGTTGTTAATGTGGGAACAATAAAGATATAAGAAATAATGAAAGTTATTATTTTAAGAGAATTAAAAACAAATGCTGTTGCTTTATCAGGTTTTATAAATTCCTTTTTTAAAGAAATGAAGTCCTTTGCTAATTTAATTGCAGATTGTTCACCAATATCTGGATTGAAATCCGTAATAATATAGTCTTGTATTTCATCTTCATTATCAATCTCCATTAAATATTTTGTATGAACAAACAATTCAAGAGGGGTTCCATTAAATTTACTGGAAAGAGTTGCAGTTATTAATTTCGCAAGTAAAATATCTTCTTGTTCTACATTAAATCTGTCCTCGTTATCATTTACTTCCATTTTCTGTATATGATTCTTTCTTGTTTTTGTTTTCATTTATTAGTTTGTAACCTTATGTGTTATCATTTTAAACGATAAAAGCAAAATACGTATTTTTAGGTTCATAATTAATTGATTGATTATTTAATAATATTAATATGGGTATAATACTTTGTCATTGTTCTATATATTTAATTAAAACCGTAACCATAATTCTTAAAACGGAGAATTACTTGTGCTAAAATGATATTTGTTTCTCAATTTGTTTTGAATAATCCAAACATCGAGTTCAAGACTTTTTCTTTTTGCTCTAAATTTACTTAAGTTTTGATTCCATTCGTCTGTTGGGAACATACCCACGCTAAAATAACCTTTCCAATATTTTTTTGTGAAATTAACCCAATCGATTATATAATTCATCCAAACATTTACACTGTTTATAAATTTTCTTGTTGCTGGTTCATATTCTTCATAATCAATTAGTTCCTTCAGAAATTCTTTTCTCGATTTTTCCAGCATATCTATATATCTATTGTCATTTATATTTGATTTATTAATCTCAAATCGTCCCCACTCTTGAAAAATATTGTTAAAATCTGCCGAAGAATTAATTATATAAATGCATTCAGTCTTGATTTTATCTGGTATCAATATTTTATTTACTTTCAACAAAAGTTCTTGAGCCTCTGGGTAAATCTCATCCCTTTTATCTATAAAAACTAATTTCTCCCATGCTTTACTATAATCCTTTTCATCATACGCAAATATACCATAAATATATCTTTTTTTGTATTGTACTTTTTCAGAGTATTCATCACTATCATTAATTTGTTTGAAATATTTTAAAGCATTTTTATAATCTTTTGTTTTTAATAGTTCCATACCATATTCATAGCAAAATATCGATTTATGTTCAATGCTATCTATTAACGATTTAGAATCCTTATAGAATTCATCTTCTTTGTATACTTTCGAGAAATTGTTAAACGCGTCAATAAAATTATTATCATTATAATTTAGTACTCCATTAATATAAAATATTTTTGATTTAGCGTTAGAATAATTATTGTTAGTAGAATCCAATTTATTAAACTCTTTTAACGCTAATTCATACTTCTTTTCGTTTATTAGTTCAACGCCTTTTTCGTAATTACTTTTAAATCCAAATAATGAGAAAAGTTTACATCCAATAAATAAAAGAAGAGAAATGAAAAGTGCTAAAGTAAATAATTTTTTCATATCTATATATTAAATTATTATAAATAAGTATCTTCAATAATTGTATTCATTTAACTTTAAAAATAGAACAAATAGCATAGTTATTGGAAAAATATAAAATCCATTTTCCTAAAAAAGGTTAAACAAAAACGTACTTTAAAAACCACATTCATTCTTAATCGTCATTCTTCTCTTCATTAGCCACTATTTCTACACTTCCTGTATCAAGCACTTTAACTTCATTATCATCATCAAGCAAATCAATTTCTGCAATATATTTTGCTGGAATACGCTTATTTGTTTTTGCTTCAAGTAATCTTATCGTTTCAAATCGACCAATAATGGTGTTTCCTTTCTTTGTGCCAGCTTTCAAGTGAAACATCGCATCCTGATGTGCCTTTGTTGCTGAATGGAGACCAGTTTCAATCTTATCCATTTCTTCAAGAAAGGAAACGAATTTATTATAAAGCTCTCCACATTGTTTGAATATTTCCTCTACATTCTTTACTTGATTTTCCTTCTGCCAAAGTATCTTTACGATTTTTAAAGTTGCAACCAAAGTTGTTGGAGTTATGAGGACAATTTTTCTCTTCAATGCATTATCGAATATTTCTGGGTTTTGGTTTAAAGCCAATGTCAAAGCAGATTCTACTGGCATAAACATAAAGACGTAATCAGGTGTAGTAAGTCCAGCGAGAGATTGGTAATTTTTATCGGCTAATTTTTCGATATGGTCAACTACGCTTTTTAAATGCTGTTTAAGAAATCCTACTTTTTCTTCTGCTGTGTTTGCATTGAAGTAATTCACATAAGCGGTTAGTGATACTTTGCTGTCGATTACGATACATTTTCCGTTTGGCAACTTCAGAATAAAATCAGGTTTACGGTTCTTTTCTTGTTCTTCATCTCTATACATTTCTTCTCGTGTGTAGTCGATATATTTCTGCAATCCTTCAACTTCCAAAATCATATTCAATCTTTCTTCACCCCAGCTACCTTGCATCTTGACTTCTGATTTTAGTGCTGTTGAAAGGTTCCTTGCATCATCGCTCAATTGTGAATTGAGTCTTTGTAATGATTCAATTTCTTTCTTTAAAGAAGTCATATCTTGTATGTCTTCTTTTCTTGTTGCTTCAACTTTATCCTTAAATTCGGTTAAGTTTGTTTTGAATGGGTCCAGAATTGTATTCAGTTCTGTCTTATTGGTTTCAACAAACAGTCTTTTCTTTTCTTCAAGAATATCGGTAGCAAGATTTTTAAACTGCACTTTAGATAAGTCGTGTAATGCTTCAACTTCCGTTTTAAAGGTTGTTAGTTTTTCGTTTAAGTTTTCTTCTTGTTCTTGTAGTTTTGTCAATTTATTATTTAAATCAAGAATGGTTTGGTTGTTTTCTGTTAAATCTGTTTCTGCTTTTTTCAATTTCCCATTTACAATATCGAAGGTTTCTTTTGCAACATAATTCTGCTCAACATCCGCTCTGGAAAGTTTTTGTTCGGATTCTCCTGTTAGTTGAACAATAGTTTCTTGATGACTTTTGTTGACTTGTTTTTCTTTTTGCAACTCTTCCTTTGTATTTGTTAAAACCGCATTAACACTTTCATGAAGTTCTTTCGATACATAGTTATTTGCTACTTCATCCTTTGATAATCTTGTTGCATTATCAACTCGTAATGTTGAAAAATCGGTTTGCAATGTTTCAAACTCAATTTTTGGAACAAAGTTTTTTTGTAATGTCAGTTTAAAAATTAGAACTCCGATTAATCCCCCAAGGATAAGACCTATTGAAATGTAAAATATTGTTTCCATTGTTTAATTAGTGTTTATGTAATTAATTTTAAAATTACTTGTAATTTAAAAATATTTGTGAATGCATTTCGAGTTTGAAGAACCATAAAAATATACATATTTGTTTAACTATGAGTTATTTGTTCTATTCACAGTATAATATAATAATTATTTTATACTTCATTAGTATGGATTCAATTTAGTCTTTTCAGTAAATATGATTAATCTTTTTGATGCTCTTGTCAATGCCACATAAAGATGTTTTGGAGAATCAAATTTATGAGCATTGATTATTAACACAGTGTCAAACTCTAATCCTTTGGTTAATAGAGTTGTCCCTACAGATTTGCCAAATAATTTTCTGCCCATTCTACTAATTAAATTTCTAATATTTGTCATAGCAATAAAAACTGTAATATTGCCATATTCAGCTTGTTCCAATGCTTTGCAAAATGTATAAAACAACTCTTTCCTATAACATTTGATGTTTGGTAATTTATATACTTCTTTTAATGCAATCGAAAAAAGTGCCGATGAATATTTGTCCTGTAATATATTGAGTATATTTTCTAATGGTTTCAGAATAGTTTTATCATTGTCATTTTTCTTTTTAACTAACCCAGCTCTTTTTAGCCATTTATTGACCTCTGTTTTATTAAAAAGAAAATCGCATAATAATGATAACATGGGAATTACATTGTCCTCTGTGATTTTATCTGCGATACTTGATGTTTTATAAAAGTCCTTGTCATAAATGGATTCAACAAGGCTTGGTATATTATTAAATCTTTGTATAAACTTTATTCTTGAATGAATATTTGTAGTGATTGGGTCAATTATTAATAAGTTATTCTCGTTTTTAATAATATCCAAAATGACATTATATTTCTCTTCATATATATCGCTACATTTGTGAAGTTCAATGGAAGAATATTTTTCCAAATCAATTTCCATTTTTTTAAGTAGACTATTCCTTATCAAATATAAATCACTCCCTAAATTAGTATTATTACCACGTAACCATCTTTGTGGTTCATCCAGTTCGTATTTAGTTTCTGCAAACTCACCCATAATTACAGTATCCTCTAAATCAACAAGATTCTCACTATTAAACCCATAGATACCTTGTAAATAATCTCCCAGAATACGTGTCTTCAGTGATTCAGAAAGTGCCAAAATTAATTTGTGCTGACTTAAAGTACAATCCTGATATTCGTCAACAAAAAGACCTTTGTATGAATTAACAATAATTTGTTTAATGGGATTAAGTTTAAAAAGTTCAGTTGCTTTTTCAATAAGAAATGGATAGTATTTTTCACTGTTATCTTGTTTAGGAATATCACTACCATTATAAAACGATAAAGTGTACTTTTGAGCAAAACTCATTATTGTTTCAACCGAGTAACTTGAATTAGATATACCTTGTTTTTTTATTTTCTCTTTAATTGAGGCTACTCCAGCATGGGTATGTGTTAATATTAATTGTTTACCTTTGTCTTTCGAGTGATTAAGACATTCCGCTATTGCGTGAGTCTTCCCAAACCCTGCTGGGGCAATAAGCATGCTTTTATCTTTAGAAATGAATTCTAAATAATTAAGCATTATCAATCCAATCAGAAAGTTCCTGAAATTGGGTTTCTAATCGAGTGCCTTTAATATCAGCAAGATATTTGCAACAAACTTCACCAAGAAATTCTCCGTGGTCTATATTCTTTAACCACTGCCTTTTTTTGGCAACAATACCCAATGTTTTCCTTAATTCTAAAGAATCTACTTCAATCCAGTTCTGTGGCAATTCCCCATATGTTTTGTAATAATGTCTTAAGCTGTCTTCTACAGAATCATGTCTTGTTGATAATACATAATGAATTAATTCTTTTATTGCATTCCATGGTAAATCTAGAAAAATCTGATTTTCAATCGCGTTGTTATTATCGCAGTCAATTATATTTATACCTTTTTCCTTTAGAGTTGCTTTCTGTTCATTAAATTCTTTAACCTCTGAATCACAGAACATACATACTTTATATCCAGCTTCTAGAAAACCTTTAGCATAAGCAACTTGATTTGAACCAACCCCATTGGCAAAGCCCACACCTAAATACGAAACGTTGTCTTGTTCAGATTGAATTCTATAATTATTTAAACCTCTGCATATTCCAATTTCTGTGGGACCTTCGCAAACTAATATACGATTAGAGAAAAAAGCTTCTGGATTAGTTCTTATACAACCCTGTAAAGTTGTATCAAACAATAATAAACATTCTCCATTTTTTTCAATTTTATAAATATCTGTTGCTTTAAGTTCTACCAAAATATCTCGTGAGTGAGTAGTAATAAAAACTTGTCCTATATTTGGTTTTTTAAGAGTTCTAACTAAATGTTGAGCTCTATCTGGTTCAAGTCCAAGTTCAATTTCATCGATTAATAATATACCCCCAGATTTGGCAAGTTCAGTTTGTATAGCCACAGATATTAATCTTTTTGTTCCTTTTCCTTTTAATCGAAATGGTACATTATCTTCATGAAGACAAATTCTACCATCCTTTATTGCTATATCTTTAAAATCAATTGAAGTTGAAGTATTTTCAATATCAACTCCAAGATTAGAAGCACTTTTCTTTATATTTTTAACTACATTATTTAAATATTTAAATGCGTCTGGGTCAATGTTTTGCTTTGCATCTCTAAATGCATCAACTATTATGCTCGTTTTTTCTTCGTTAGAACCATCTTGCTTTAATAGTGAATATAAAGGAGTTCCTTTATTCCATGTAAAATGTCTGTCTATATAATCTGAAACCATAAATACATTTAATTTTGCTCTATCAGTTGCATGTATTTCAATTGGTTCTTGACCGTTCCTATCGTTGGTGACAAACCATTTTGGCTCTAAATCTTTTTTAACTATTAATTTTATTGTTAATACAGGTTCATGTTCGTCTTTTATCTCGTCATGGATAATACCAGTTGCTTTATCTAACCCTCGTATATAAAGCCCAAATTTATTTTCGTGAATTAAAGCATTTGGGAGCTCATATAGAGAAACTTCAATTTCGATTGGATTTGTAATTTCTACTTTGTAGAAATCTGTATCATAAAAGGATAAATTCCAAATGGGGGATAGCACTGAAGAAATTGCCTCAAGAATAGTTGTCTTACCTGAATCTCCACGGCCAATTAAACAAATAAAGTCTGTCATTCCAAAAACTTGCTCAAACTTTTTAAAACCTCTATAATTAGCAATTTTAAGTGTATGAATTTTTGCCATTTTGTAGGTGATTGATTTATTTGCAAACGGTCAAAGTTTGCTTTGTTTACGTAAAAGTAAAGAAAGCGTACAAATTATCCAATTCAATAAGAAATTGTATTATTTTATGTCATCCAAGTTTAATTCTCTCAATGGAATATGTGAATTATAGGCAACTCTATTAAAACCTGTAGGTTCAATTTCTTTTATAAATATATTTTTAAATCCTATGAATGCGCCCAAAAGATTTCCATAGTAATATTTTAATAAATCTTTTGTAAATTCGAATTTAGATTGTTCACCATCATTCTCGAATATCTTCAATGTTTCCCAGATTCCTTCAATATCATTTTTTCCATATTCCACAAACATCTTTTTATTCTTAAAAAGAAATCGTTCTTGTTTGAACTTTTCGGCAAGCATCAGTATATCTTTCTTTCCAATATTTGCAATAACTAATGCTTTCGCTTGAACTAATTTTTCTTCTTTTGTAAATCCGCCTTTTAGTTCAGTAAACCCTAACCCTAAAGAGCGAACTTGTTCTTTTAATCCCTGATGTTTCTCTTCATTTTCTCTACCTCGAATTCGGAAAGCAGAAATAACAGCAAAAGTATTGTTCGAATTAATATGTTGCCATATTCTTGATGTTTTTAATACTTCAGGCAAATCGTTTTTTTTGAATTATTAATTGTGCTATTTATATCGTTTTCTATTTTTCAAAATTTTACAAATATACTAAATAATTATTATAAGGATATTATCATTTGTGGATATAATATTAAATTTAGAGATAGAACTTTAATATCAACTTACAATAAGACCACAAAAATAAGTCTTTTATAACTTGGAAAATTTAGCGATTTTATAAGAATTATTATTATGAATCAAGAACAAATCAAAAAATTAGAAAAGGAGTTATGGGATTCTGCCGACCAACTTCGTGCTAACAGTAAATTAACTGCTGCAGAGTATAAAGACCCA
The DNA here is from genome assembly GCA_026390735.1 of Ignavibacteriota bacterium. Lineage (GTDB taxonomy): Bacteria > Bacteroidota > Ignavibacteria > Tepidaquicellales > Tepidaquicellaceae > CAIKZJ01. The sequence continues at coordinate 135,498 of JAPLFJ010000012.1, forward strand.
GTTCTTGGTCTTGTATTACTTCGTTTTGCACAAAATCGTTATGAAGAAGTAAAAGCAATTCTTGAATCCAGAGTATCAGACGGACCAAGACCAAATCGTAATATTGCAAAAGATAAATATTTGGCTGAAGGTGCAATAATGTTGCCTGAAGAAGCAAAATATGATTATTTGGCAAACCTTCCAGAAAGTAATGATATTGCAGAAGCAATTAATAACGCTATGAAGTTGATTGAAAAAGAATATCCTGATTTGTCTGGTATTCTTCCAAAAAGTTATCAGGAATTTGAAAGTCAATTACTTCGTGATTTAATTCGTGTTTTCAATAAGGATGCAGTTAAGAAAGCCACTGGTGATGTATTCGGAAGAATATATGAATATTTCTTAATGAAGTTTTCTATGCAAGGTGCTGGTGCACAGGAGGGTGGAGAATTCTTTACACCTCCAAGTCTTGTTCAATTGATTGTTCATTTTATTGAACCAGACCACGGAATAATACACGACCCTGCTTGTGGAAGTGCTGGAATGTTTGTTCAAACTGGATATTTTGTACGTAATCACACAAATAAAATTGTAAACGAAGCAATTAAATGTTATGGTACAGAACTTAAAACAAATAACTATAAGTTAGCAAAAATAAATCTTGCTATACACGGTATTGAAGGTAATATTATTGAAAGAAATAGTTTTTATAGTGACCCTCACAATCTAATTGGTAAATGTGATTTTGTAATGACTAATCCTCCATTCAATGTAAATAAAATTGATAAAAATAAGGACTATGTAAAAAATGACCCCCGTTTACCATTTGGTTTACCCAAAGCCGATAATGGTAACTATATGTGGATTCAGTATTTTTACAGTTATTTAAATGATAAAGGTAGAGCGGGTTTTGTTATGGCAAGTTCTGCTACAGATGCAGGACATAGTGAAAGAGCAATACGAAAAGAATTGATTGAAACAAAACACGTTGATTGTGTCGTTTCCATTGGAAATAATTTTTTCTATACTCGTTCATTACCTTGCCATCTTTGGTTTTTTGATAAAGGTAAAAGAAAGGAAAATGATGATAAAATTCTAATGATTGACGCCAGAAACATTTATAGAAAAGTTACAACAACAATAAATGATTTTTCACCTGGTCAATTGTTAAATCTCACCACTATTATGAAAATGTATCGAGGGGAGAAAGATGTTTATACAAATACAATAAAGGAGCACGAGCAAATATTATACGATTATTTGGATAAGATGAACGAAGATTATAAAGTAATGTTTAAAGATTTGATTAAAATCGGAGAAGAGTGTAAGGTTTCTTTAAAAATTAATGAAATAGTTAAAATTAATAAACCAAGTAATTATACAGAGGCTCAAATTATTTTTAACCATTATTATTCACAAATCGAATCAGTATCAGTTATTATTAGCCAATGGCAAGAAGAAATATCCAAAGTTGAAAAGAATATTGCAGAAAAACAAACTGATGAAAAAGATGGGAAGAAACAAATTGCATTATTACGTAGCAATATTAATAAACTTAATAAACCTATTGTAGCATTTTATGATGCTACAAAAGAAAGTGCTGAACAGATAAAACAAGGGATTAAGGATTGGCACGATTTTGTTGTTTGGTTTCCAGATAAAATATATAGGGATATTGAAGGGCTTTGTAAAATTATTACTATCGAAGAAACAAAAGATAACGAATATTCTTTGACCCCAGGAAGGTATGTTGGAATTAAGATACAAATCGAAGAAGATTTTGATTATACAAAAAGAGTTAAAGAAATATCACAATTGTTATCTGATTTGAATGACAAATCAAATTTATTGTTAGAAGCAATAAAAATAAACGAAAAACAATTCTTATGAATTGGAGCCATAAAAATTTAGACGAACTTGTTAAATTCCAAAGAGGTTTTGATTTACCTCGTGATAATTTTGTAGATGGTAATGTACCTGTTTATGGTTCAACTTCTATTTTAGGATATCATAATAGAGCAAAAATAAAAGCACCTGGAGTAATCACAGGTCGCTCTGGAACTTTAGGTGTATTCCAATATGCGACAAAAGATTATTGGCCTCATAATACTTCTCTTTGGGTTAAGGATTTTAAAGGTAATTCACCGAAATTTGTGTATTATTTATTGCAATGTTTAGATTTTAAATTATTCAATAGTGGCGGTGCTGTACCAACATTAAACAGAAACGTTTTAAAAGGTTTTATGGTTGATATCCCACCAATATCTGTCCAAAACAAAATAGAAAGTATACTTACATCTTACGATGATTTAATTGAAAATAATTCTAAACGTATTGAACTATTAGAGGAAAAAGCAAAAATAACATTTAAGGAATGGTTTATTTGTCATAGAATAAATCAGAGAAAGATGAAATTGGATAAGAATTCAGGTTTACCAGATGGTTGGGCGAAAATTCAAATAGGAGAATTCATAAAATTTCAAAAAGGAAAGAAAGCAAGTGATATTGTTGAAAATTACAAGCAAGGATATATTAAGTTATTACTACTTGATGGAATTGAAGGTGGTACTTATTTATACACAAATCCTCATAAGCAAGTATTGGCAAAACGAGGAGATTTGATTATGCTAATGGACGGTGCAAGGAGTTCAAAAGTGTTTTTTGCAAATGAAGGTGCTGTGGGTTCTACAATGGCGAAAATTATTATTATTAACAAAGAGGTATCACCTACTTTACTAAAACAATTTTTCGAAATTAATTTTATATGGATGCAAACTAATAATACAGGTGCTGCTATTCCACACGCTAATAAATCATTTATCAATAGAATGCCTTTTCAATTACCACCAATTGAAATATTAAAAAAATGGAAGGATTTAATAGAACCGATTTATTTGCAGATTGAAATCCTTATTGAGCAAAACCAATTATTAAATGAAGCAAAAAATATTCTCCTACCAAGACTAATGACGGGAATAATTAAATTGGAAAACACAAACCACGACTATTTGAAAAAAGTAAAACAACGTTTAAAATGAGTTACGAATATTCTGAAGATGCCTTGGTTGAAACTGCAACTCAACAAGTTTTAGAAGAACTCGGATGGGAAGTAGTATATGCTTGGAAGAATGAAAGTTTCGGAAATGATGGTTTGCTTGGTAGAGAAAACAAATCCGAAGTAATACTGAAAAGATACTTATTACAATCTTTAAAGAAATATAATCCAGACTTACCGAATTTAGCATATCAAAATGCTATTGAACAAATTGAACAAAAAGTTGCTGGACATTCAATTGGAAGAACAAACAAGGATAAATATTCAATGCTTACAGACGGAGTTCTCGTAAGTTACACAAATGAAAAAGGTGTTTTGGAGAAAAAGAAACTTCGTATTTATGATTTTGATGATTACCAGAACAATCATTTTCTTGCTGTTAGACAATTTGAAATTGTAGGAGAATTATATAATCGTAGACCTGATGTAATAGGTTTTGTTAATGGTATTCCATTAGTATTCTTTGAATTAAAAGCGCATTATATAGATTTACAGAGTGCTTACAACGATAACTTGTCAGACTATAAAGATACAATCCCTAATATTTTCTATTGTAATGCTTTTATAATATTGAGTAATGGAACTGATGCTAAAGTTGGAACGATTACAAGTCCATATAATTTCTTTTTGGAATGGAAAAGAATTACTGAAGAGGAAAATGGTGTTGTAAATCTGGATACAATACTTCGAGGAACTTGTTCGAAAGAGAATTTGATGGATATCTTTGAAAACTTTTTGTTGTTTGATGATAGCGGTGGAGATATAGTGAAAATTATGGCAAAGAATCATCAATATATCGGAGTGAATAAAGTTCTTGAGAATGTTAAAGATATAAATGATTTAAAAGGGAAACTCGGAGTATTCTGGCATACACAGGGGAGTGGTAAGTCATACAGTATGGTTTTTATCTGTCAGAAAATACATCGTAAATTAGGTGGCTCTTATACATTCCTTTTAGTTACCGATAGAACTGAACTTGAAAGACAACTTTATGATACTTTCACAAGTGTTGGAGCAGTATCCGAAAAGAATGTTGTAGCAAAAAGCAGAGACAAACTTCGTTCACTGTTGAAAGCAAATCATAAATACATCTTTACTCTAATACATAAATTTTCTATTAATCCCAAAAAGGAAACAGAATATCCATTAATTACCGATAGGAAAAACTTAATTGTTATATCTGATGAGGCTCATCGTACTCAAGCTGGTACGCTCGCTCGCAATATGCGTTTCAATGGAATCCCAAATGCTTCTTATCTTGGTTTTACAGGAACACCAATTTTCAAAGATGAAGAGCAGATTACGAAAAATATATTCGGTGAATATGTGTCAATTTATGATTTTAATACATCAATAGCGGATAAGGCAACATTACCATTAAAGTATTTAAACAGAGGTGATAAACTTGATATTATAAACCCTGAATTAGATGAACAAATGGCTGACTTAATACAGAACGAGGATTTAGATGAAAACCAACGCAGAAAACTTGTGGATTTATTTCAAACTAATTACGTGCTCTTAACTTCCGAACCGAGATTGGATGCAATAGCAAAGGATTTAGTTTGGCATTTTAATGAACGGGGTTATCAGGGGAAAGCAATGTATGTTACCATCGATAAGCCAACTGCCGTAAGAATGTATGATTTGATAATGAAGTACATTCCAGAATATGTAAAGGAATTGAAGTTGAGAATTAAGAATGCAGAAGATGAACAGGAATCTCAATCATTAATTCGTAAATTAAGAAAGGTTGAGGAAACCGAGATTTGTGTTGTTGTTAGTCAAGAACAAAATGAGATAAAGAAATTTAGTAAGATGAAATTGGACATTGAGTATCATAGAAAGAAAATTGTTCAAAGAGATTTAGAAAAAGAGTTTAAAGATGAGGATAATCCATTCCGATTAGTTATTGTCTGCGCTATGTGGATTACTGGTTTTGATGTCCCTTGTGTTTCTACGATATATCTTGATAAACCTATCAAAGGGCACACTTTAATGCAGACTATTGCGAGGGCTAACAGAGTTTATGATGATGAAAAGGAAAATGGATTAATCGTTGATTACGGAAATGTTTATAAGCAATTAGAAAAAGCATATTCAGTTTATGGAGAAGGTGGAAATAAGACTGGGGGATTAGGTGGTGATGGTGATGAAAAGAATAAAAGACCACTTGAATTACTGATAGAGATGGCTAAAGAACTTGAAGTGGCTATTGTTAATGTTGAAAAAGAATTAACCGATAGAGGATTTGATTTGTCGGTTCTAATCAACTCTAAACCAATAGATAAATTGGCAAACATTAGAAAAGCAATTGATTGTATCTGTTTAAATGAAACTACAAGAACAACATTCGAATTGTTGACAAGGGAAGTATTCAAGAAATACAAAGCACTTTATCCTGAAGAGCAAGCAAAACCATATACCAGAAGATTTAATGCAATCGAAGCTATTTATGGTCAACTAAACCAACAGGTAAAATCTGCTGATATAATAGAAGTGATGCTCAAATTACAGAGTTTAGTAAACGAAAGTGTGTTTATTAAACCATCAAAAGAAACCGATTCTGAAGTAAGCATTGATTTATCCAGTCTTGATATAGATAAACTTCGTGCTGTCTTCGCAAAAGTAAAAGAAAAGAATACAGTATTATTCGATTTACAGAATGCACTTGAGAAAAAGTTATCTCAAATGCTTAAAGATAATCCATTGCGAATTGAATTTTATGAACGATATAAGAAAATCATTGATGAATACAATCGAGGAAAAACTTTAGAAGATACTATGAAAGCATTCGAAGGGTTAAGTGAATTTATGAAAGATTTATCCGTTGAAGATTCCAGAGCGTTAAGAGAAAACTTGGATGAAGAAACATTGGCAATCTTTGATTTACTGAAAGAAGGAAAAACATTAGATACTGATGAAATCAAAGAAGTTAAAAAAGTTGCAGTTGAAACACTTCATAAACTCAAAGAAGAGAAGTTAAGAATTGAAAGATGGCGTGAGAGTACACAAATTACAGCACAGGTAAGAAGTATGATATATGATTATTTGTTATATCTACCACAAAATACTTATTCAGATACAGACGTTACCGAAAAAACCAAAATTGTCTATCAACATATATATAGCAACTATCCTGGTGGGAGTAATGTTGCTTAACAAAACAAATAGGTTAATACAATAAATTATTCCTATCAATCGGCTGAAAAAGCCCGTAATTGCTGGAATTGCACCACGTTGCCCAGGTTGAACGAGCCCAATAAGAGGCGAAATAACATATGTTTTTAGAATTATCTTCTGTCCTGGTGCGTTTAATTGCGCCATGGTGCATTTGGACTGAATATTAATGAACTCATTTTCTGTATTACAAATAAATCTAATCTAATTGTTACATTCCGAATAATAAATAATCACAAATTCCTTCCTCTTTAAGGATGCCAAGAAAGACTATTAAACATAATCGACTATCGGTGTTTATCAATTCTTGCTTTTCGCTCTTGCTATTTATTCCGACCCTTTAGTTAGTTGATTCATTCATATTTTCTTTTGCATTGAGTAATTTAGTAATAATTTCTATATTCTTAAATAACCCAAATTAATTTGTCGGACATTTTACTAAATAAATCAAAAGAGAATTTAGATTTAGCGTCTTCGCTTTTTAAAAGTAAAAAGTATATTAATTCTATCGTTCATTGTTCATACTATTCTTCCTTGCAACTTATTAAATATGTTATAATATTTGAGTTACATAGAGAAGAAAGTTCGCTAAATGCCGAGGCTAAAATTGCAAAGACAGGAACTAATAGTTTGATTATCTCGTTGATATTTAAAGAAATGAAAGAAAGAGACAAATCGGATGCGGTTGAATTACATACCGCTATTAATGAACTTAAACAATTAAGAGTTGATACAGATTATGGTATAGATTTTTACCCTGATTATAGTCAATTAGTTAAGGCAAAATTAAAAGCTGATATAGTAAACTCAATAATTAAAAAATATTTTAAAATATGACGGTTAAAGAATTTATCAATAGAATTGTTAAAGAATTATTTGAGAAATATCAAGAAAGTGCTATTCTTTATGAATATAAAGATAATTCTCAAACACACTTCTTAAAAATATTACCAAAGTCAATTTATGACTCTGTTGAGTTTAAAGAACTTTATGCTGACTTTATAAGTGAATTTATTGATAATGATTTTGAAGGTTCTTTATGTATAATAGCTGATGATAGTGCCGTTACATTAATTAATCCTGATTTGTATATTAATTCTACAAGTGACTCTTTAAAAACTGTTAGTATGAATAATCTTTTACAAAAGAATAATTTCAATTCAATCTTTTTAAATAAGAGCTTAAAAGAAAGTGCAATTAATTATTGTTTAGCAGCATAAAATGGAAAATAATCAAGATTCAAAAATAGTTGTTAAAGATATTAGTTTAATAGAATCCTACTTCAAAAAAGAAGCAATCGTATTAACTAAAGAAATGCTTAACAACGATATAAAATTAAGCTTAAATGTTCTGCAAGGGGAACCTATTTTTAGTGTTACTTTAAATTTAGATTTTAATAGTAAACAAGCAGATAAAGATGTATCGAACGCAAAAATTTCTATTATGGGTATTTTCGAAATCGAGGGTAGTAAACCGAGTTATTATGACAATTTTTGTTATGTAAATGCTCCTGCTATTATTTACCCCTATATACGTGAACATTTGGCAACATTATCTCTTAAAGCAGGTGTCCCACCTGTTAATTTACCACCATTTAATTTTGTTGCTTTTGGACAAGGTTATCTTGATTTACTTAAAGCTTCTATAGAAAAAGTTTGATAAATATAAAATATAAGTAATAATTAAAAGCCTGATACTTATTCGTTAGTCTTTTCTCTTTTATTATAATCTACACATCATAATATCATTTTCTATATTTTTTATTCTCTCTTTGACCAATTAAAATTGTTTGAAGCACACCCCCGATATAATCTCCAGAGAGTATTCTGCAAATATTATGTTGTAGAATAATAATTTATGCTTGTTCTCCGGCATTTGCAAAGCAAATGCCGGAGATAAGATAAAATTACCAATAATTCCAACTTCACCAGGATAGGTCTAGGTCGTTTTTGGCCAAATATACGGGATTTCCTTATTTTTCACTTCAGTCGATATACTGCCATTCCCAAAACTCCATTAAAAATATCTTCTGTCCTGGTGCATTTAATTTGCGCCACGGTTCATTCTGGTCTAGAATTGCAAACAGTATTTAAGGGAAATTCAAATTTATTGAAATAAATTTGTCTAAATTAATTATTATAAATTGCTCACATACTCTTTTATTATGTGCTTTATAGACTTACTTTCTTAAAGTTTAAATTAAATCCAGTCGCTTCGTTAATAAAATATTCAATTTCTGAAACTGATGTATTAATGTCTGAAACCCATCCATCAAACATTTTTAATCTGATGCTGTCCTTATATTTAGTGCAGATTAGATTTAAGACCTGACTCTCTAAATTCTGAAGTAAATGTGCCATAACCTTATTCCTATTAATAGATGCATTGAAACGATAGTAATATACAAGTTCTTTAATATCTGCAATTTCTTTTTTTAGATTATAGATAAAATTAAAACTCAATATATCTTCAATCTGTTTTTTACTCATATTAGCAAATACAGTATTGTGGTCGTTGTTTACACCAGAATTTAATAGTGCTAACATAATTTCTTTTGCTTTCCATTTAGTAATATTAAATTTAGTCGTTAATGCATCTATTACTTCATCTCTGTTGTTAACATATAAATTTAAATGAACATAGCATTTAGTATCAAATTCTTCTTTGATGAGCCATTCTCGTAGTAGGGTATAGTGTGCATTTATAATGTCATAATCATAACAACCGATTCCTGAAAATAATCTGTTTCTTAACTCGGTATAAAATTTTTGTAAGTTTGCATCCGAGTCTAAAAAAAGTCTGCCTGTGCTTCTCTCTGTATATTTATCTGTGGAAACATTTTCCAATATCATAATCAAACCATTCTTTCTTGCTTTCAACTCTGCCATCGTTATGATTTCTTTTCTGGGATTAAATATTTGATTATACTCGTCAATTCCAGCCTGTCCCTTCATTACCAATTCAATTAATAATTTAGCATCATCTATTCCTCTTTCCACATTAATTTTAATTTCATTCTTTTCATTATTCTGTCTAATATAGGATTCATTTAATTTATATGAATTGATAGTTTCTTTGAGTCGTGATGAATAAGACCAACCACGAGCAGTCCCTTTCCAAAATTTATCGTTTACCAAAACATAGAACGGTGCAATCATAGATTTCCATTGTCTGAAATTGATTTTTTTTCTCATATAATCAGCAAAAAGAATAAATACTTCATCATAATTGCCGTATAAAGAATGTAAGTTCTTGCCTAAAAGAGAATAATTTATGATAAATATTAGATTGTCTCTTTGTTTTCTGTCCATTTGATTAAATTCTGGGGAAAATTCTGTCTGAATAGTTTGAATTAAAGTTAGATTATTCATTAAAATTTCTCCTTTAAAATAACTATGGTATTAGAATAAGATTTGATTTTACCATATACCTTTAGATGTGCAGTAAATAACATTAAAAAAAGGCGGTAAACTGGATGGATTGTAACTGGATTACAATTATAGTAAGAGCAGATTTTCATAATTTATATCCTTATCGAATAAATATAGACGGAACCTATTAGTTCATAATTTTTATCCTTTAAATATTGAAGTGCAGTCGGATATAGGTTTATGAAGACCCGTTTAAACTGCACATCAAATAAATCATTTATTATAAATAGTAACTCAAAACAAAAGATTGTTAAAGAAATACTAACTTATCTTATATAAAATACTCCTAATAAATTTATAAAGAGTAAAATTTTGTTATAAAATTGTGTTATTTTGTCAACTATTATATCCCGTAAATTATACTTTAAATACTCCTGAAAATCTTGTTATATTCTTGAATTATCTATTCTTCCTTTGTCGCTTATTTGTTGTTTTGTGTCTTTTCTTCCATATCCGTTTTTTGATGATATAACGACTCTTTAAAGCATTCATCCAATAGTTGACTTTGCTTTCATCTGAAAACTGTATATTTCTTTCTATTAATATTGTTCGTAGGTTTGCTTTTAATATTTCATATTCCTTTCTAGAAAACCTGAATTTATCTATATCTTTTTGGGGTAACAAAATAATATTATTCTGATTATCCAAAATTAATTTATTTCTCATTGTTATCGAAATCATTTAGTCTGTGTTTAGCCTTTCAACGATAAATGTAAAGTTACATTCGGTTATTTATCAATTTAAAATTATCAATCTATGTATATCCTAATTTTAATTTTGTCACTCTCATAAGCATAATATGTATTTACAACCTTGAGATTTTCTGCAATGTTATCAATTGTGATTTCTTTCAATTTCTCTTTAACTTGATTCCTGTATTCTTCAGAATTAAGTTCAGCAATTCTGATTATTTTTGCTTCTTTAAGAAATGATGAACGAACATTATCCGACACAGGATTATCTTTCCTATATTCTTCGTAAATTTCTTTTAATATTTCAGTCTGTTTGTCTTTTTCAAATGTTGAGAATGCTATAATTTCTTGATTAGTTATTTCATCATTGATATTTTTTATAAAAACATCACCGAATCCTTTTTCTATCTCGTTTAACCCATTTCTAATACTATCGTATCCAATTGAATAGTCGGAATAATTATATACTGTACGTTCCGACAAGTTATATTCTTTGGCTATTATTTGAGCAGTTTTGCTGGGTGCATCTTTTGCACCTCCACTTTCATCCAGATTTGAATATTGATTATGACCGCCAGTTAATTTCCGTTTGTTATACAGAACACCGATTAGATATTTTCTTTGTTCAAAGTCTATATTTCTTCTACCCAATTGGTTTTCTACTATCCACTCAATTTTTTCTTCCTCTGAATCAAAAGAGATTTCTTTTATAAGATACGGTAACTTGTTTATCCGACATATTGTGATTCTATGATGGCCATCTAAACAATTGTATGCTTCATCAATATATATTATCTCACGGCATCCGTCTTTTAGTATTGAGTCTTCAAGTTTCAAGTATTCATCTTTTGTTAAGTATGGCATTAAAAGTTGATATTCTGGATTAAAACTAATTTTGTTGTCGTAATCCACCGAGTTATAAATTGTTTGGTTAATTTTCATTTTATTATCCTTATTTTTAATATTATAGTTTGATTTAATTGTTCTTTGAAAAGAACCTCATACATAACCTCATTGAAATTGTCAGTAATGTGGGTTCCCCGGTTGTTGCAAAGCAACAACCGGAGAATCCTTACTGCTATAAATATATCTTAAATGTGTTCTCATAATTCTAATTATTTGTTAGTAGTGGATATTCATTATATATTCTCCCGTATAATAAATTATTTCTGTCTGCTTTTTTGTATCCCGCATCTTGTTTATAAAAGAAAGGGATATTATATTTTCTACATTGCTGAAGTATATCTATTGCCCATTCTTTTCTCATTGGTCTATAATTTACAGCACTTTCTCCACCGACAATTACCCAGGATATTCCTTGGAGATTCAAATTCGGTATATTACCTAATAATGGTTCTAAAGAAAGAAACTTTACATTTGCCCCAGTATTCCGTAAATGATTGATTCTAAATGTATACCTACTTTCTTCCACCGACACTCCCAGCCAAATATTTTGTGTCCAGTTCATTTCAGGTGATAGTTCTTCCAACCTTTCTACTCTTTTAGTTAGCACTTGGAAAGTATGCTGTTGGCATTGATTCATTACATTAAATACTTTCTTAATGTAATCCGTAGGAACATCCTTATGAAATAAATCACCCATACTGACTACAAATATTAATTGAGGCTTCTTCCATTTTAACGGCTCATTTAAGCGTTCTCTTTTTAATGTTACTTTGCTGAATTCACCGAATGTATCTGGATATCTTTTTGCTATCTTCTCCGCATAACAGTTCTTGCATCCAGCAGAGATTTTAGTGCAATTAATTACAGGATTCCAGGATTTCTCTGTCCAACTGATTTTTGTGCTGTTCATTATAATACACCTTTCTTGTTGGATGTTTGATTGTCAGAACATCCACGACATACCCACCACTGATATGGTAGTTTGTTCCAATTATTTACTTTTCTAAAGTACCTTACAGTTTGGCAAGAATTACATTTTATCCGTATTTCTTTTCTACCTATAAAGTACAGAGTAAAAATATAATCCCTGTTCGGATTATAAGCCTGTACTGGTCTTCTACTGTTTTGTATCCGTTTATCAGTAGCAACAAACTCGTTTAAAGACCGAGTGTGTTTTTTGCATTTTTCCATTTTTATTAATAATTAAGTTTGTTAAAATTATTTTTATTATTTCTAAACGAACAAAATTAATATCGTAAATTATTTTACTAACTTAAAGAATTCATGAAAGTCAAATGAAGTCATCAAAAGTCAAAAAACATACAAAAGAAGATTCAAAAGAATATATAACTGTATCTAAAAAGCGATGGGATGAATTATTGAAAGTGAAAGATGAATTCAAAAAACATAAAGAGAAAAGTGACAAAGAAAAGGATGTATTTAATAATATTTTTGAAATGCAAGAAAATCAAATTAAACATATACTATTAGAGAAAAGAGAAATAAATAATTCGTTTGCTGAATATCGTGAAAAATTTGAGGGTACTATGAATAATTTAAAAACATTTGCGCTTAAAATAGAAGAAGAAGAGAAGAAAGCCTTTGACCCCAAAACAAATGTTGGACTATACATTAATCTACTCTCTAGCAAAGTATATTTAGACGATTTTAAAATAGATTTAACCCCTCAAGAAAGAAAACTACTATATATTTTTGCCTCGCATAATTATATCAGTCTCAATATACAGGATATTTATGATTTAATTACATATAATAGACTACTAGAATTTTCTGATGTAAAGCGGTCATTAAGTTATGATACTACGGTCACAAAGTATATTAACAGATTAAGAGAAACATTGGGAAAACGAAAAAAAGCAAAAGTACTTTTAGATGGTATCAATACAAAATTCGATAAAGAATATGCGTTTTATTATAGTGGGAATATTAAATTAATTGACGAGAATGGTAATTTGATATAAATACATTTCAACATCATATGAATTCAACTCGTCAACAAGAGTAAGTTAGATTCAGAATTTCAAAAAATTGTAAAAGAAAATCCCAACAAGAAGTTTGTGCTTCATTTTCGTTTCCACCCTGAAGATATTGAGGTGTCTCATAAATCCGATATTAATATTTGGGAATTATGCATCCATTGCTGATTTCAGGTCGTGAAATTGAGATGAAGTATACGATTCTAATACTGCTAGACAGGAGTGACCACACAAATCCTTTATTATAAGGGGATTAATGTTTTTCCGCACTAATCTCATAATAAACGTTGCTCTCAAATTATGCCAATGAAAGGAGTCCATTTCTATTTTTTTTAATAAATTCTTAAATTTCTTTGAGATACTTCTTCTATCGAGTTTTACACCTTTATTATTAAACAAATAAGATTCTGGATTCCGTAATGTTAATACATTTGTGTTTAAATTTCCAAGAATATCATTAATTAGTTTCTGAATCTCACTGTTTATTGGAATTTTTCTTTGCTTTTGGGACTTTGTGGTAAAGTTCTTCTTATTCAATATATTGATTACTCCATCCTCAATGTCTTTAAGTTGAATGTTAATCATTTCTGATATTCGAACACCTGTCATATAACTAAATCGAATCATATTTCTAAAATTGGCATCAGAGTTTTCCTCAATCAAGATTAACTCTGCATTAGAAAAACTTAATATTTTTCTTTCAGGAATATTGAATTGCTTTACAAACCTAATCTTATTTTCAGTAGTTATACCTAATTTAAAGAATAGTGAAAAGACAGATTTAGCAGTCCTTAAGTAAGAATTAACACTGGTTTCCCGAATACCCCTTTTTAAAAGTTCTGATTTAAAGAACTCTATATCCGAAAATGTTATTAATGACACATATTTATCGTTTAAGATTTTAATCAAATATCTGAATGTAATCTCATACTTACAATAAGAACCGTTTGAACGATTAATTTTAATATAATGAAGAATTTGATTTTTAACATCTGAAAGTTTATATATTTGATTTCTTATACTGGATTGTTTCGATTGTTCTGCTTTAAGATTGCTTAAAAACTTATTTGCATCAGATTTTAACTTTGTATGGGTTGATATATATTTGTATCTCCTTTTGTTGATTTCATCTCTATATACTATAGAGATATAATAATATCCGTTTTGTCGTTTTACCAAATAGAATTTTGAATTAACCGAAAACATAATTTTATCATTTGTCAAAGTAAAACTGGTAAAATTCTTCAAATGCTAGTACAGTTTGTCGTACAATTTGCTTAAATATTTTGTTATCTTTAAAAAACAAGGGTTTTGGACGGGACTTAAAATCCTGTTGCCTGAAAGGCAGTATCGGTTCGATTCCGATTTCGGGCACAAGACCCTTACAGATTCAACGCTGTAAGGGTTTTTTGTTTTAATAGTATTCTATTTTCAATGACAGAGATTCTGATAATAAGGCCGCAGAGTATACAGTTGGGGGATACGATTTGCTCACTTCCAATGTTTAAAGCAATTAAGAATAAATATCCTGATTCATTCATAACTTTTGTAGGCTGTCCGACAAATTACAATGTTAACTTAGAGAAACTGAACCCATTTCTTGACGATGTAATGATATACAAGAAGGATAATCTTAAAGTCATTCTCTCTTTTTACAAAGAACTCAGGAAAAAGAAATACGACATAGTGGTTATTCCTTCGACTATAAGAATCTCTTCTACTTCTTATTTAATTGCTCTTATGGCAAAGGGTAAAGTTAAGGCAGGGATAAGCAGGATTGACGACGAAAAGAATCCGCTTGGTTTTGTACTGGATATAAAGGTAGAATCCGACTGGAAAGCGAAAAAGACAAATCAGGTTTACAGGTTTCTGGACAGCGTCAAAGGACTCGGATGTAATTTAAGTCTTGAAGAGATAAAGAAGATGAGGATTGAATTGAATGATGAAGAGACAGAATTCGGAAACAGATACATTGCAGAGAATTTTCCTGATAAGACTAAAAAGATATTCGGTTTTCATCCGGGAGGCGGCGAAGAAGAAAATCTATGGAGTGTAAAGAATTACTCTGACCTGATAATGAAAGTACGGGAAAAATATAATCCATATATATTATTAACATCAGGATTTCTGGATAACGAGATTACGACACGATTAGAATCGATGCTTACAGATTCCGGGGTATCATTCACAACTGCCAGAAACCTTGATGCTTACAACCTTGCATCGATACTAAAACACACAGATTTATACATCTCTAACGACACGGGGGTAATGCATCTTGCCGCGTATGCAGGGACAAACACTCTTTCAGTATTCCGGAAAGGAAAACCCGAAGAATGGCAGACCTTGTTTAACGAATCAAAATATGTTTGTTCGGGAACGTATAAAATTGATGATATTACAGCAGATGAAGTGTTTGAAAAAGTAAAAGAATTTTATCACTGAGAAGGTTTTACAATTCCGTTTTCGCAGAAGAAAACGTTTTTAGTCTTAACATTATTATGGAAGTAATCGAAGTTAGTATTATTTTCCTTTGTTTTCTGATGGTACATATGAAAGACTACCGCAAGATTCCTAACAGATTTAAACTTAACATTGAGCAGGCTTAACCTGTATTCAATATCACTATCCTCCCCTATTCCGGCACCCGTATAGTTTTCATCGAACCCGTTAATTTTAATCAGTAAATCTTTCGGGACAGAGAAATTGCATCCCACTAAATGATTATTTCCCCTCCTCAGCATACTTCTCAATAATTTATTCTTTATGATAATACCTTCTTCGGAAGTTGTGGAAGAGTTTTTGAATTTAAAAGAATTTACAAGAGCCCTGAAAGAAAGACCATTGAAACCACCTGAGAGAATAAAATCTTTATTAATCCGTTTAGTTAAGTCTTCGCTTAAATGTACTCTCCTGCCGACAAGCAGAGTATTTTCTTCTGAGTTTTCTGCGTGAGCTTTAACAAAATCTTTATGAGGTATACAATCGCCATCGAGAAATATAAGGTATTGACAATTGGAGGTTCTTATTGCTTCATTAAGAATTTTGTTTTTTCTGAAGCCAATATCTTCCTGTGTTAAGAAAGTAATTCCGTAATTACAATCCTTTCGGAATTCGTCAATAAAATCGTGCACAGGCTTACCAGAGCCATCATCCGCTATGATGACATCAAAGTTCAGGTACGACTGTTTTTTGAGAGCAGTAAGAAGGACTTCAAGTTCCCTTACTTTTCTGTACACAGATATTACGACGGATATTGTTTTCATACTCTGCGAAAATAACATTAATCAGAGAGAAAGAATATGTATTCCGTTGTTCCCGGTTATGGTAAAGTCCGTGAATTAAATCAGGCTTTCTTTTTCAAGTACAGAAAGATAATTCCCAACACTGCCAGGATTATGGTGCTAACGGGTGTGAAAGCACATAGTGCTTTGTAGCCGAGCATACATTCATCGTCAATATTTTTATACGGAATTAAAGTTAAAACTGCAGTAATAAAAGATATTACTGACAAGAGCATGAAGATTAATTTTGCCTTACTGTTTGATTCAGCCATTTATATTTCTCCTAAGTTTATAAATATTTTGGTATAATACAAACTTAAGAATAATAATATTAAGAATTAAGAGGATTAATAATTCTTATTAATACAATCTTTCAGACATAAGATACACAAGAGAGCAATAAATCACAGGTGATTATCTTTGAGGGGGACGGTTTATCATTCCCGGAAGAACTCTGTCAGGATAGAAGAGAAGTTCTTTCGAGGCAACCGCTTTTCCGTTTACGACATCGGTCATTTCAATTTTAAAAGAATATTTCTTTATAGGACCCTGGTGGTAAATATCCGGAGCAGGTTCGCTTTCGAGATGTTTGATAATATCCTTACCCAGGAATATGCTTTCAAATTTTTGATTTTTTCCGGGTATAAGATTATAATGAATTACAGACTCCTTTAAAATTTCCCCGTCACTACTTTTTAGTTTCAATGAATAGTCCTTTGCTACTTCCCTGCCTGCATTATTATATAATTCAAAGAAAACAAACATTTCTTTAAACCCAAAAATATTGTTATTAATCCGTGGTGTTATCTCCTTTGTCCCGTCAGGTTTTATTTCAATGTTAGAGAGAAGCATTAAATCGCTGATTGACAATTCCTGTGAAACAAAATCTCTGGCGTTTATGCTGAAAGATTTTTTATAATCACTGTTCATATACTCATCTTTGAGTTCAACTTCCAGTTTATAGACATCAGGTACAACAGAATAACTGTAGAAATAAAGCTGTGAGTCTTTTGCTTTGGATTTTATTTCTTCGTAACTGTACAGAGATTTCTCCTCATATGATTTTGAATGAATGGTTTCTCCTGCGGCATTTTTCAGGTTCACAGTTATGAAAATTTTAGAATAATAAGTGTTGTTCTGATAATTCTTCTGAAAAGATATATTGGAAATCGGTATTTCAACGGACAGGTCCAGCCTTGGTTTTGATGATACTGAATCGTAGAACACAAGCGGCTCGGCAAAGAATCTGTCCTTTCCTTCCCGTGGCATTCTGTAATCACCCCTGTCATCCGCAGACGGAGCACAGGAACACAAAAACAGTAAAACCAGCAACGATATTTTATAAAAGTATTTCAGAATAAGCGCTTTAAATATTATTTGTGTAAATTTAGTGCTTTAAAATCAGAGTATCTATTTATTTCATTACAGATAATTTACTTAGGAAGTCTGAAGGAAATACCTCCGTTTATAAAATAAGTTGGTGCATTGTCAGTTATCCCCAGACCTGCGGAAGCATCTAATGCGAGATTATTTTTAGCAAAAAAGGTAAGTCCAAAATCGAATCTGTGGTCTGCTCTGGTTTTTTCTGGCAAGAAGCCATACACTTCCACAAACCCCGAGAACCGTTTTGACAATTCATAATCGAGAGAGAGCGTGTAGAAGAATGTAGGTTCGGGAGTATTGCCATCCCACGAGGCACCGAGATTATAACCTGCGGAGAAATCATCAGTAAAACTGTTCTGCAAAGCAAGGTTAACGCTTGTACCTACGTAATTTTTTTTAAAATTCTTAGAAGCGAGATTTGGCAACGAGAAATTAACAATAAACCCTACAGCAGGGCTGAGACCATTTTCTTCACGAAGGTTCATTTTAACACCTAAAGAGACTGGATTAATTCCGTTTATACTTGAAGAAGTCCCGTTTGATTCAGTAGTGATTTTTGTATTCTCAACTTCCATTCTTAATTCAAGGTTGCTTAAAAGACCGTACCTCAATAACAGTGAAGGGTATGAAAGGTTATTAACATCAGCGTCCTCCTGAGAATTTTTCTCATAAACCACACCTGCTTCAACCTGAAAAGTGTTGACGGGTATGACTTTCGGGCTTTCCGCCTGGTCGGGTCTGTCTGGCTCAATCCGGTTTTCCTGAGCGAATGAAGTGTTCAGGAATGCGCATGTAACAAGAGTTACAAAAGCAAATGCTGATATTATTTTCTTCATAATTAAAATTTATATTTCAAGAATAATAATGTTTTTAAAAATAAAAAGTAAGAACTGATTTAGTCATTTTTTAACTGAGTACAAATTCTTTAGATTCAGTGGTTAACCATTCGTATAATTTAGAATCAGTTTTAGTAATAGCGAAGAAGACTGTTGCATTTTTAAAATAAGATATAAGGCGGATATACTGGTCTATAAAATTACCTTTGATGGTCTGGTATTCATCTGGTGTTTCAGAAAGAACGGATTCTGATGCGAAGGCGAATGCAATATTTTCGTGAATTTCAGGATTATCAGGATTGCGCAGGAATACAACAAAATGAGCAACGTAAGGCGGCAGAAGACACTCTTCAGTTGACCTGTCAATTTTAATTTTAATAGTTACGTTATCCGGGTTTAATTCAAAAGATTCTACTTTAGATCCAACGCCAACGGGAGTAATTTTAGAATGCGGGCTAACTAGGTCAGGCTGAATGCTCAGGTGATTAGATTTAAATATCTTAGTATAAGCACTTCTGCCAGGTTCGGAAGAGAAGTTCCATATCTTATTTAAATCATTGACAGAGTTCACAGCTTTGGCAAATTTAATAGTAGTGCCAAATTTACTTCTATTTTTAATAGAATTTGGTGAATAAGAAATATTGACTTCATCGTTATAAACGGAAATGAAAGTCCTGCCATTCATATAACGGTAAATAACATCTCCGACTCTTCCCCTTACACCTCCGAGAGGTTTTTTGACTGCTCTTGCCATATTATAGTGATGTTTAAGTTATGTTTTAGGTAAACTTAGGTATAATGTAATTAAAATGCAAGTATAATGCAGTCATAATGCAGGTATAATGGAGTCATAATGCACTCAAGAAGAAAAAATAATTAAGGATTGATGAACCGGAACAGCGTATTTTGAAAAGGGGTTAATTTGGATTTGGGAAAAGAGATTTCAGAGAAGTCACAGGGTTAAAAGGGAATTTTGATGCCTTTCTGATCCCTGTTAAGAACATACATGGAGAGTTGAAAAATTAGAACTTTGTCATCATTTTGCCAGACTATTGTAAACGGTATCTGATTATATATTTCTTTCTATACTTTGTTTGATAAATTCAACAATCAAAGGATTTGGTTCGTCAAAAGAGGAAGTCAATGCAGGCTGGAATAAAGTCCCGACAAAAAACGGATGTGATTTTAATTCAAATGCTCTTACTTGTCCATCGGATGATGTTGCTGTTATTTTAAGGCCGTTTGACTTTAAAGTGTTTATATATTTTGAGTTAATTCCATAACTGCAAAAGTACTTTCCTGAAAATTCCACCATTTTAATTGCACCAAACAGTATTGAATTTATTTCGGTTATTGTCAGTTTTTCTTCCTGCTCAACTAACGAGCAGGATAATTTTGAAATAAGTAAATCTTTTGAATCAGGGTTAGTTTCCTCGTGGTCAGCATTCTTAATTCCACAACAGTTTCTTGCAAACTCAATTATCATATGCTGAAACCCGCCGCAATTTCCGAATGCAGGAATATGATTTTCTCTGGCAAACTTAATGGCGTTTAAAACATTTTCCATGTTTTTATACGGCGAGCCGGGGGCAATCCAAAGTCCGCAATAAATATTTTTTAATGCCTCATTAAAATTGAGTGTGTCGGTAGAAATCCAATCAAACTGAATATCAGTTTTGAATATTTTCCGGACTTGTCTAATGCTATCATTCAGTGCATGATGTGTTGAATAGGAAGGATTAAAGTCACCAAGTATTGCAATTTTGAATGTCATGTATTATTAATTTGTCAGTTTGATTATTCTCCGATTTTCAGTGGTGGTCCTACAACCTGCATATCATTGTCGGCAAACATCTTATTGATTTCTTCTTTTGTCGGTTCATGGTCTAAGGCAGCCATAGTAACAAAAAAATCTTCCAGCTTTCCTGCCGGCTGCATTGTCACTGTCATCTTACCCGTTTCCGACACCTGTGTCCAGGCGTGAGCAACTTTGCGTGGAAGAAAGATACTGTCGCCCTTAGTCAGACTAAAGTTTTCATCTCCCATTTGAAAGTAATATTCTCCTTCCAAAACGTAAAATATTTCATCCTGTAAATGATGAATGTGCAAAGGAGTCCCCTTTCCCTGAGAAAGAGAAGTCTGCTCAAAAATTGCCAGATGCCCATCAGTATCACTACCCGATATTTTTACATCAAGAATGTTTGCGTTAACGCCTTTTAATTTGATATGCCCGTGAATTCGTCCTTCACCGGCATTGATTTTAAATCCTTTATCTGGTCTCATAAATAAATTTGGTTTGATTTTAGCGAGAGCCGCCAATGGAATGACAGAAAGTAATGCAAGAATAAATTTCCCTCTGTTCATTTTGTTGTGATTATTTGATACTTCATTTCGTAATTGTGTAAGTTGTAACTTTCCATAAATTATTTAACATACTATCCCGGTATTTCATCGCAATATAATTCCGTATAGTAATCCGGTAACGAAAGGTACACTGATTTTGATGATAAAGACTGATCATCACTGAGTAACATCTGAGTTTTCAGTATTACTTCAGATAATCTTTTATGACAATTTTCTTCTGACCCATCATTACTTTAAACGCATTTGGTTTACTCATTAATTCGGCTAAATTTTTTGGAAGCACCTGCCATCTAAGGCCGAATTTATCAATACACCACCCGCATTGAACTTCATTACCTTCCTTCGTAAAATAATCCCAGTACTTATCAATTTCATTCTGTCCATCACAATTAATCATAAATGAAACAGAATCATTTAACGGATGATGTTCATTTGCCGTTGTTAGTATAACATATTTTTGTTCAAAAATTGTTACTTCACACATTTCTGAATATCCCGATGGTGTTTCTCCAAGCGGGATAATTTGTCCCGCTTTAAAATCATCAGCAAATATTTCCTTATAATAATCAAGAACAGAAGATATTTTGCCGTTTGGAGTATTAAACCAAATGTTTGGTACTATTTTGTTTTGCATCTATAAATGTTTTGTTTTTATAATTTCTTTTTTACATATACGGGCGTTCGCTCTTTTCGTGATTAATTTATCCGTTATTATTTGTATCAAAGTCCACCATCCATTCGATGCCGTATTTATCTCTGAACATTCCAAAGTAGGAACCCCAGGGACTGTCGGCAATAGGTATTTCAACATTTCCACCTTCGGAAAGTCCATTAAATAATTTGTCAGCTTCTTCACGGCTTTCTGCACTGATTGAAATTTTAGATCTGTTTTCATTCTCATTTACTTTTCCCATAAATTCCGGTACGTCATTGCCCATTAAAATATTATTGCCGATAGGTAAACCAATGTGCATAATCTTATTTGCATCATTTTCTGCAACTGGAAATTCAGGGCTTGACATATCTTTTAAACGAACAATCATCGTGAACTCGCCGCCAAAAACCGATTTGTAAAATGTGAATGCTTCTTCTGCATTTCCGTTGAAGTTTATGTAAGGATTGATAAGTGCCATAATGTATTTTTTAAATTGTTTAAATGTTATTGTTTTACTTTTTGTCAATTCTGCTTTGTTCGCCTGTTGCCATTTTATAAGCCATTGCAGTGTCAGGAAGCGGTGTTAATGTATCCAATAAAATATTATAAGTCCCATTTTCTAATAGTTCATCAGCAACTTTTTTAGTTAAGGCTAAAGTTGCTTTCAACATACTTGAGCCCAGGCTTAATCGGGCAACACCTAAATCCTGAAGTTCACGAACAGGTGGAGGTAATCCGGCTACATTTGCAGGGTTTGAAAGAATATTAACAGGGGCATTGATTTCTTTTACCAGAGTGGAAATCGTTTCTTTATCCCATACAGGCTGTACGAATATGCAGTCGGCACCTGCTTCCCTGTATTTATTCCCGCGCTTTATTGATTCAGATAATTTTTCCTGAGGTGAAGCTGACGAAGTATAGAATGAATCAGTTCTTGCATTTATCACTAAATGAAAACCGAGTGAATCTGACAATGCCCGAATAGCCGATATTCTTTCGCAAAATTCCAACTCGTCAATTAACACAGGATTTAAATCAATACTATCTTCAATGTTTATTCCAACAATTCCAGTTTCAATTATCTTTTTAACCGAATCAATTATTTCATTCAGGTTTTTTCCGTAGCCGGCTTCAAAATCCACAGTTACAGGAACCTTTACACCATTTACGATTCCCTTAACAGCATCAATCATCTCTGACAATTGTATTACCTGGCAGTCAGGATAACCTAAAGAAGCGGCGATCCCCATACTTGTAGTTGCAATTGCTTTAAAGCCGCATGCTTCTATCAATTTAGAACTTCCGATATCCCACGAGTTTAAAAGAACCAGAGTTTCTTTATCCTGATGATATTTCAGGAAGGAATCAGCTTTTTCTTTTTGAATGTTTGAAACCATAATCTTGTTTTTAAATTGTTTTATATAATTCATTTAAGTCTGACATAGGTCAGACTATATTTTTCAAAAACAAAGAATTTGTGTTTAAAAATCCAGGGATGGTGAATATAATTTTCGGTAAATTGTCAGAAGGATTGCAATTACTTAATCTCCTTAATCATCTTATTTATGGATTTATTTACGCACGGAGACAGGGATGCCATGTATTGATTTCTTGTAAGCAACAAAACTTCTTTAGCAAGTTCAGGATATCTATGCGTAATTTTTACGAGGATTTTAAATGCATTAAAGCGAACAGAAGGTTGTTTGTCAATCCTCAGCCAGACGGTCACACAATGGTCGAACAATAAACCTTCGGACTCTTCATCAATTTCCATCTGTTCAAGAATCTTCAGCAGTTCGCGCAGTTGACCGTCTTTTCTTTCCTGCAAAACTTTAATAATATCTTTAACATATTTCCGTATTCGTTTGTCATTCTTTTCCATACAACTCCAGACAAGCCAGGCCGCACGCCAGGAGTATGGCTGCTTATCAGTAATCGATAAATCCATTAACTCACTGAAGCATTCAGGATTTTTGCTCACGTAAGATATCATTCCCGCCTTATGAGAATTGGTTAATATTTTTTCAACTTCAGTTTCCATAGAACTGATTTATTTGTCATATGTTGATATTTTATTCGATTATTTCCAAAGACCGATACACAGAATGAATGCCAATGCAAGAAACACTATACTAGTAAGAGAGAGTTTTCAATATTCTCAATTAATCATTGTCCGGCAATAACCCTGTTCTAAAACCACTATGTTTACCCTTTTCTTGTTTTGTTTTCATTTTCTTTTTCTCAATAAAATCTCCAGTCCATGGATTGAAAGAATACACATTATATTTATTAATTATCCCTTCTCGATCCTGTCCTGCGTTATATTCCGTCTTCCCCTTAAATTCGATAATATAATATCGAAATTGACCATTATAGAAAGTTTGTTTTTTAAAATTCTCCCAAATTAAAAAGCCCGAGACAGAACTCGAATCTGTAACGATTAAACCTTTATGTTTAGCAATTTCAAATGCCGTATCAGTACATATATTAAATGTCTTTTTATCGCCCTTTACATCCTCAAAACCATAGTTGCTCCAATGGTCGTCAGAACTTGCAACATAATTTCCTAAAGAATCTAATGTAATCCTCATTTCAATACTCTCGTCATCAGATTTCTGAAGCCTCAGTTGGTACCGGAATTGAAATGAATTGGGTTTATTTGTCATTTGTTCAGTCCACGAACCTACGTAATCGGATATCCATTCTCTTTCATTATCAAACGTTTCCCAGTGATCATAATATGCATAACATTCGAAATCAAATTTTACATGATTATCGTAAAACTCTTGACTGTATGATGAAATAATCAAGCTATCCACTTTTATTTTCATTTTTTCAAGTACTTCATGATATGGATACAAAGGCTTATTTACTTCTAAAAATCCTTTATTATGGTCCCAGGTGTATAATAATTGTCTTTCAAAATTATATTCTTGCCAAATCCCAATTTTCTGACCATTTTTTCTCATCCAGCCCTCTTCACAAAGTCGTGTTGTATCTTTAATAAAATGAACACTGTACCAAATGGAATCCTTATCTTTATATGATTCTTTATAAATGTGATAAAAAGAATTTCTATTAATTTTAATATTAGAACTATCAGTTGTAATTATTTGTTCGCTGAATTGTCCAAATGAATAGATTGATGTTAGAAGAAATATAAATATTACAAGGATATATCTTAGCATAGAATGATTGTTAAATTAATAAATCTAATTATCAAAACCTCATGAAAATACTTAATTCCGATTTTAATAACAAAGACATACTTGAGGATATAAAGTGTAAAAGATAGGACAGGGAGGGGGAAGCTTTCGGATAGGTTGGAATTTGTCAAACATGGATATAATAGATTGATTATAGGAGTAGAGATGACCCAGAGGGTACCCCCTTCTAAGAGCACGAAAGAATGACAGCGGGGGGAAGAACGAGGTCCCCGCCTAGAGTCCCGATAAAAAACATCGGGATGTTCTCCGAGGCGAATCTTCGACAAAGAACGCGCATGCAGGGATGATCCACTATGGCGGACGTTCTCCACGGCGAATCTACGACGAAAAATATGAGTCGAGACAGTCCTCCCCCTTAATCCCCCTCCAGAGGGGGAGATTGTACATCCTTAGTAATTAATGATTATTAATGGATTTTGCCGAAGTTTAGCATTAGAACAGCGAAAGCTATAATGCATAATACTATCAAGTATGAATAAGGATTTGCAAAATTTAAAGTCCAGCCCATCCACTGGTATCTTTTTGGTAATATATATCGTGGGTCTTTGGGGTTGAAGTAAAAGATTCCCCATTTATAATTTTCAGGATTGTTTCTCATTCTGTCGAGTTCGTCCTGATCGAATTGTGTTTTCATTTGTTAAAAATTATAATTGCGTTTTTAATTCTTTTACGGAAAATCTTTTAAAGCAGTTTCGAGGTCGTGAATGGGTTTTAAAGAAATCTCTGTTCCGCTTTCACCCTTAGCAGAATAATCAAACGGGTTATCAAGGTCTTTGATTAATAAAAACATATAAGATATTAAGAAAGTAACGAGAACCGTAAAGAAGAGTGAAGAGTAAAATGAACCGATTTCTATGATTAACATACCAAATGCGATTAAAAGACCCATAACCTGTACGATTGCATAAGCGGAACTAACAAAATCAGTGTCTCTTATTGTGTCAATTCTTAGAATCATTTTTCTTATGCTGCTCTGTTCGGTTTTCATTTTAATAATATAGTTAGCCATAATACCTTCTTTATCGAGTTCAACAAAAAAGTCATTCATCATGCTGACTTTATTCAGAATGGAAGTTGTTCTTTCCTTTTTGTAAAACCAATCCATCAATGAATTAAGAAATGCTTTTTGAAATTCGATAAACTTAAGAGCTGTATCAGAATTTTTACTTTTATATAGAGTGTAGGTATCGTCAAGCAATGATTTCATAGTTGCTGAAAGTTCGCTGGGAAGTTTTTCGCTTTCTTTATAATCGGAAAGCACACCACTGATAAGAAACCCTATTAGGAATATGGTACCTGCAACTAAACTTGTGAAAATGGCATTTAACTCCATTACTTCATATCCAAACTTATGAGCAAGAAACTTTAATACTGCAATTAAAATAAGTAAAGGCATTATCTTGAATGCTATGGACCATTTCACCCATATTTGATTTTTGGTTTTACTTATTTCCATGTGAGCAAATTAAGATCTTAATTTATTGTAAAAATAGTTAATTCGGATTTTAATATCAAAGACATACTAAATACACAGTAATGATAATATGGAACTAATTGGAATGAAAAGTGTATTAATTATTAACACTTAAGATAAATCAGAATTATCAGATGAGAGAAATATTAGTTGTAATACTTATTGCGTTGAGCAGTTTGAGTTTTGCGAATATGGCATCGCCTTACAGGGACGGGACGAAGGTTGCCAATGCGTTTACGAGCAGTGAGATTGATATACTGAAGGAAAGAATAAATGTCACTCTGAATAAGGAAAGTGCTACTGCCAATTACGTTGTGGAATACTTTATCAGGACTGATAAAGACGGTAAGCAGATACCGCTGCTGTTTTATGCAATGGAGTATAAGGGTGATTTTAAAGTATGGGTGGATGGGAAAGAGGTATCGGTTCAGAAGATTCCTGATGATTATACAGGAAAGACATTTGAAGGGTTTTCAAAGTCGTTTAACAATAAGGATATAGACAAAGCTGAAGTTTCGATAAAGTGGAGAGATAATTCAAGCATAATATACAAGTTATGGGATTTGAAGTACTTTGAAGTTGATTTAAGTAAAGGTGAGCATACTATAAAAGTTGAATATACAGCAAACGTTTGGGAGAACAGGTCGAAATGGGTGAAGGAATACGGATACAGGTATTCACTCTCCCCTGCCAGGAACTGGAAGAGTTTCGGAACGCTTGAGATAACAGTTGATGCAAGAGGGATTGGCGAAGAATTGAAAACTAACCTTGGGAAACAGGAAAGCGGAAAGCAGGATTCGGCAGTATGGAAGTTTGATAAGTTACCCGGCGATTATTTTGAAATAACTTATGTACCGAAAATTAGTTCGATGGCTGATTTTCTGATAGGAATAGAGCCATTTGGACTGGCGGCAATAATCGGTTTATTCTTATGGATTATTCATTTGTTTCTGACTTGGAGATACAGGAGAGGAAATCCCGAGAAGAGATTTTCGTGGGTAATGATTTTGGGAAGTCTGGTGGTTCCTGCGATAGTGTTGTTTTATTATGTTTATTCGTTTGATATAATTGACAGTGCAATTGGTGTACATGCGAGCAGATATCATGGGTATAATTTTCTGGTGGTGTTTATATATCCGGTGCTAATGCCTGTTTATCTGATAGTTATGTGGGTATTGGACAGGATGATGAAGAAAAGGGTTGAAAAGCTAACGAATATTTAGAGCTTATAGAAAATACGCGCAAAATGAGAAAGAAAAGATTGGAACGCGGATGACGCGGAAAGAACGGATTATCGCCGATAGAGATTTTTCAGGGTTAGAGATAAAAATAAATATAGTTACTTAGAAGAATAGAAAAAGAACTTCTCGCACGAAATTCACGAAATTCACGAAATATAGATAAGAAATTTATGTTGTAATATTCTTATTTAGCAGCTTATAAATGACCGATAAGTGACACCTCGACTTCCCAATAAATGAGAAAGGCTCTTTTACAATAAGCAGCGCAAAAGAATGGGGTTTTACGCAGATTCATTGACTTGTTATTCAACGATAAAATGAGTAAAATTGAGGTTTATTTTAAATTTTAAAAGGAATTATGAAGAGCCAAAAAACATTATTTTTGTTGCTAGTTATTTCTATTATCTCATCTGTTTTTTTCATAACAGGATGTAATAAAAAGAATAAAACTGTAGTTGCAGATATCGGCAATGAGAAAATTTACGTGTATCAGTTCGAAGATCAATTTGTTAAATCCATCGGAAACAATATTGATTCGGCAAAGAAAACTACAATAGAACAGAGGAAAGAGTTTCTTGATTTAATGATAAAGTTAAAACTTAAGGTTTTAGACGCGACTGAAAAGGGATATTTGAATTCACCTGAAATCAAAACTGACCTTGAGACATACAAGAAAAATTATTTATCAGCATTTTTAATAGACAAGAAGGTAACAGAACCGTTTATTAAAGACCTTTATGAGAAGAAGAAATTTGAAATAAGAGCTTCACATATTTTAATTAACTTACCACAGACTGCAACAGCAGACGATTCAGTAAAAGCATACCAAAAAGCAGGCGTAGTAATAGATAAATTAAAAGCAGGCGCTGAATTCTCAGATGTAGCAAAAGAATTTTCAGAAGACCCATCGGCAAAAGGCAACGGCGGCGACCTGTATTATTTCACAGGCGGAATGACAGTTCCTGAATTTGAAGATGAAGTATTCAAACTAAAACCGGGTGAATACACAAAGAAACCAATAAGAACAATGTTCGGACTTCACATAGTGAAAGTTACAGACAGGAAGAAAAGAAACGACGGAATCAAGGCATCACATATCCTGATACAGGACCAGAGAGACAGTGCGGGAGCAGTATTAGACTCATCAGTTTCCCTGAAGAAAGTAAATGAAATTTACAGCAAATTAAAGAGCGGTGAAGATTTTGGAAAGTTAGCAACAGAATTCTCACAAGACCCGGGTTCAGCACCAAAGGGCGGAGACCTAGGATTCTTTGACAGAAGAAGAATGGTACAGCCTTTTGACAGTGCGGCATTCTCGTTAAAAGTAGGAGAATACTCTTCACCTGTAAGAACACCTTACGGATGGCACATAATAAAAGTAACAGAAATAAAAGAATATCCTGATTTCGAAAAAGCAAAAGACAACCTGAAGAACGAGTTCAAGAGAAGCATGCAGTATAAAACAGAATACGATAAATATGTTGCGAAGGCATTAGCAGATTACAAGCTTGAGATTGATAAAAACGGAGCAGCATTCTTCTTCTCTAAACTTGATTCGAGTAAAGTTTTATCAACAATCAATGTAGACAGTTTATTCTTAGAGCCTGAAAAGAATACAAAGTTAGCAAGTTACAACGGTGGTGTTATAATACTTGCCGATTTACTTCAGTTCTTACAGGTAAACAAAGATTATTCTTCATCAAGTCTGAATTCAGTGATATTCAAGAAGATGATGAATGACATAGCAGCAGCACCGGTACTTTTTGCTGTAGCACAGAAAGAAAACATAGAAAAAGATGAAGACTACTTAGAGTTAATGAATGAGTATACTTCAGGACTCTTAAGAGAAAAAATTGACCTTGAAGAAATTTCAAGCAAGATTAAAATCACTGACGAAGACATAAGCAGTTATTACAATTCACACATTGCACAGTATACGATAAAAGACGGAGAGACAGAGAAGACAAGAACAGTTGAAGAAGTTAAGGCAGAAATAACAAATGCACTCAGACAGGATAAATTTGTACAAATGGAAAAGACTTACATAGACGGACTGAAGCAGAAGTACCCTGTAAAGATTAATGAAGAGGCATTAAAAAAAGCATTTAAAGATTAACAAAATTTGAATATTAATTTTATAAGAACATTATTCCTGTCGCTATTCTTTTTGACGGCACTGAACTACGTAAATGCCCAAAAAGAAGGTGACAGGATAATTGCAATAGTAGGAAACGAAATAATACTGGAATCGGATTTGCAGTATCAGATGCAAATGTACGCGAGACAGAATAACGTTACTACTATGAGTCCAGTAATTGCCCAGCAGATTTTTCAGCAGATGATAACTGATAAAATCATTTTAGCAAAGGCAGAGCAGGACAGCATAACAGTAAAAGATGAAGAGGTAAACAAGGAACTCGATTACAGAATAAAATCATTAATACAGCAGGTTGGTTCGGAACAGAGGATTCAGGAAGTATACGGAATGCCTTTAGTAAAGATAAGACTGACGCTGAAAGAAGACCTTGTAAAGAAAATGATGACGGACAAATTGAAGAGGAAGAAATTCAGTAACCCTGTTAAAGTAAACGACAAGGAAGTCAGGGACTTTTACAACAACTACAAGGATTCATTACCTGCAGCCAATCAGGAGTTTGAGCTGAGCCATATTTTCATGTCAAGAAAACTAACCGATGCGGAAAAGTTAGCCACCAAGACGAAAGCACTTCAGATACTTGACAGTGTTAAAGCGGGATTAGAGTTTTCAGACCTTGCAAAGAGAAATTCAGACGACAAAGGTTCTGCGGTTAACGGCGGTGACTTAGGTTTTGCGAAGAAGGGTGTGTTCGTAAAGGAATTTGATGAGGCATTGTACAAACTGAACATTGACGAAGTAACGGATGTAGTAGAGACAGAGTTCGGATACCATATTATCAAGTTAAAGGAAAAGAAAGGTGACCTTGTCCGTGCACAGCACATACTTGTTTCGTTTAAGAAATTAGAGGCTTCAGATTTTGAGACCATCTCTGCATTGAACAAGATAAAAGACAGTATTGCAGCGGGTACGATTACTTTTGAAAAAGCAGTATTGCTTTTTTCACAGGATATAGAAACGAACACAAAAGAAGGATATTTAGGTTTCTTATCTGTTGACAAACTTGACAGTAATTACGTTGAAGAATTAAACAAACTTGAAATTGGTGATATCAGTAAGCCATTAAGGTCTGGTGATGACAACAATTACGGTTATGAATTAATAAAGATAAAGAGCAAAGTTGCTCCACACAAGCTTACATTAGAAACTGATTACGATAAATTAAAGAAATACGCAAGTGTTATCAAGGACAACAAAGCATACGAAGCGTGGATAGAGGAACTGAAAAAATCTGTTTATGTAGATATTAAATTCTAGCAGATGAACATCTTCTCTGGAAGTATACTTTATTATTTAATTATTCTTGTACTTTTATTATTATCAGCAGGCACAGCTTATTTTATATACAGAAATGAAGAGTTAAGCAATTTTAAAAGAGCGATATTAGTTTTCTTAAGAACTGTATCGCTTTTTTTAATACTCATTTTACTTGTAAATCCTTTCACGGAATACTATAATAAATCGGTTACCAAACCTGTAAACGCAATACTCATCGACAACAGTTTAAGCAGCAGACTCGAGAAAAGGAATGAGACTATCCCAAATGTATTAAAGAACCTTGTATCAGGCAATTCAGACATCATCTTTTACACATTCGGGAGCAAACTGCTCAGGCAGGGAAAAACATACAGCGAAGACAGTGCGATGTATTACAGATATTCAACCAACCTTTCTCAAACACTCGATGACATTAATACGATTGCAGATTTAAGCATAAATTCTTTTACGATAGTTTCAGAAGGGCAGATTAACGAAGGGAATAACTTACTGAATACGGTAAAGAAATTTAATGTTCCTTTTCATTACGTATTAACCGGCGACACCATTCAGAAAAAAGATTTAGTGCTTAAAACTGTAAACTACAACAAGCAGGTATTCGTAAACAGTTTAACGAGAGTATTTGTAACAATTAATTCATACGGATACAGCAAAGAGTTACGTGTTAACTTATACGAAAACGGCATCAAAGTAAAAACAAACACAGTAACAGCAAGCAATGATGCAAGCGAATACACGACATCATTTGATTTGATATCCACAGAACAGGGCATCAGGAAATACAAAGCAGAAGTAGAGGCAGAAAACGACGAGATAACACAGGCGAACAACACGGAAATATTTTATATAAAGTATGTCGATAACGGAATAAACATACTTATTATTGCAGGCAGTCCATCGGCGGATGTATCCTCTTTAAAACAGGCATTAGGCAGGACAGAGAATTTTAAGGCGGAATACAGGATACAGAAACAAAGCAACGAATATTACGAAGGTGAATTACCCGATTTCAGGAATTACAATGCAGTTATCTTAAACGGATTCCCTACGGATATAACAAGTGAAGAACAGTTAAGCAATCTCAGTAAAAAACTTAGAGAGGTTAATATTCCATTAATATTCATAAACTCATCGAATGTATCTTTTGATAAACTGAGAGAATTACAGACACACCTTCCGTTCATAGTAAACGACATAATCAAGAAAGAGTTTAAGAGCAACATAAGAATAACGGCAAACAGTACAACAGATAAGACGGAGTTATTAAATAAGTTTAACGTTTATCCGCAATCATTCTTCTATAAAGAGGCGTTCAGTGTAAAGCCAAACTCAACGGTATTAGGGTTAACAGTACAGAACAGCGAACCTGCGATAGTTATGGATAATACATCCGGGACAAAATCCGCGGGATTTTTAGGATACGGATATTATAAATGGAATCTGAACACACAGGGAAATTACAATTTCCTTCAGGGATTGATTTCCACGATGATTAACCTGACGGTAGACGAAAACACAAAAGAAAGGTTTGTTCTAAAGGCAAACAAAGATTATTACGCAGCAAGCGAAGATGTATTCTTCACATCGTATTTCAGGGATTCCGACCCGCTTAAGAAGTACGAAGTTAAGATAAACATCTCAGGTAACGGAAAGAATGAAATCATAGGAATGAGCCAGACCAACAGGAGTAATTTTGGTGCTGAACACAGGATATTTGATAAGGGTGATTATAATGTAAAAGGCGATTTGTATGAGAACGGGAATTACCTGACGAGTACTTCTTTAAAAATTACGATTGGTGATGCTGTTGAAGAGTACAAGGAAACCAGAGCAAAAGAAGACATATTAAAAGAGATTGCATACAGAACAAACGGAAAAAATCTCTCACAGAAAGACAAGTCAGAGATTGCAGAATTACTAAACACAAAAAATGAAGACGTAAAGACAGTTTCAGTGAAGACATTATTCCGAAGGTCATTTTTGTATTTAATATTGATAATAGTTTTATTATCTATAGAATGGTACATAAGGAAAAGGTCTAATCTGGTCTGACAAAAAAGATGAGAATTATAAAGATATTAGAGCAAAGTAAACTTTAAAAGTACAAACAAAAATGCGTTACAGGAAATATACAATACTGATATTCTTAATACTTAACACAGGATTACTGTTTTCACAGGAATACTGGTTAAATTCTTACAGTCCGACAACAAACACTTTAAAGAGTGCTACCTTCTTAGACAGCCTGAACGGATGGGCCTGCGGTGATACAGGAATAATAATCCACACGACAAACGGAGGACAGAACTGGACAATACAGGACTCAAAATCAAGAGTAGCATTACACGACATATTCTTTTTGAACAAAAGATTAGGATGGGCACTTGGATGGAACATATACAACCCTCAGCCTCCTTACGGCACTTATTATTTTAAAACAACTGACGGGGGTGTAAACTGGGACACATCATTTTTCCCTGTCGAGAACGTGTACATTAAAAAAGTTTATTTTCAGGACTCACTACACGGATTTCTGGGAGGTGCATACCTGAATATTATGCGAACAACAGATGCAGGTGCAAACTGGATTCCTGTGGATATTGATTCATTGTCGGTTATGATGTTCCCTGTAAACAATTTTACGTTTTACAATAACGACTACGGATATGCAGTAGGCGGAGTAATGGACATAGCGGGAATAATCTGGCGGACAACAAACAGAGGTGTCCGATGGACTCCATTCATTGTTTCTCCCGAACCAAACATGGACATGAAATTTTTTGATTCATTAAGGATACTGGGTTTTGGAGGCGACTTCGAATACGGGGCAAGTTTAATCAGAACATCAAACTCTGGAGCAAACTGGAAGTATACGTCACTTGAAATATTCGGTTTACCGACAGTGTTAACATTCCGGGACCTGAAGGACGGGTGGGGTTCTCTGGGATACGTAAGAACATTCATATTCACGCAGGATACAGGAAATACATTCGTTCAGATAAATACTCCTGACTCATGTGTTATCAACGAGATAGTATTTCCTGACACGAGACACGGATTTGCATTCGGAGAAAACGGAAAGATACTGAAGTTCAATTCATCAACGGTAGGAATCATCAACCAGACAGGAGTTGCTGTAAAGAGTTTTGATTTAAAACAGAATTACCCGAATCCATTCAATCCGCTGACTACAATTTCGTACGAAATAGGAAGCAATAGTTACGTAGTGCTAAAAGTTTTTGATGTGACAGGAAAAGAAATAAGGATGCTTTATAACGGATATCAGAACAAAGGAAAATACAACTTAAAATTTGGTAGTGACAATTTGACTTCCGGTGTGTATTTTTACCAGATAACTGTAAGGGACTTAACAGGAAAGAGTAATGAATTTTACACACAGACAAAGAAAATGCTTTTAATAAAATAACTTTCTAAAATATAACATAAAGGTCATGAGAAAATTTACTCTACTCATCTTAGTAGCATTCTTCATCACAGGAATTGCATACTCTCAGCAGGTATTAACAACAGCCAACAAAAAACCATTTGTAACGATTGAAACATCAGGGTCGTTCGATTTGCCGATAATGGATTTAAAGGCTTCAAATGGTATAGGGGGATTCTATAAGCTCACGGATTACGGTGCAAACATCGGCTATGGTGCGGCCCTTAATGTGAAATTTGCAGTTTACAATGCAAAGACAACACAGTTGAGAACATATCTGACCTTTGGATATTCGCAATTTACAAATGATGAAGCAAAAGCATACAATTATTCAGAAGCAGGGTGGATTCATCCGGGTTATCCTTACATAAATCCTGTAACCGGCTTACCATATCAAAAAGTTACCGATGCACAGGGCGTCAGCAATATGAGAATGAACATTCCTTACTTAGCAGTCGGATGTGAACTTGGTGTGTACACTGATAAAAGACTCCGTTCATCTTTCAACTTCGGCCTTGATTATGTTTTCAGTGTAATCTTCGGAAAGTATTATCAGACAATCAACGGACAGGGCGAAACATTCACTACATTAAACTCAAACTTAAGAACAGGTATCGGACTGAACACTACATATTCATACAAGTTCAGCGATGTAGTTGGTTTTCACGTAGGAACACGTTTTACGATTCCAAACTTATTCGGCAAAGCATCGGATATTTCAGACGGTGACGCAGCAGTTTATCTTCTTGACAAAGAAAACACGTCTTTGAATCCTACTTTATCGAACAGCAGAAACATAGGATACTTCAGGTTCTTTGGTGGTCTTTCATTATTTCTGGGAAGAATGTAACCGATATAAGGAAAATAAATTTATTAATTAAATAATTCAGTTAACTTAATTAAAAGGTTATGAGAAAACACATTCTACTTATTTTGTTATTAATTTTCATCAGTAGTATTTCTTATTCGCAGCAAGTATTAACTTCAGCGAATAAAAAACCATTAATAACAATAGAAACATCCGGTTCATTTGAACTTCCTTTAATGGACCTGGCAGCTAAGAACGGAATCGGCGGGTTCTGGAATTTTACTGATTACGGTGCAAGCACAGGCTTCGGAACAGCACTTAACGTTAAGTTTGCAGTTTATACTGCAAAGAAAATTCAACTCCGCAATTATGTTACATTCGGCTACTCACAATTTGTAAACGATGAAGCCTCTGCATACATAACACCAGGCGGTACTGTAAACGGACAAGCGAATCCTCCTTATCCATACGGTTCAGGTACCCCGATAAAAACTTCAGGTGTAAGCAACATGAGATTGAACATGCCATCTTTAGCATTAGGAATAGAACTTGGTGTTTACACGGATATGAGAAACCGTTCATCGTTTAATTTTGGTTTTGATTATCTTTTCACTGTAATCACAGGCAGATATTACCAGACTATAAACGGCAGCCAGGAAACATTCACAACTTTAAGGTCAAACTTAAGAAATGGTGTCGGACTGAATGCATCCTATTCTTTAAAATTCAGCGAAGTAGTTGGTTTCCACGTTGGTACAAGGTTTGTATTACCAAACTTAATAGGCAAGTCAGCGGAAATGACAGACGGTGATGCTTATGCTTACATTCTTGACAAAGCCAACACAACACTTAATCCGAATTTATCCAGTAACAGAACAATGGCCTATTTTAAATTCTTCGGTGGTCTGTCGATATTCATTGGGAAGATGTAGAACACTTAAAGATATTATTTTTAAAGAGGCTGTCAGATACCTGACAGCCTCTTTTTATAATTAAAATCAGAAATTAATTTTCAGGTTACCATAGAACTGTCTTCCTGTTCCAGGCTGGTAAGCATTACCGCCCGGATCAGGTTCTGAAAACGCGACATACTTCTTATCGCCGAGGTTTGTAGCATTAAAACTGATCTGGCCGTTGAACTTAGAAATATTCCAGTCATAAACGAGTCTTCCGTTGAAAAGTGCATAACCTTCAACTGCTTCAGCTTCAACGTTTGCACCATCGATGTATGCTTTCGATAATATTTCAGTGCTTAAACCAAAGAACAGATGCGGAACGATTTCATACTGAGCGTCAAGATAAAACTGATGCTGAGGAGAGTTCGGGAGATAGTTTCCATCAACCACGTATTTGTAAATGGTTGGGTCATCCATCACGACTCTGTTAGGAGTTTCATTTGTGTACTTGAAGTTGGAATAAGTATATGCTGTCTGCAAAGTTAACTCCCTTAACGGATTATACCTTAAATACACTTCTGCTCCAAACCTTCTGCTTGAGCCTGCATTCTTGTAGAATGTTTCCTGGCTTCTGAGAGAGTCAGTAATTCTGTATCTGTCGAAATCATTATTCGTAGTAAGATAGAACAGACCAACATCGTAGTACAGTTTATTTCCGACTGTACCTCTGACACCAATGTCTTCACCGAAAGATGTTGCAGGGATAAGGTGTGTATTGAACCCGCCGAAGTTGTCGGGATTCTGAGCCAGTTCTTCAGTTGCAGGCGGCAGGAATCCCTGACCAACGTTTGCATAAATGTTTACAGCAGGTACAGGAGAATAAGTTATACCAAAGCGGCCGGTTGTCTTGTTAAATTTAGCCTCGCCTGAAGCATCGTAAGGGATTTTCAGATTATCAGTTAATTCATTTTTAATATCGTCATACCTTACACTTGCCATGAAATTAAATTTATCTCCGAGTTCGAGCCTGTCAATAAAGAAAACACCGAGACCTCTTTGCCTGATTGTTTCATTAGAGACTACAGTGTTGACCCTTACTGAGTAATCATTAGGAACACGTTTTTCGTATATTGTCTGCCATTGAAGGTCAGTGCCTGCGCTGATATGGTTTTTATATTTCTTATTTCCGAAATGAAGATTATACTGAACCGAAGTACCAGGAGTCAGGTATGTTCTGTCAACGAATGTATGATTATTCGCTTCGGTAAACAAAGTTCTTTTTGAATATATGTTAAAATTAAAGTCGTGCATATCGTTAACTTTCAAACTTCCTACCAAGCCTGTAGTGATTCTGTTAGTCTCAAGGTATTCATTAAACGGAATGGCATCGGGATTAGCCTGTTTAGGGTTTTCCTGATACTGCTGTAAGTTTATACCTTCAGGATTTTCGTGATAGGAGTCTGTGTAGGAGAATATTGGAGTCAGTGTAATATTTTTGTTTGGTGTATACGTTGCTTTGCCGTATACATTATTATTCCAGAAGTGAGTATGGTCTCTGTAGCCATCACCCATATTACGGGAGAAAGAGACTCTGTAGTTTACTTTATCAACTGTAGCACCAAACTGTCCAAGACCTTTCCAGAAATTATTTGAACCAACCGAGAACTGTCCCTGTCCTGAGAGAAGTTTATCAGAACCATTCTGAGTAAGAATGTTCAGAATACCTGCCGAGGAACTTCCGCCGTATAAGGATGCGCCTGTACCACGAAGGACTTCTATTCTTTCGACAGTAGCCCAGTCAACATCGAATAAATCCGGAGCAAAACCTGTCGGGTCATTTACAGGAAGTCCGTCCAGAAGAACTTTAATTCCTCTGATGCCTCTTTCAGTCAGGATACCCTGCCCTCTGATGGAAAGATGGATTCTTTCACCATTAGCCTGGTTGTCAACTTTTACACCAGGTACTAATTTAAGTGCTTCGTCAACGGCAATAGACTTTGGCATTGAGCTGAGGAAGTCATAACCGACTATACTTGTAGCAAAACTGTTTTCCCTAAGAGGAATGTTAAACCTCGGAGCAGAAATAATAATCTCCAGAGGATATTTATACTCGTTCTTTACGCTATCGATATTTTCGTTTTGTGCGTATGAATACGAGCAAATAATCAATAATAATATTAAGAATATTTTTCTCATAATTCTGTAATTTTTAAATTAATAAAATGTATTTATACAAAAACTATGAGAACTTCGGGGGTGGTGTATGTCTGGCTATAAATGGTTTTAAGTCAGGATTTATGTAATAAATAACAGCGTTATCTATTTTGGGTATGCTGTTGTCAAAATAATTATCGAAGACAAATGCTGTCAGTTTTTTGGCTACAGTAAGATTAAAAAAGTTTAAAGAAAACTTTCTGTTCTGATTATTACCAAACTGGAGTTCAAAAGACTTATCGAGCAGGTTTTCCGTTTCATCTTTTAAACAATAAATATAAGTACTGCCATCTTTTTCGACAGTATTAACTACATCGTACAATTCACCGTTAAAAAGGATTTCGGATTCATTATTATACTTTACAGGTGAGGATTCTTTATCGGATTCATTAATAACGATTAGTGCAAAGTCGCTTGAGTCATAACACTCATCGACCTTAGCCTTTTGCATCATAACTGCAAGGTTCTTTAAAGGAAGATATACTGTCAGAAAACTAAATTCATTAACAGTAAATAACAATATCAGAAATATTGTAATTACTTTTTTCATAACTAATCAAAATTAGGGAATAGTTAAGAAACAAACTATTCAAATTTCAGAGTATAGAGATGGCATAAAAAAAGCTGCATACTATAAAATATGCAGCTGTTATACGAATCATAAACTATTTTGTAAGAAGCATTTTTCTTGAAGCAGTAAAATCATCCGAAATTAATTTATAGAAATAAACACCGCTTGGAAGAGTCTTACCGAATTCGTTTGCGTTAAAGTTAATTTCGTATGTACCTGCAGAATGGTATCCTTCGGATAATGTCCTTAGTTCCCTGCCCTGAATATCATAAAGTTTAACCGTAATGTTTGAATTTTTAGGTACAGAATACTTTATTCTGGTTTCGGGATTAAAAGGATTCGGGTAATTCTGTTCGAGTTTAAAACCCGAAGGAATTTCAGAACTGATTTTAGTAATTCCGATAGTATTTAAATCAATAATAGTAGACCAGATCTGATAAATACCCGAAAAGTCGTCCATCCAGTGAGCATAGAGTTTATTGCCGTTAGAGACCAGTGAAATAAAGTCACCCTGGTAGCTTGCCGCCCCACCTGTGATAGGTTTTGGTTTAAAGCGATGATCGCTGATAGTAATATCAGTCCAGGTGTTGCCTCCGTCTTTTGAGCGTGAAAGCATTACTTCTGCAGAATCCGCTGAAGTATTTCTATCATCATAATATATTACATTTAATGCGCCTGTAGAATCAACATCCACAGAGGGGCAATACTGAATTTTACCATTATTTAAGGCATCCTGATTTACGCGAATACCCGCAGACCAGTTCAAACCGTTGTTTGTTGAACGGTGCATTATAATATCAGGGTCCGACCCTGCAGGAGAAAGGTTTTTTTCGGCCGTTATCATATATATCCATCCGTTCCTGGGGCCTCCAGATTTATCAATATCAAACCTTGGCAATCCGTTCACACGAATATTTCCTTTTGTCAGCAATGTTCCGTTAATTCCATTCATTGCATAAGCATTCTGATAAACGGTCCAGTTAACTCCCCCATTGGATGACATAGCAAAACCTGCATAGTTTTCAGTAAAAGGCGAAGTGCTTGAAACGCCAGACCAGGACACATACACATTTCCATTTAAACCTGTTTTTATGTAACCACCCGAGCATCTTTGCGGAGGAGAAGAATTTATCGCAGACGGCGAAGTCCAGTTTGCACCGCTGTTAGTAGTGTAAGAAACCAAGACAGGAAAAGGGGACACAAAGTTTACCCACGAAGCATAAGTTCGACCGTAAAAAGGACTGGCTGGACTGTCATCTGTTGTACTTGAACCTTTATCTTCCGGCTGAAGATTTGTTAGAGTATAAGCATTTGACCAGGTGCTGCCCATATCTGTTGAAAAATGACTGTAAACACCTGTAATAATCGAGCCAATATGAGTAATAATAAATACTCCATTTTTATCTATTGAAATACCAGGGTCTCCACCGTGGTTTTGAAGGTTAACACCTTTGCAGGTATCCGTACCGAACCAGTTATAACCGCCGTTAGTACTCACATAAACTCCTTCGCTTCTGAAAGCACTGGAAGTATTAATCGTATAAGAACTTGCGAACATTATCTGTTTATTAAGCGGGCTGAAACAAACGACAGGTTCGGTCTGAGTTGTAGTACTTGGAAATATTCTGAAACTGGCAGATGGTGCTTTTAACTGCGAAAGAGCCACATTCCCCACCAATAAAACAATCAGTGTCAATTTAAAAACCAAATATTTCCTTTTCAACATTGTAATATGAATTAAAATTTGTAACTAACATTTAAACCCGAATAAATACTTCTTGGTTCACCTGTCTCATAATATCTTCCGTAAAAATCATTTATGTTAACGTATCCAACGTATCTTTTATCGAAAATATTATTTATCCCCGCATAAAAAACTGTATTAAATTTCCCCACTGTAAAGTTTATACCACCCATCACATTTCCGTAGAAATAACTTGGTGTGCTTTCTGAATTGTTATCATTCACGTACATACTTGTAAGGTAATCACAGTCCCACTGGAGTAATCCGTTAACTTTATCAGAAATCTCAAATTCATAATTAAAGATTAAATTCAGAATATGCCTTGGTATGGACGGGACATAATTACCGTTATAGTTTTCTGTAGTATTCCCTGAAGGTCCCTGTATAACTGCAGAATAGTCCTCATACTTAAAATTTGTCAGAGTATAATTAGTTACAAGTTCTATACCTTCAAAAGGCTCACACATAAAACCAACTTCAACACCCAGCCTGTTAGTCCTGGTTGCATTACGGAAGAATGTATTTTGATTAATGGTAAA
This sequence comes from Ignavibacteriota bacterium, assembly GCA_026390735.1. Taxonomy (GTDB): domain Bacteria; phylum Bacteroidota; class Ignavibacteria; order Tepidaquicellales; family Tepidaquicellaceae; genus CAIKZJ01. The sequence goes on from JAPLFJ010000012.1 coordinate 176,852, forward strand.
AGGAACGATTTCATTCCTTACGACATAATCGAAGAAAGTGGCTTCAAATTTAATCTTTCTCATAAACTCAGAATTTCTGTTCAGAATGTTTCCTTTAATTCCAAGTTCAAAGTTCTGTGAATTCTGCGGTTTTAAATCAGGGTTAAGAGTATATTTAGTGTTTGAAGTTGTGTAATTATTGTCGAGTTCACTGACTGCAGGAATATCCACACCAATTCCGTAGGAAGTGTAGAGTGCAATGTATGGTGTAAGTTTATAGTTTAAACCAAGTTTTGGCGTAAAGTTATCAAAAATTCTTGACGTATCTGTATAACCATGAAACTGTAGTGAGTTTTTAGAAAGAGAGACCCTGTCGTAACGTGAGGAGAAGAACAAATTAGATTTATTCTTTATTATTTCAAACTGGTCTTCAAGATAAAATCCAATGCTGCTCTGTAAATCTTCGAACTGGTCAACTACGGTTAAACCCTTATTGCCATTAATATTATCATAAACAGTTCTAGGACCTGACTGTGTTGAAAAATCCATACCTACGGTTACCATATTGTTTCTGTCTTTCACTTTAGCCCTGTTTGTAAACCTCACGAAAGAACCTAGAGAGTTTCTGGTAGATATTGTATAGAATTCGTCATCTGTTTTCATAAAGTCTTTCATTCCGCCGTACCCCGTTATTTCGAGTTCGTTAGCATCATTTTTACCGAAAGTTGTTTTGAACTTAACAGCAAGTCTTCCCTTCTTGGATTCATTCCTGAAATCCTGAGAAATTGCAATATCCCTTGCCTGCATCGGATTCTGGTCAAACTGTTCTCTGGTTAAGGCACCCGGGATTCTGTTAATACCGCGGACATAATTGCTCAGCACGGTGATTGAAGATTTATTACCAAGGTATCCTTCGAAAACTGAATTTACCAAATGTCCGTATTCACTGCTATGGTCTCTGAACCCTTTCAGATTACGGTAATTATAGCTCATAAAAAATCTGTAATCATTTGTCTTAACACCTACCTTGCCACCATTCTGAAGAAAGCCATAGGAGCCATACTGATTATTAGAAGTGAAATAATTATCGGGAAAATATATATCGGTTAAAAAGTTAACAACACCACCAGGTGAGTTTCCGTAAATTGATGAAAGGTTACCTTTAACGACTTCAACACCACCGAGGGAAGTGAAGTCGATAGCGTCTACTACGGTTTCACCGTCCGGCTCTGATTCGGGAATACCGTCCTGAAGAATCTTAACACCTCTTACACCTGTATTAGAACGTGTACCATACCCTCTGATTGTAACACGAATATCTTTATTCCCGTATCTTGACTGAAGAAAAAGACCCGGTACATCTGCCAGAACATTTTTGGCAGAAACCTTCTTGCCAAACATCAACTCTTTTTTATCGACTCTGAAAACTGAAAAAGGTATATCAATAATTTTTTCCAGTGTTCTTGTACCTGTAATAACAAGTTCTTCGGTTTCATATTTCATACTATCGCGTTCTTCTTCCTGGGCATAGGATATAGTGGTGATTAAAAGAATAAACAATAAACAGAGAGTAAAGTTTTTCATAATAAAGTATTAAATTCTTTATATAGTAGATTAATTTAAGTGTAATTTATAAATTAATAAATGTAAAAAGATATATTTATGAATAAGGGTTGCAGTAAATATCATAATGTAATTAAAAATAAAAAATTCTGAAAGGGGGTATCTCAATATAAGATACCCCTTAAATCAGAATTGTAACAAAATGAAAAAACTATAGATTGCCTCTTAAAGACAATACAAAATTTCTGCCTGGAGCATTAAATCCTGAAGCAAATGTTCTGTAATTCAAATCGAGGATATTATCCAGTCTTGCCTGTATCTGTAAATTAGGTGTTAACTGATATGCGCCGCCTAAATTAAGTGTAAACCAGGAAGGCATACCGCTAGGTGTTGCATCCTGCAGATTATCTTCGCCTGAATCGCTGAAATTCCAGATACGTTTCCAGCCGTTATACATAACAGAAAAATCGCCTTTGAACTTATCGAGTTTAAGTATTAAACTTGTTTTCCCGAGTACAGGCGGAATATGGTCTAAAGGAACGTCAACTGAATCGGTTTTAATTCTTCCGTAAGTGAAGTTCAACGAACTTGTTAACGAAAGGTAACTTGTTAAGTCAGCAGACATATTAAGATTGTATCCGAGAACGTAAGCACCCTTATCTGCATTCTGGTTAGCATAGACTTTAGAACGAACTCCCTGATAAGTAACAGAATCCTGACCATTAAACTGGAAAGGAGCAGTAATGATTGCGTTTGAGAAGATTGTTCCGTAAGCAACACCTTCAAGTTTTATTCTATTGTCAAATATTTTAGATACTCCAAATTCACCTGTGTATGTATATTCAGGTTTTAAATTATTGTTAGGAACTATAACATTTCCTGCGGAAGTCTCAAAGACCTTACTTAAGTCATCAAAATTAGGTGCTCTGAAACCTGATGCACCGTTAACATAGAATCTCCAGTCGGTTGTCGGCATATATACCAAACCGAGTGAGAAATTAAGTGCAGAGTTATTCTGTTTGGCTTCATTGAACGGGAATTTATAGAATGTTGTATCAACAAATGTTGATTTCAGAGATACATAACTAAAACGTAACCCATCCGACAAAGTAAACTGTTTGTTCATTTCCCACGAATGCGAGAAATAAGCCGCAAGTGAGAGCATATTGTTATCGCCATCAGGATATCTTGTAACGTCAGGAGTTGAAACACCTGTAACGATATTATTTTTAGTAGCAGTTGATTTCACGATATTGTATGTACCCTCAAGACCGTAACGTATTTCGTTTTCCTTTAACTTCTTGAAGAAATCAAGATTACCAGTCATAACGTCAACTTTTTCATTCTGGCTATAAAGATTTGCATTATTAAACCTTCTGTTGTTTCTGCTTTCTTTTATACTCTGATAAGCCAGTGTTAACTGAGCATTATCGTAGAATGTATTTTCATTCTTAAGGTCAAGTTTATAAGAGCCCATTAATCTTGATTCCGGACCATAATACCACTGTGCAAACTTAAGGTTTGCACCACTGTAAATGTTAAGTCTGTCATAACGCGGAACATCGTTTGTGTTTGAATACTGGAAAGCAAAAGTATGCTGAACCTTATCGCTTTGCTTTATTAAGAACTTTCCAAGTGCATCATATTGCTGATAACCTGACTGTTTTTGGATATTTGGATTATCATTTTTAGTCATAACATCCACACCGTTAATTCTTTCGGCATAGTAATTTCTTTTCCATGAATCGCCGGCTGTCGGTTCATAATTGCCACCCATTCTTAAATCACCGAAATCAGAGAAAGTGAAACTACCTATAAATCCAACGCTTTTACCGCCAAGGCTGATATTCATATGCCCTGTTTTTTCCTGATTTGCAGTTGAATACCTTACGAAGGCATCACCTTTAGTAAGCATATTACTGTTTAAACTTAACGTAGGATTTTTAGTGTAGAAATTCATAACACCACCAAGAGCATCGCTGCCGTACATTAATGAACCAGGGCCGTAAAGAACTTCAACTTTATCGAGCATATTATTATCAATCCTGAGTATGTTCTGTAAATGTCCTGCGCGGAAGATTGCATTGTTCAGCCTTACACCGTCGATAACGATTAATACTCTGCTTGCTTCAAAACCTCTGAGTACAACGCTGCCACCACCCTGCTGGCTGGTCTGGACAGAAACATTTCCCGTCTTTTCCAGTAATTGCGCAGTGTTCTGTACGTTTTCATACTGAATATCTTTTGTGTTTAAAACATCAATCTGACGAGGTACATCTTTTAAGAGTTCGTTGAACCTGTCTGCCGAGACGACTATTTCGTCTGTGGAATAGGATTTTGAACCCAGGGATACCGTAAACTTATCTGATTCAAGTCTTGAAAAGGTGTATACCATTGTCTGATATCCACTTGCCTGAAATTTGACTGACTCATTTCCTTTAAACTGTGAAACATCAGCCTGACCTAAAACATTTGTATAGATAAAATCTTTATCATTAACTGATACTGAAGCACCCTTCACCGGCTTTAATGTTTCTTTGTCAAGAACCGTTACTGTCTGTGACATAGAAACCTGAATAACAGTAACCAGTATTAATACAGTAAACAAATATATTTTCTTCATATTAATAATTAATTTATAAAATTATAAAATAATGCAACCTTAAATGCATTAAGTGTTGTATTTCATTCAGAACGTGTAAAATTATTATTACTATGAAATTGATTTCGGAGGAGGAGATGGAACTTCTATATCGATTTTTAAAATAGGTACAAAAATGAAATGATAACACATATCCTCTCTCCAAGATGATGTGCTTTGAAACTCTGTAGGTAATCCTGCTTCAGTTATGAGAAGTTTTATTATAGAAGCAGTTTTTGAAAATTTATCGTTTAAGTTCTTATTTAAAGATTGCTCGAAGAAATCATTAAGTTTGTTTTCGTTTTCATCGCTGAGTGCAACGATTTTAACGGAATCGTTAATGTATTCTACCTGAGAAATGTCATAAAGTTTGCCGTAGAAACTTATTTCATTATCTCTAACTCTGTAGAAATTCTGGCTTCCATTGACAAACTCGCTTTTTGTAATGTTTATAATTGTCATTTCAGAGGGTTCCAGGAAATCCTCAAGTTTTGATAATGCATCTTTCTGGAAAGAAAATTTTAACTGAAAAAATACCAATACATAGCCAGCCGAGTTAAATATCAGCAAAGAAACGAGCAGTATGGAAAGTATTTTTTTCAAAAAACTAATTTAATGATTTATTTGTTATAATGTATAAATATATTAACAATATTCTAAATTAGCAATTAAAAAGAGATTCCTTTATAAATTTTAAATGGTTTATAGTTTTTATAAGTTTATCGTATGAAATCATTATTTCCACTAATCCCATATTTAAAGAAACAGAAGTATAAATTAATAACAGGTACTATATTTGTAATAATAAGCATTGCACTTCAGAGTATATATCCGCTTGTTATTGGAAACGGAATTGATGCAATCTCCAAAGGTGATACAAGTTTTTCGTATTTGAATTACGGTTTGCTGAGTGTCGGGCTTATTTTAGTCGGAGGAATTTTCCTGTTTCTTACCAGAAGGACAATTATAGTGGCTTCGAGGGAGATAGAAAACGACCTTAGAAGAGATTTCTTTGACCACCTTCAGAAACTCCCAAAAGCATTTTACGACAAGATTTCCACGGGCGATTTAATGGCTCACGCAACCAATGACATTAACAATATAAGGAACTTCCTGGGACCGGGAATAATGTATTCAATTCAGACACTCCTCAGGACAGTAGTTACATTGACCATAATGTTCAGCATCGCATTTAAACTTTCACTTATAGCATTAATACCTTTGCCATTAATTTCATTCTTTGTGTATAAGGTAATGAAATCTGTTTACGGCCGCTCGCAAAGGGTACAGGAAGCATTTTCAGGACTGACAACAAAGGTACAGGAAAATTTTTCGGGCATAAGGGTCATGAAATCATACGTAAGAGAGGATTCTGAGATTGCAGATTTCAACATAATTTCAGCAGATTACCAGAAAAAGAATTTATCGCTTGCGAGAATTCAGGCATATGCATTTCCGATGATGTTCTTATTAACAGGGCTTTCGATTATCATTGTGATATATTTCGGAGGAGTGGATGTTATCAACGGCAAACTTACAATCGGTAACGTAACAGAATTTATTGTATATCTCGGTCAGTTAACTTTCCCGATGATTGCATTCGGATGGGTTATCAACCTTGTACAAAGAGCGGCACCTTCAATGGAAAGACTTATGAAAATAAGGAACATTGAACCTGACATTAAAGATAACGATGTTACAAATTCGAACATTAAAAACAGTGAGGTACTCGGGACAGTAGAGTTTAAGGATGTAAGTTTTAAATATCCCGATACGGAGAATTATGTATTAAAGAATATAAACCTGAAGATAGCGAAGGGCAGCAGCCTTGGAATAATCGGACATACAGGATGCGGAAAGTCAACATTGATAAACCTGATTCCAAGAATATACGACACAACTGACGGTAAGATATTATTTGATGGAAATGACATTAAAGAGATTCCGCTTGAAGTTTTAAGGACATCAGTAGGTGTTGTGCCTCAGGAATCATTTTTGTTCTCGGATTCAATTGAGAACAACATAGGATATTCCGCAGATACGATTGACGAAAGCAATCTTGAAAGGTCTTCACAACTCGCAGGTCTTTATAAAGACGTAAATTTATTCCCCGACAAGTTTAAGACTGTTATCGGTGAAAGAGGAGTTACTTTATCAGGAGGACAGAAGCAAAGGACTTCAATCGCAAGAGCTATATATAAAACACCAAAGATATTAATACTTGATGATTCACTGTCGGCTGTTGATACGAATACAGAAGAAGAAATACTGCAGGGATTAAAGGAAGTAATGAAAGACAGAACAACGATAATAATATCACACAGGATTTCGACTCTGAAGAACCTTGACAACATTATAGTACTTGAAAGTGCAAAGATAAAAGAACAGGGCACACACGATGAATTATTAGCGAAGAACGGAATATACTACAACATACACATTAAGCAATTACTGGAGGAAGAAATTGAGGAGATGTAATATTTTATGAGCGTAAGAAAAATTACTGCAAAGAAAAGCGAAGATGCGTTAGGCAAACCCATAGACTCTGTCATATTCAGGAGACTACTATCATACTTTAAACCTTACAAATGGTATATTGTGCTTGCCATTTCGCTGACGATATTCACTTCAGCACTTGCTGCGGTAAGACCGAGGCTGACACCTATTGCTATTGATGAGATGATTGGCAACAAGAATCTTCCCGGACTGCAGATGATTGTATTAATTTTATTCGGCACCATTGTTCTTCAGGGAGCAATACAGTACGGAATGACATATTTAACAAGCTGGATAGGACAGAAGATTATTTACGATTTAAGGAAGAAGATTTATGAGCATACGATTAACTTAAACTTACAGTTTTTTGATAAGAATCCTATTGGAAGGCTTGTAACAAGAGTGACCAATGATGTGGAAGTGCTTTATGAAGTCTTTTCTTCAGGATTAGTAACAGCTTTTGGCGACATTCTTACTATTGTATGGATTTTATACTTTATGTTTTCACTGGATGCGCAACTGACATTTGTTACACTGGCTGTACTGCCGTTCTTAATCTATGCAACTTCCATCTTCAGAAAAGCAGTAAGAAACTCATACAGAAAAATAAGAGTACTAATTGCCTCCATAAACACTTACATTCAGGAGCATATAACCGGAATAAGCGTTGTACAGTTATTCGGGAAAGAGAAAAGAACCGTTGAGGAATTCGAAAAGATTAACAGAGAACACACTGACGAAAACAAGAGAAGCATACTTTATTATGCAATGTTCTTTCCTGTTGTAGAACTTCTTGGGGCCGCGGCTGTTGGTGCTATAATATGGTACGGCGGAGGACAGGTAATACAGAAGGCCATAACGGTAGGTGTGATAATTTCATTTGTACAGTACACTGAAATGTTTTTCAGACCAATCCGTGACCTTGCGGAAAAGTACAACATTTTACAGACTGCAATGGCATCGAGCGAAAGGATTTTTGAATTACTTGATACAAAGAATCCTGTAATGGATGCGGATACACCTATGAAAGATACAGTAGTAAAGGGCAATATTGATTTCAAGAACGTTTGGTTTGCATACAATGACGAAGAATACGTATTAAAGAACATAACATTTAATTTTAAAGAAGGCGAGAAGATTGCCATCGTTGGCCATACTGGAGCAGGTAAGACAACAATAATCAACCTTATCAACAGGTTTTATGACGTCAGCAAAGGTGAGATTAAAATTGACGGAATCAACATAAAGGATTTCAGACAAAAGGATTTAAGAAGCAATATAGGAATAGTCTTACAGGATGTATTCCTGTTTTCAGGAGACATACGGTACAACATTGATTTAGGCAATAAGGACATAACAGAAGATACTATACAGAAGGCAATTGACAATGTAGGGTTAAGAAAGTTTATTGAGGATTTACCTGACGGAATAAACCATAAGGTAAATGAAAGAGGGACAACATTTTCGGTAGGGCAAAGACAGTTGATATCGTTCGCGAGAGCACTTGCATACAACCCGAGAATACTCGTACTTGACGAAGCAACGTCCAGCGTGGATACAGAGACAGAAATACTGATACAAAAGGCAATACAAAAGTTGATTGAAGGACGGACATCAATAATCATAGCGCACAGACTTTCTACAATACAGTCATGCGATAAAATAATAGTTATGCACAAAGGTGAAGTGAAAGAAATGGGAAATCATCAGGAACTGTTAAATAAAAAGGGGTTGTACTTTAAGTTGTACCAGTTACAGTATAAAGACGATCTGGAAAGAAATGAAAAGTCATGAGAAAGAAATTAGTAATCGGAACAAACAATGAAGACAAAGTTCTGGAAATAAAGGAAATGCTTAAAGATATTGGCCTTAAGATAAAGACTCTTGCCGAATTAAAGATTAAGATTAAGGTTAAAGAAGACAAGGATTCACTTGAAGGAAATGCGTTAAAGAAAGCACAGGCAATGTGGAAAAAAGCAAAAATGCCTTGTATTGCTGATGACACAGGACTTTTTGTGGATGTCCTTGAGGGTGCACCTGGTGTATATGCCGCAAGGTATGCAGGAGAAAAAGCAACTTATGCAGACAACAGAATAAAACTTATAAAGGAACTTGAAGGAATACCTCTTATGAGCAGAACTGCATATTTCAGGACAGTGGTTTGTTACTATTATACAAAAGGCAAGTATGAACTTTTTGACGGAATATGCGAAGGAAAAATATTATTAAAAGAACGCGGAGATAAAGGTTTCGGATACGATGCAGTATTCCTTCCAAACAACAGTGAAAAGACATTTGCAGAATTAAGCGCAGAAGAAAAGAACCATATTTCACACAGGGCAAAGGCATTTGACAAGTTCAAAGAATATTTACTGGACCAATAGAATTAATAAGTCTAATAAATGAAACCTTCAAATGACATAAGCAAAATATTTCTGTTTTCCGGGCTTAACGAAAATGAGTTACAGCTTATTCAGGATTTTTCGAGTATTAAGACTTATTCAAAAGGCGAGATTATATTCTTTGATACAGAACCGTATCTTGGGTTTTACGGTGTAATTGAGGGATTAGTAAAGATTTACAAGATTTCAAAAGAAGGGCGCGAGCACATAATACATTTAGAATATCCAGGCTGCACTTTCGCAGAAGTCCCGATGTTTGAGAAATATTCGGACAGCAGGTTTCAGGAACTAACATATCCTGCAAACTCAATGGCGATAGAGGAGAATACGGTTGTAATAAAAGTACCTGTCAAGCCTTTCCTTGAACTTACGAACCGCAACACTGACATTTACCTTAAAATGCTTGCAAGTTTTGCTAAAAGGTTACGGTTTCTGAACACACACATAGAAGGCATAACTCTTGATGATGTTACAAAAAGGTTATCGAAATATTTATTGACAGAGATAGAAAAAGAGCATCCAAATAGACAAACGATTAAAGAGAAGCAGGAAAACCTGATTGAACTGGACATTTCAAAATACGATCTGGCATCTCATCTTGGTACAATCACAGAAACTTTGTCAAGGGTATTAAAGAAACTGCAGTCAGAAGACATAATTGAAGTCCATGGCAAAAGAATAGTCATCAAGAATTTAGCCTCACTAAAAAACTACATAAAGTAAATTTCCGAAATTTGACTTAAGTCAAACCACCTGCATTCCTTTATGCATAATTTTGTAATAGAGAAATTAAACACAAAGGAAAACAAAATGAATTTCACGACACAAAATACATTAGCTGAAATAGTAAAATCAGATTTCAGAACCGCACGTGTATTTGAAAACCACAATCTCGATTTCTGCTGCAAGGGCAACAGAGCGCTGGCAGAGGCATGTATTGAGCAGAAACTTGATGCAAACGAAATACTATCCGAAGTAACCTCAGTATGCACGGAAAAGGATTCCGAAAAAGATTCGGCAAGCTGGAAGACAGAAGAGCTTGTGAATCATATTCTTAACACACACCATGTATACGTAAAAAGAATGCTTCCAGTAATATTAGCACACTCTCAGAAAGTAAGCGAAGTACACGGGAAGAACCACGCCGAAGTAAAAGAAATCGCAGAAATATTTGAAAGAATTCATAACGAATTAAGTTCTCATTTGATGAAAGAAGAGAGAATGTTATTCCCGATAATTCTTCAATTAAGTGAGATGGAAAAGAATAATTCAAAAATGGAAGTATCACCATTCGGGAGCATACAGAACCCGATAGACGTAATGGAAAGGGAGCACGTAGAAGCAGGAGAAGGGTTTTACAAAATCAGAGAATTAAGCAATAACTACAACCCGCCCGAAGATGCCTGTACAACTTACAAGATATTGTATCAGGAATTAAATGAATTTGAGCAGGATTTACACACACACATTCATTTAGAGAACAACATACTATTTCCAAAAGCTGTTGAGCTGGAGAAAAAATTAATGGGCAATCAAAATTAAAAAATATTTTAAAACCTTAATTAAAGCTATGAAAGCAAAAGTAAGTTATTTAGTAATACTGACAATAATTGTTATTGCAAGCTCCAGTCTCACGGGGTGTTCAGAGAACACTGACCTGACAGGAGTGGGGCCGATTAAAAAGATAGAATTAAAACCCGTCGACAAAGCATTATCAGACAGAGGCAAAGTTGCATTTGACGCGAAATGTGTCGCATGTCATAAATTCGATATAAAAGTAGTAGGGCCGCCTCTCAACGGTGTAACAAAGAGAAGAAAACCGGAATGGATAATGAATATGATTTTAAATCCTGAACAGATGACAAAAGAGAACATCATTGCCAAACAGTTATTAGCAGAGCATCTTACACAGATGACATTTCAGAATGTAACGCAGGATGAAGCAAGAGCAATATTAGAGTATTTCCGTGTAAACGACGGGGACAAGTAAGTTTAATCAAAAAGTAATATAAACATTTTTTAAAAATAAAACACAAAGAAAAATGGCAAAAACAATTCAAACAATGTTAGTTGTGTTATTATTAGGAGCAATTTTTTCAGGTACAGTCTTATTGTCCGGATGCGGAAGCAAAAAAGACAAAGGGCCTTTAATTGAGAGCGATGCTCCTTCGATGGTTTATGTTGAGCCTGGTAAATACGACGAGTTTTACAGTTTTGTTTCAGGAGGATTCAGCGGACAGATGTCTGTTTACGGACTTCCATCGGGAAGACTATTCAAAGTAATACCAGTATTTTCACAGAATCCTGAAAATGGTTACGGTTACACTGAAGAGACAAAGCCGATGCTACAGACATCAAAAGGTTTTATTCCCTGGGATGACTCACATCACAGTGAACTTTCCATGAAGGACGGAGTTCCGGACGGGAGATGGGTTTTCATAAACGGAAACAACACGCCAAGAATTGCAAGGCTTGACCTTAAGACTTTCAAAACAGTAGAGATAATTGAAATCCCAAACAGTGCAGGGAACCATTCCTCGCCGTTTACAACATCAAATTCTGAATACGTTGTAGCAGGAACAAGATTCAGCGTACCAGTTGAGAATAAAGATGTTCCGATTTCATCTTACAAAGAGAATTTCAAAGGTGCAATATCATTTATTAAAGTTGATCAGAATTCAGGGGACATGAAATTAGCTTTTCAGTTAATAACACCTCCTTTCGATTATGATTTAAGTCATGCGGGAAAAGGGCCTTCAGATGGATGGTATTTTTTCTCATGTTATAACACTGAAATGGCACATACATTACTTGAAGTGAATGCGAGCCAGAAGGATAAGGATTATATATTAGCAATTAACTGGAAAAAAATAGAAGAGTTAGTTGCGGCAGGAAAAGGAACTGATAAAGCGTGTACATATTATCACAATAAATTTGACGACAAAACACATTCAGCAACATCAGAGATTTTGAAGACTGTAAAGACATTATCACCGGAAGACGTAAAGGGAGCGATGTTTTACATCCCTTGTCCTAAATCACCGCACGGAGCAGACGTTGATCCGACGGGAGAATACATAGTCGGCGGCGGTAAGCTTGCTTCTGTGATTCCAGTGTTTTCGTTTACGAAGATGAAGAAGGCAATTGAAGGAAATGATTTTGAAGGTAATGTAGAAGGGATTCCTGTATTAAAGTACGATGCAGTACTTTCGGGTGAAGTACAAAAGCCGGGATTAGGACCTTTGCATACAGAGTTTGACGATAAAGGATTTGCATACACATCCTGTTTTGTTTCATCAGAAATTGTGAAGTGGAACGTTGCGACAAAAGAAGTAGTTGACAGGATGCCTGTATATTATTCAATAGGTCATTTAATGATACCCGGCGGGGACAGCAGAAAACCATGGGGTAAATATTTAGTTGCACTGAATAAGATAACGAAGGACAGATTCCTGCCTACAGGACCTGAACTTACACAATCAGCTCAGCTAATTGATATAAGCGGGGACAAGATGAAGCTGATTCTTGATTTTCCAACAATAGGCGAACCGCATTATGCACAGGCAATACCTGCAGACCTTGTTTCTAAAAATTCTGCAAGGATATATAAATTAGAAGAGAACAGTCATCCATATGCAATAAAGAATGAGAAGGATGCAAGGGTAGAAAGGAAAGGAACAGAAGTTCACGTTTACATGACGGCAATAAGATCACACTTAACTCCTGACAATATTGAAGGAATAAAATCAGGTGACGTTGTATATTTCCACATTACAAACCTTGAGCAGGACTGGGATACACCTCACGGGTTTGCGATAATGGGCAACGAAAATTCAGAGTTACTTATAATGCCGGGAGAGACGTGTACGATAAAGTGGACTGCTAAAGAACCAGGGATTTATCCATTTTACTGCACAGACTTTTGTTCGGCACTGCATCAGGAAATGCAGGGTTACTTAAGAGTTTCGGGAAAAGATTCAAATGTACCTGTAAGTTTTTCAACAGGTGAAAAGAAATAGGAATTAAGCTGAATCAAACAGGGGGTGTTTCAGAAGAACAACTCCCCTGTTTGAATTCTTAACGCAACAATCATTGAACATGAAAAAGACATCACGAATATCAGTACTCATAATATCCCTGGCATTAATAGCAGTATATTTTCTTCCGGTCTGGGAAATAGAACTTGAAGCACCTCAATATCCGGAGGGACTCGGGATGAATATCTGGATAAATAAGATAACTGGTGATTTAAACACCATAAACGGTTTGAATCATTACATAGGAATGAAAACAATACAGCCGGATTCAATTAAAGAACTTACATTAATGCCGTATATATTAGGAGCATTAATATTGCTGGGAATATCAGTTGTGATAGCAGGCAGGAAGAAACTTCTTTTGGTATGGGTTATCTTTTTTATGATGTTAGGTATAGCAGGAGGAGTTGACTTTTATTTATGGGAATATGACTACGGGCACAACTTAAATCCGGAAGCGGCAATTAAGATACCTGGTATGAGTTATCAGCCTCCTTTAATCGGGTCGAAGCAGCTTGCAAATTTCACAGCATATTCAATTCCTGACACAGGTGGAATTATACTGATAGGAGCAGGAATTGCCAGTCTGGTTATTATGTTGTATGATAGCAGGAAATGGGGAAGGACTAAAAAAAGATTAATAAATAAAAACATAAATTAAAACATGAGATACGTACAAAACATAACAATATCATTAGTAGTATTTATCTTTTTATCGTGCGGGCTTGAGCCGGAGCCGATAAATTACGGAATGGATATATGTGCTCACTGCAACATGAAAATAATGGATAAAAGGTACGGAGCAGAGTTTGTGAGTTCAAAGGGCAAGGTATTTAAGTTTGATTCAGGAGAATGTTTAATCGAATATATTTATCAGAACAACATTTCAGAGAATGAAAAAGGTCAAAGATTAGTTACAGATTTCAATAATCCCGGGACTCTAATAAAGACCGGCGAATCGACATTTATTATAAGCCAGAAACTACCGAGTCCAATGGGTGCATTCTTAACTGCTTTTTCAAGCAGGAATGCTGCGCAGAAGAAAGTTGAAGAATCAGGCGGAGATGTTTACGACTGGGTTTCCGTAAAAGATAAAATACACAACAAACAATAGGACTTGAAATATTTAGCAGCATACATAATACTTTTCTTAACTGTATCTTTACAGGCAGCAGACATACACGTCGGGACCGGCAAGGAATATACTGATATTCGTAAAGCTGTTGAGTTTTCAAAAAACGGCGACCATATTTTTATAGAAGCCGGTACATACAATATATTCGGTCTATTAATAGACAAATCAATTACGATTACGGGAACAGGTTTCCCTGTAATCGATGCCTGCAATCTGGGGACAGGAATAACTATAAGTGCTCCGGATGTTGTAATCGAAGGGATATTGGTCAGGAATATACCAGTAAGTTATATGGTTGACAATGCGGGGATACGAGTGGAAAGAACAAAGAAAGTAACGATAAGAAACAACAGGCTTGAGAACAGTTTCTTTGCGATATATCTTTCCAACAGTGATGAATGCACAGTGACTGGTAATACAATAATTGGTCATTCGGAATCAGAATCGAATTCAGGAAACGGAATACATTTATGGAAATGCAATAAAATCGACATTGAGAACAATAAAGTATCAGGTCACCGCGACGGAATATACTTTGAGTTTGCATCGAACAGCAGAATAATCAACAACCTCAGCGAGAAAAACCTGAGATACGGTTTACACTTTATGTTTTCAGAAGGAAACTCATACATAAGAAACATTTTCAGGGAAAACGGTGCAGGTGTAGCAGTTATGTACACAAAAAGAGTAGAGATGATAGAAAACACATTTGAGAACAACTGGGGTCCGAGTGCGTACGGACTATTACTTAAAGATATAAGCAGAAGCAAAATAATCAACAACAAGTTTACAAAGAACACAATAGGGATATATTCGGAAGGTTCAACAGAAATTCTTATAAAGAACAACAGTTTTTCAGAAAACGGCTGGGCAATGAAAATGCTCGGAAACTGCACAGATGACACTATAGTAAACAACGATTTTTACAGCAACACTTTTGACGTATCGACAAACAGTTCGGTCAGCAGAAACTATTTTGACGCAAACTACTGGGACAAGTACAAGGGATATGATTTAAACAGGGACGGTGTAGGAGATGTTTCATACAGACCTGTAAGTTTATTTTCGACATTGGTTGAACAAACACCTGAGGCAATACTATTAGTACGGAGTTTTTTAGTTGACTTAATTGATTTAACAGAAAAGATAATGCCGGTATTCATACCCGAGACCTTAATCGACAATCATCCAGGTATGAAGCAAATTAATTCTAATAACGATAATCGAATATGATTAACGCAGAGAACATCAATAAATATTACGGCAAGTTTCACGTATTAAAATCTATAAACCTTAAGATCGATAAAGGTCAGATAGTAGCATTAATGGGGCCGAACGGTTCAGGAAAAACAACGTTATTAAAATGCATATTAGGACTTGTAATAGCAGACAGCGGCGAGATAAAAGTTGACGGTGCCAGTATAAAGAACAATTTTGAATACAGGCATAAAATTGGCTACATGCCGCAGACTGCATACTTTCCGGAAAATATTAAAGTAAAAGATGTAATTCAGATAATCAAAGAGATACGCGGAGAGAAATCGGCAACGGATTTCGAGTTGTATGAATACTACGGGATAGAAAATTTTACGGACAAAAAGATCTCTTCACTTTCACAGGGAATGAAACAAAAAGTAAGCAGTGCACTTACGTTTATGTTCGACAGTGACATATTAATACTTGACGAACCAACGGCAGGGCTTGACCCGTTATCGGCAGAGTACATGAAACTAAAGATTAAGAAGGAAAAAGACAAAGGAAAACTGATAATAATAACCACACATATATTAAACGAAGTGGAAGAGCTTTCAGACAGGATGATATATCTTCTGGACGGCGAAGTAAGAGCAGACAGGATTAACGACAGCAGCGGTACAAAAAACAGAGCAGAGAGCATTCTCGAAAAATTTACAGACTTATTCAAGAGCTATGAATGGAAATAAAATATTAAAATTTATTATTCTCGACATATTAAGGAATAAATGGGTAATTACTTACACTGTATTTCTCATGTGCATAAGTGCAGGATTAATGTTCTTCAGCAAGGATTCTACAAAGGCTATAGTTAGTGTTTTAAACGTAGTATTAATTCTTGTACCGTTAGTAAGCATTTTATTCTGCTCAATACATATATACAACTCAAAAGAGTTTATACAGATGCTGCTTTCTCAGCCCGTAAAAAGGAGCACAATATTTTTTGCTGAATATACGGGTCTTGTAATATCTTTATCAGTCTCTTTTCTCGCCGGAATAATACTGCCTTTAAGCTTTTACGGTGTATCAACAATATTAATATACCTTGCATTAACTGGAGTATTTCTGTCGGTAATTTTCAGTGCATTTTCAGTACTGATTTCCATATCGACAGATGAGAAGGTTAAGGGAATAGGCATATCATTGTTTCTCTGGCTATTCTTTTCCGTTTTATATGACGGGCTGGTATTAATAATATATTTTGCGTTTAACGATTACCCGCTTGAAAAGATAATGGTAATAATTACAACGCTAAATCCTGTTGACCTTTCAAGGGTATTAATATTATTAAAACTTGATATATCAGCATTGATGGGATATACGGGTGCAAACTTTCAGAAAGTGGCAGGAAGCATGACAGGAATATTCCTGTCATTTACAGTATTAATTATGTGGAGCATTACACCTTTATACTTTGCATACAGAAAATTCATGAAGAAGAATTTTTAGATATAAATTACGTAAGACATTTTATTAAATAACATTGGAGTAAATGAAAACAAAAAATCTATGGTTTGGCTTTATCAGTGTAATTGTAATATCCTTTGCTGTACTTGGATATTATGGTTACGAAATTTACCTGAAAGCACCACCGATACCTGAGAAGGTTGTAACAGTAAGCGGAAAAGTGCTGTTTACTGCGCAGGACATTAAAGACGGTCAGAATGTCTGGCAGTCGATGGGGGGACAGGAAGTAGGAACTATCTGGGGTCACGGAGCATACCTTGCACCTGACTGGTCTGCGGACTGGCTTCACCGTGAGGCGATGTACATTTTAAACAGATGGTCGAAAGAAAATTACAGTACAGAATACGAAAAAATTTCTGACGAGAATAAGGCAATGCTTCAAGTGAGGCTTCAGAAAGAATTACGAACGAATACTTATGATGTGAATACTAAGGAAATGAAGGTTTCTGAAATACGCGCAGAAGCGATAAAGGAAGTCGGAAAATATTATGCAGGTTTATTCATGAATGACGCATCACTTGAGAAGACTCGTCTGGCATATTCAATTCCTGAGAATACGATTAAAGATAATGACAGAATGGAAAAGATGAATAATTTCTTCTTCTGGACATCGTGGTCATGCGTTACTCAGAGACCTGACGAAACAATATCATACACAAACAACTGGCCGTCTGATGAACTTGTTGGTAACAAACCTGCAACGTCGCTGGTTTTCTGGACAGGATTCAGTGTTGTGATGTTAATATTAGGTATTGGATTACTCGCATTTTATCATGCAAAGAGCAAAGATGAAGATGCCTTAGAAGTAACGTTACCGCAGAATGACCCTTTATCAGGAAATCAGCCAACACCATCAATGAAGGCAACACTGAAATACTTCTGGGTTGTATGTGCTTTGATAATAGTACAGGTAATTATGGGTGTCGTGACAGCTCACTTCGGAGTGGAAGGTAATGCATTTTACGGATTATCTTTGAACAACATACTCCCCTATGCAGTCTCAAGAACGTGGCATGTACAACTTGCAATATTCTGGATTGCTACATCGTGGCTTGCAACAGGATTATACATTGCACCTGCAGTTTCAGGATATGAACCTAAGTTTCAGAGGTTTGGAGTTAATTTCTTATTCATTGCCCTTTTAATAATTGTTGTAGGTTCATTAATCGGTCAATGGATGGGTGTTATGCAGAAATTAGGACTTATACAGAATTTCTGGTTCGGACATCAGGGATATGAATACGTTGACCTCGGAAGGTTCTGGCAGTTATTTTTATTCGTAGGGTTATTGATATGGTTACTTTTGCTGGTAAGAGCTTTATTGCCTGCTTTAAAGAAACCAAGCGAGAACAGACAACTGCTAGTAATGTTTCTTATAGCAGCAATTGCGATTGCAGCATTTTACGGTGCAGGATTAATGTGGGGCAGACAAACGCATCTATCACTTGCAGAATACTGGCGCTGGTGGGTTGTGCATTTATGGGTAGAAGGATTCTTTGAAGTATTTGCAACAGTAGTATCGGCATTCCTGTTTGTCAGGATGGGACTTTTAAAGATAAAGACTGCAACGAGTGCCGTTTTATTTTCAACGATAATATTTTTATCGGGTGGAATAATCGGAACGTTCCATCATCTTTATTTTACAGGAACACCGACAGCAGTAATAGCACTCGGAGCAACATTCAGCGCAATGGAAGTTGTGCCGCTTGTATTTATGGGATTTGAAGTGTTTCACAATCTGAAGATAAGCAAGTCAACGGAATGGATAAAAGCATACAAGTGGCCGATATACTGTTTTATATCAGTAGCATTCTGGAATTTTTTAGGTGCAGGTGTATTTGGTTTTTTAATTAATCCACCGATAGCTTTATATTACATGCAGGGATTGAACACAACAGCTGTACACGGACACACTGCATTATTCGGTGTTTATGGAATGCTTGGAATCGGACTTATGCTGTTTGTATTAAAAGGACTGATGGTAAAATATGTATGGAAAGATAAAGTAATAGGGTTTGCATTCTGGTCTATTAACATAGGGCTTTTATTAATGGTGTTGATTAGTGTATTACCTGTTGGATTAATGCAAACGATAGCGAGTATTCAGCACGGCATGTGGTATGCACGTTCAGCAGAGTTTATGCAGGACCCGACAATCAGCGTGTTCCGCTGGTTAAGGGTGATAGGTGATACTGTATTCGCAGTTGGCGCACTGGCACTCGGATGGTTTGTTATAGGACTTAAGACCGGATGGTCAGTTGACAAGAGCAAGATTGATGTAGAATAAAATTATGTTTCCGTATTGATTCTGTCAGGTTGTACTGCAATCTGACAGATACGGAAATTCAAATATGCGGGAAATATCAGAAATTAGGGAGAACAATACCAACCAAATATAGAAAGAATATGGATCAGATATGAAAAGAATATGGATCGAATATAAATTAATATAAAGACTTACAGGTCTTCCAGATTTTCCAGATAATAAACAAGGTTTAATCCATAGAGAACAGTGCCTGTTGCATTTTTGCCATATCCTGTATTTGGGATATTCCACTTTATCAAAGGCGATACACGTACATAAGTTTTCGGATACCAGGTATAAGAAGCTACCATGCTAAATGCACTTTCATCTGAATTACTGATGCCTGTCCCGTTAATAGAATAGTCTGACTGATAGAATCCGCCAAGTGAGAACGAAACCGAGTTATAAAAATTCAGTAAATAATTTGCAGTGACCGAATAATTAAAACGCTCACCTTGTCTTCTTTCGTAAGGAGGAACAGATTCGCCGTAATACTTTTCGTAAGTTTTAGTAAAACTATGCTGCCAGTTCACATCGGAACCAATCTGAATCTTATCTTTTAATATTGTTTTAATGAACGATAAACCGAGTGATGTAGTAAAATAACCTTTACCCGAAATACCAACCTCACTTTGTGCTTCTTCATCGGATTTTCCGGTCGGGAAAGTCATTCCGAAAGTCACTGCAAAGTAAGGAGTCTTTTTATCGGTTAATATCTTACCTTTATCCTTGTACAAAGAATACTCGTGAAATATTTCAAACCTTCCGCTAAGCACTACGTCTCCTATACCCGAACCATCTGAAGGTAAACCGGGAAGTTCATTTTTATTGATTACTAAAGGGATTAATATTCCGGCCTGAAATTCCTTATTGAATCTGTAAGCCCCTGAAAATGCAGGTGTCATCTGGTACGAAGTCTGTGATATTTTCCGCCATTCTTTATCGGAATCCCAGACACCGAGATTATTATCATACTTGTACCCGACATTAAACAGCGCACGTTTATTAAGAGAAAGAACTGCAACGTCATAAACTCCCCCGCCGCAACACACCTGCGAATATGATGCTTTTGAAATAAGAAAAATGAATATTAAGATTAACAGTTTTTTCATCTTGCGTCAAATACTAAATAGAAAGAAGGAGTTGTGATTGTCTGATTATTAACAATTATAGAATCATACACATACCACTGTCCAGGCATAGTAAAGTTTGACTTGCCTTCATACATACCGTGAGAAGTGAGAACAGGGTTTACGTTACTGCTTGAACCGTGACCATGCGAAGGCATCCATGGACGTATAAACATCTGTGCATTACTCACTTCTGAATAACTGGTCTGGTCATAAGTCTGGTGCAGGATTACCTTAAAATCATTCAGACCGACTACAGGGTCTTTTGGTGTGATTAAAGTAAGGTAATAGAGAATCGTATCAACAGGGTTAAGCCATATTCTCATTTGGTTACCCGTACCAAGAACAACATCGAAAGGTTTCCTTCTCATATAAATCTCGTCATTGTAATTGTAATCGGCGAGGGTGTAAAATTTTTTGTGTAAATATAAAAAAACATCACAATATTAATTTAGCAATTCTATCTTTAAAAATCACAGATAAATGTGCAATTATAAAAGCCCATTTTTGAACAGGCATATTCCACTTTTTAGACAAATCTT
>JAPLFJ010000021.1 GCA_026390735.1 Ignavibacteriota bacterium
GTGTGCTGAATTCCATTTTCTGAACTTTCTGAAGGTTCAGTAAATGGAGCAGAATGGGTATTGCAACTGCTGCGAGTGCGATTAATATTGTTGTGTCAATTATCAATTATCAATTATGAATTATCAATTATGAAAAATAGGGAAAACAGCTTTGGAAATAAAGATTAAAAGAATACTCACCACTAAGGCACAAAGGATAGATAAAGAGATTAAAAAAAATGCACCCTGAGGCACTAAATACAAAAATTGGAAAGAAAAAGATTCCCCTCCTTGGAGGGGTACGGCGTAGCCGGGGGGTGGGTGAATGATAGAAATGTATATTTAATTTTTGATATTTTAGAAGAGAAGAGTATAAGATTCCACTCCAAGGAGGGGATTCATAAAAGCCATACATTACCAAACCCACCCCGTTCCGCCGCGGCGGATCTAAAGAACAGACGGATCCACCCCTTCCACCACAGCGGATCTTCGACCAAGGAGGGGATTAATAAAGAAAGGAATGGAGGTATTATTAAGTTAGTTCATTTTAAATGGAAATAAATCCACCCCTTCCACCACAGCGGATCTTCGACCAAGGAGGGGATTAATAAAGAAAGGAATGGAGGTATTATTAAGTTAGTTCATTTTAAATGGAAATAAATTATTTTCGGGTTTATCATTATTACAATTAATCTTAATTTTATATTTTGATTTCTGTTAAGAATTTGTCGAAGACGTATAGTAACGGGGTTGCGGCGCTGAAAGATGTTTCGTTCGACCTGGAACCTGCTTGCGTTACCGGCTACATTGGTATTAACGGGGCCGGGAAGTCTACTACTATGAAGATTCTGTGCGGGATGCTGGATTTTGACAGTGGTGAAGTGAGGGTTGGGGATTTTCGTCTGCCTGATGATTCGTTTAAGGTGAAAGAGATTACGGGGTTTGTGCCTGAGTCGCCTGAATTGTTCAATTCGCTTACTGTGTCTGAATTTCTTGATTTTATTAAGGATGTGAGGAATATTGATGCAGATGTGTTTAAGCACAGAAAAGATTATTTTGCGGGGCTGTTTGAGTTTGCTGAATATCTTTCGCTGCCGATTGGTAAATTGTCCAAAGGGAATAAACAGAAGGTGCTTATTGTGTCTTCTATAATTCATAATCCTGATGTGATTCTTCTGGATGAACCTTTGAACGGCCTGGATGCCTTTACTATTCTTACTTTTCAGGATATGATATCCAAACTTGCGAAGAAAGGCAAGACCGTTTTCTACTGTTCGCATCTGCTTGATGTTATGGAAAAAGTGAGCGACAGGATTATTGTACTCGATAAGGGTGAGATTAAAATTAATGAGAGTAAAGCAGATTTGGAAAACTCTGCGGATTTTAAATCACTTGAAACACTTTTTCAGAAACTAAAGGAAGATAATTCTCAAAAAGAATTTTCGTATGATGAAGTGTTTAGTTAATATTGTTATCCTTTTACTGTTTACACTCACTTCTGCGTATTCCCAGTATATGACAATTGGTGCCGATACTTTAGCAGGTAATAATTATTTCAAGACGGATTTTTACAATGACCTGAATACTTCCAATATGCTGACAAGCATTGCGTACAGGAAGACGGTTAAAAAAACAAACTTCAGCCTGTATAACAGTTTTAACTCATCTGTTACTAAATTTGTTGAAAACTTCTCGAATGATTACAATAACCTTGAGGTTAAAACCAATTATAATCTTCTGCCGAAATTTTATACCGGTGCGGGAATTGCAAGTAAACTTGTTTCTACTAATCAGCCGATTGACCTGAACAAAGGGTATTCGAATTTTTATTTCTCGACCTTTGATTATCTGCCCGGTGAAAAGGTTTATCTTAATTCCAAACTTGGCGTGAAGGATGAAAAACAGGTGGGCGTTTACAGTACAGGCTTTTCAGGGATGGTGGAGTCCTATGCGAATAACATTAATATTTCTGATTTTATCTCTTCTGCAAAAGTGTATCTGTCACTCGATAAATTTTCTGAACGTACTAATTATGATTATGAAATAAATTCGAAGATTGATAAGACGTTTTCCGAAAATTCTGCAAATTCAGGTATTATAAAGGCTTTTACTGTGAGGACTGATTTTTTTACCCCCGCAACTCAGAGTGTGGTGAATAGTTATAACGTTAATAATAATATTCAGACACGAAGTGAAGATTACGTTATGCTCAGCGATAATCTGGATTACAGTTTTAACCGTAACCTGAAACTGAAACTTAACGGTATGTTCTTTTTGAAGAATATTAGTAATGGTTTTAAGTACAGACCTGCTTCTTCCAGTATTATCACCGAGAATGTTTATGACAATAACATTAAGGAAAATCTTCTGCGAACGGGGTTTGAACTTGAATACAGGCTGAAATCCCTTTCTACAAGGCTGAATGTTTCATACACGGAAAGAGCCGAGAACCATACACCTGTAAATGTTGATAATCTTGCGACGCCGCAGAAGAACGAACTTGAAAGGATTGAGAAAGATAAGAATAATAACAGTAAAACAAGTACTGCTTATATGGAGGTTATGGTCTATGCGTCGAACACAAATTCTATAAAACTTCAGGGAGCGTCTTCACTGCTGAGGTACGATACGGACAGTGAGCTTAATTATGACGACAGGGATGAATTGCTGCTGAACGGGATGATATCTCACAGGTATTATAACTTTAAAAATTTTTTTGTAGAAACATCTTTTGAATATAATTCTTCAATTTTAAATTATATCTTCAAGGAAAAGAGTTCTAATAACAATAAAAACAGCGTTTATAAATTAAACTCGTACAGTGTGTTCAGGCCTGTTGAAGGTGTGGCAACTAAAAACTTCTTTCAGGTGCTGGCAAATTATACGGTTTATAAGTATGAGGATATTATATCCCAGGTGCAGAGTTTTTCTTTCAGGCAGTTGTACCTTGCTGATTCTACGGATATTAATATCTCTAAAAAGTTTGTTGTTGGTTTTTACGGTGAACTGAGATTGTACGAACAGGGACAGTTTAATATTGAAAAGTTTTCCGTGAAGCCTCTGGCTTTTTATGACGAGAGGACTCTCGGCAGCAGTCTGAATTATGATGTTAAAAACTTTATCAGACTGTACGTCGGGTTCAGGCATTATATAAGAAGGTTTTATACTTATGATAAGAATGAGAAAAGTCTGAAGAGGACTCAAAGTACTTACGGGCCGTATGCCGGTGTGGTGATGAATATTATGAATAATTCGAGTGTGTATATACTGGGAGGGATTGATAAACTTGAGGCGAGTGATAATCCCGTTGTGAGTACTTCGAATAATCTGGTGATTAAGGTGCTGTGGAATCTTTAGAGCAATTCAGAATGCTGAATTCATCCACCACGGCGGAGCAAGAAAAGATAAAAGAAGAAATGGCACAGCATAAAAGACGATTAGAGCTGATTTTCACTGATTGTTTTTTTAGGGTTAAAGATAAGAAAAGATGAGCAAGATTGTAGTTCAAGCATTCCTGTTTGAAACTATTTTGATTCCCCTCCCTGGAGGGGTGGACATCCGCTTTGGTCCGCCGCGGCGGAACGGTGTGGGTTGTTTTTAGGCATCGGTTGATTTGCGACAAATAGGGGAAGAAAGAATTCGTATATAAATTGAGTTAAGGCATTTAAAAAGTTAGTTTAATTAAATATTTTATGTGTTGTTTAATACAGAACCCTGGTGTAATTGCATAAAGGAAGTTTAATATTACAGAGTAAACGGAGCGAGATCAGTAAACTGGAGAATTTATTGTTTACTCTTAATGAGTTTTACGGTATTAATCAGGAGCGCTTTATTAATTTTCATATTGCTGTTTCTGAAGCACTTATAAATGCGATTGTTCACGGGAATAAGGAAAGTGCCGATAAGAAAGTTCTTGTTGATATTTATGAGAATGATGATTCTCTTGAGGTTGTGGTTAAGGATGAAGGTGAAGGTTTTAATCTGAATAAACTGCCCGACCCTACTGAGTCGGAAAATCTGCATAAAGAGCATGGCAGGGGAGTTTATATTATGAAGATGCTGACGGATGGATATGAATGTTTTACGGATGAGAGTGGTACGACGGTGAAGCTGGTGATTAAGAGAATGTAAAGATTAAAGATTGCACCACAGAGAACACTGAGGAGTCACAGAGAAACACAGAGAAGATCTTTTTTAGTCAAAAAGAAGAGATTAAAGAAGAGGGCACAGAGAAGAGAGTTTTTAGGGTTAGAGATGAGATTAGAGCAATTTAGAATAGAGAATCTAGAATCTAGAATTTAGGAATAAAAGTTAAGAGATAAAGGTTTCTGTGGAAGTGGCAGAAATTGCGAATGAGTCTGGGAGGACAAAAGTTTTAATTTTTTTAAAAATATTTATTAATTTAAAATTTCACAGAAATGAAAATTTCAATCGTTGGTGCAGGTAATGTTGGAGCAACAGCCGCACAGATTATCGTTGATCGCGCTTTAGCAAATGATGTCGTTTTACTCGATATCGTTGAAGGTGTTCCCCAGGGTAAAGCCCTTGATATTTATCAGTCGGCTGCTATTCAGTATTCCGATACAAAGATTCACGGAACGAATACTTATGAGCTTACTGCTAATTCTGATATCGCTGTTATCACGGCAGGCCTGCCAAGAAAACCGGGGATGTCCAGAGATGACCTTTTGAACATTAATGCAGGAATTGTTTCTTCTGCAACTCAAGAGATTGTAAAGTACTCTCCGAATGCTATTATTATTGTTGTATCGAATCCTCTTGACGCGATGACTTACGTTTCATTCGTAAACAGTCATTTCCCGAGAAACAGGGTTATCGGTATGTCAGGCGTTCTGGATACTGCAAGGTTTAAAGCTTTCATTTGTATGGAACTCAATGTGTCCATAGAAAACATTAATTCAATAGTACTTGGAGGTCACGGTGATTCAATGGTTCCGCTTGTCAGATACACAACTGTGTCGGGCATTCCTATAACAGATTTGTTACCTAAGAACAGGATTGAAGCTTTAATCGAAAGAACAAGAAACGGCGGCGCAGAAATAGTTAAACTGCTCAAAACAGGAAGCGCATACTATGCTCCTGCAGCGTCTGTTGTCCAGATGATTGATGCCATTGTTAATAACAGAAAGAGAATTATGTCGTGCTGTGTTTATCTGCAGGGTGAATTCGGATACAATGACATTTGTCTCGGCGTGCCTATTAAAATCGGTGCACAGGGAATGGAAGAAATTGTACCTCTGAAACTTACAGATGATGAAAAAGCAGCTCTGGATAAATCAGCGGAAGATGTAAAGTCGATGCTGAAAGTGGTGAGTTAATAGTGCAATTATGAATTATGAATTCAGAATGAAAAGATTAGAGATTTTACTACTTAGTTCACAGAGAAGATTATTTTCAGGGTAAGAGATAAGATGCAGAGATTAAAAATAAGGAACAAAAAAAGCCCCGACTTGTCGGGGCTTTTTATTGGTGTAAAAATAAAACTTATGCTACAGGTGCTGCTTCTAAAGGAAGTACGTTAAGTATCTTTCTGCCTGCTTTGTCAGTGAATTTCACTTTACCGTCTATTAAAGCGAATATTGTAAAGTCTTTACCTAATCCAACATTCTTACCGGGAATGACTTTTGTTCCTCTTTGTCTTATCAGTATGTTTCCCGCTTTAACGGTCTCGCCGCCGAATTTCTTTACTCCAAGTCTCTGGGAATTTGAATCGCGGCCGTTCTTAGAGCTACCTAAACCTTTTTTATGTGCCATAACTTATTATTTATAAATTAATTTATTTTATCGATTTGAATTTGTGTGTATTGTTGTCTGTGTCCTTTTCTGATCTTGTAACCTTTTCTTCTCTTCTTTTTGAACACAATTACTTTCTCATCTTTAACGTGGTCTAAAATTGTTGCTTCCACTTTGTGGTTTAATACAGGTGTCCCGACTTCTATCGACTTTGCGTCGGATGAAAATATCAGAACTTTGTCAAATTCAACTTTTGTACCTTTTTCACCGGTTACCTTAGGTATGAATATGGTCTGTTTTTCTTCAACCTTGTATTGTGAACCTTTTATGTCAACTATTGCAAACATTTTTTCAAGAATATGATTTATAAAACATCAAATATAACAATTATTATACTTAAATTCAAAACATATTTTATGCCCTATGGGAGAAAATTCTGAATTCGGAGTTCTGATTGTAGAATTGAGCTGAAAATGCAATAAAAAGAAAATTCAGAATTAAGAATCCAGTAGTCAGAAGTCAGAATTCAGCTGAAAATGCAATAAAATAATAAGAAAAGATGATAAATTACCAAAAGAAAGATATGAAAATAAAGAGAAGAGAATAAAAAACCGCGAATTACACGAATTACGCAAATTGGAGATTCCAGAGACTTTTTTCCGCGAAATTTATCCTCCCGATTCTCCCAAAAAGCAATCCAACCCTGAAGGGGTTGAACACTTATGCATTCAGAATATTAGAATAATTGAGATGAACCTTTCCAAGGGGTTGATTATTGAAACTCTGAATCTTCAATTAGGATTATTTAATATTTGCCATATTATTAATGTTTATTTTAGACTTTAAAATATTTTGGACAGATGTGGATTTTAACACTGTAATGGGATTATAATGAATATTTTTTAATGTGTAAATTGTTTATTTTAATATAATTACTAATTTATAATAATCATATTGTTATGAAAAAATATATTCTTTTGGTTTTGTTAATAGTTGCTGTTTCGTCATTATTCTCACAGACTAAGTTTGAGGATGCAGTTGCATTGAATTTTAAAAATGCTAATGTTGCTGTTGCGGGTTTCTTTGATAATGCTGGTAATCTGAACATTGCGAAGATCTCGACGAAAGACGGCTCTTATTTTGTTGAATACGGTGCGTATGATGCGAACGGTGCTTATTCCGTGAAAAGAACGTTTGAAATGAATTCATACACTACTGATTTTAAAATCAGGTTTTCTGCAGACGGGACAAAACTTGCAGTGCTTGAACTCTCTACGGATAAAAATCTGCTGAGTTTTTTTGACCTGCAGTCAGGTCAGATTATTCAGGATTTTGATGCGGAAAATATTAACAACTTTTTCCTTACTCCTGATTCAAAATATATAGTTGCTTCGGGACCTGCAAACTCAATTCTGTTTGATATTTATGACGACAATATTCTTCTTAATTATCCGGGGGAATCTGTTGTGGATATAAGTGAAGACGGTAATACACTTTTCTGCAAGAACGGCGGTAATATAGATTATGTTGATACTAAATCGGGTAAGAAATTAAGATCGTTTATGCTTAAAGATTTCATCTCTATAGATTTTGATGAACGCGGAGAACTTATTCTCTGTTCTTTTCAGGGAAATATAAAACTTTTCAAGCTGACACAGAACGGAATAATCGGTATTAAGGAAATCAGTAATGTTTCGCTGAGAGCTGTTCCTACACCGACTTTTAATTATTTCCTTGTGGATGACCCGAACGCTTCAAGACGCTGGCTGTTTAACCTTGGAGGAAAACAGGTGTACAAGTCAAAGATTGATAATTATAATCAGGCAAAGGGAAATTATGTGTTCAGTAATGACGAGAAGAAGTTTGCACTTCTTTCGGATAAAGGGACTGAAGTTTATGATTTTGAAGTGATGAAGTATTACAATAAAATAGCACAGAAGTTTCCTGATATGTTCCAGACTAAGGTTGATTTCCAGACTGAACAGGACCAGGTTAACCGTGCCGATATGTTCAAGTTACAGAAACAGGTTATAGTTTCCAACGTTGCCGATGAACTTAAAGTCTCGGAAGGTATTATTAAGCAAAATCAGAAAAATTCTCTCGGACTGATTGAAGTGAAAATATTCAGTATCGGAGTGTATGACCCTAATACCGAAATGTATGATGTTACTCTAACTCTTCCGACTGATTATACCATTTTTGAAAACGTAAATGCCAGGGTGAAAATTCCTAAATACCAGGCTGAGATATTCTCTAAGAATTTTCAGAAGTTTAAAGCGTATGCTCTGAGACAGCTAAACAAAGAGCAGACAGGTATTGATGTTTTTGATGTTACGATTGTAAACGACCTTAATTCCACAAATTACAGATGCATTATGCACCGTTCTTTGCCTGTTACCAAAACAAACTATGACGAACAGTTTAATCAGGGACAGAAAACTTTTGAACAGAGGGACTGGTATGATGCGATTATGTACCTTTCGGATTTTCCGGATGATTATGCAAAGAATTCCGTGATAGATTATATGCTCGGGCAGGCTATACCGAATTTCTTTGCAGATAAATGGAGCTATGTGCAGACACTTAATCCTGTCCGCGATTCAACTACTCTGCTGAAATATATTTCTGATTTTCCGCCAACGTTTAAAGTGTACTCGGATGTTGCAAAACTCAGACAAACTGTTGTTAACAGTATTATGGATTCGAGGATGGACAATGCAAACGCTTACTACCTTGATAAAAGGTATTCGGATGCACTCGATTATATAGATGCTTCAATTCCATCGTCATATTATGATGTATTCTCAAATGCTTCGTATGATTATGAATATTATAATTCGAAACTTGTTCCGTTCAGAAATAATGTTCTTGTTATAGTCGCAAAGAGAAGCATTGAAGGCACGAATTATGACAGGGCAATAAATCTTCTCGAAAGAGTTACTAAAGATTATCCTGATTATGCTGAGGTTGAAAAACTTTTATCCGATGCAAAGTTTCAGAAAGGGAAATAAAAGATAAAGATATATGGCACACTGATAAGAGCTGATTGTGACTGATTTGCACTGATATAATAATAATGCAGAAAAGAGTATACACCAAAACACTAAAGGACAAAAAGGTTAGAACAAGAGATGCTGACTTGAAATAAGAGATAGAGATTTATCAGGGTTAGTGAAAGGAATAAGGTAAGGAATGTCCACGAATTATATTAATTATACGAATTACGTTATTTAGAAAAGAGAGCAGAGATTTTTAGGGTTAGAGATTCAGAGAAGGAATTGTTGGAGTCGGGATTCCCGGTAGAAAACGCTTCGCGTATCTGCTTCGCGAGTAGGAATGACAGGTGTGGGTAGTTTGTGTTTCTGAAAAATTATTTTGAAAATAGGTTAGATAGTATTAATATAGTTTATAATTAAATCTGAGATTTAAAATATTATTATGCTCTGTGTTCTCTCGTGAGCTCTGTGGTGAGTGTTCTTAAGTTTTAAGTTTTTAAATTCTGAACTCTGAATTCAATGGTGAGAGTTCTTAATCTTTAAGCTTTTTAATTCTGAATTCAGAACTCTGAATTCTTAATTCACAGAGGGGTCGCTTGGGAATGATGATATTGTAAGGTATTCGCCGCCCATACGTCTGAGGGCATTTGACCAGATTTTATCGGGCTCCAGGTCAAATATTAAATCTTCGGTTGCCTGTGATACAAACCAGGTATTTGCTTTCATTTCTTCGTCAAGTTGTCCCTCGCTCCATCCTGAATATCCGACAAGAAATATAAAATCATCCGGATTAAGAAGGTCAGTTTCTGCAAGTGCTTTGAGTTTCTCAAAGTTTCCTCCCCAGAAAATGCCATCACAGATTTCGAGTCCGCCCTCAATCAGATTTCCTGCTCTGTGTATGAAGTTTATCATTTCTGTCTCAACAGGTCCGCCCAGGAATACCTTTGCATCGAAATTTGCAAACCCGTCAATTACCTGATTTAGTTTCTCTTTTATAGGTTTATTAATAACGAATCCCAATGACCCGTTTTCATTATGTTCCATCATTATGATTGCAGTTCTGCTGAAAAAATCTGTTAGCTGCGGAGCTGATATCAGTAAACTTCCTTTTGTAATAGTTGTATCATTCTGTTTCATACGTAAATATATTAAATAAAAACATTTCTCTTAATGTAAAAATTTGCGACAGATAATAATTAGCAAACTGAATAGATAAAAGAAGGAATTGGAACGCGGATGACGCTGAAAGAACGGATAAGAGAGCAATGATGAATTATGAATGATGAATTGAAGAGCAAGAGAAAATTGGAACGCGGATGACGCTGAAAGAGCGGATAAGAGAGCAATTCAGAATTCAGAATTCA
>JAPLFJ010000004.1 GCA_026390735.1 Ignavibacteriota bacterium
AGAAACCATAAATTAGCCGAAAGAAAGCGTTTTGTTTTTTTTTCGCCTTCCCCCCTAGGGGGGAAGAATGCTCTTTCTTTCTTCCTTAATTTAATAATTTCTCTTTTAACCATTTACACATAATTTTTTACACTCCCTGAATAATTGCACATTTATCTGTGATTTTTAAAGATAGAATTGCTAAATTAATATTGTGATGTTTTTTTATATTTACACAAAAAATTTTACACCCTCCTTGGATACGAGAAAATTTACTGTTTTCAGGCACGTTCAGGTCCACTTCTCGTATGTTTCTCGTATGTTTCTCGTATGTTTCTCGTTCACCTTGCGCTCTAACTAGGCTCAAGATAGGCTTGAACCTCGTATATTCCTCGTTCATGGTTCTCGCAAAACCGGATGGACGTATAAAATCTTACAGAAATATCTGTAATGGCAAAATCAGTGAAAATAATAGTATTATAAGTGAAGGGATAAATAATAGAAGGAAGAACAACCGTAAAGATTGTCTGCCAGTGGATTTACTCAGTAGTTTTGTTTACTCGCCTACTTCTTCGAACTTGCGGTTGTCAAAGATTAAATCGGTTGCGAGCTGGCGTCCCTTTTCGTCTATCTTGTATAAAGGCATTATTTTGCCTGCGTGTACTATCACCATATCAAGTCCTGCTTCTATTGCGTAATGAAGGAATACTGAGTTTAGCACGTGACGTATGTGTGGGCTGAGTCCGAAGGAACAGTTACTGAGTCCGAGTATTGTTTTGCACTTCGGCATTATCTTTTTTATTTCCGTGATTGCTTTGATGGTGTTTATGCCGCTTTTACGAAGGTCTTCCTGACCTGAGCCGAGCGGAAATGTCAATGTATCGAAAATTAAATCTTCTTCACGGAAGTTGTGTTCCTTTGCTGCGTGGTCGCGGATACGTTTTGCGATGGCGACTTTTTTATCTAGGTCGTATGCTTGTCCTTCTTCGTCAATTGAGAGTGCTACAACTGCTGCTCCATAGCGTTTTGCAAGTGCTAATATTTTGTCAGCTTTTACTGTGCCCTCTTCAAAGTTTATTGAGTTGATGATTGCACGTCCTGCATATAGTTTCAATGCTGTTTCTATTACGTTTACTTCCGTGGAGTCTATCATTAGCGGAAGAGTGACTGCTGTGTTGAATCGTTTTATCACTTCCGTCATATCACGGACTTCATCGCGTCCAACGTAAGCAACACAAATGTCGAGTATGTGTGCACCTTCTTTTACCTGTTCCTTGGCCATGTTTACCATTGCGTCATAGTCCTCTTTCTCAAGAAGGTTTTTGAACTGACGGGAACCGTTTGCGTTGCAGCGCTCCCCTACCAGCACTGGCGCAGGATCTATGGTCATCGTTGATATGCTGTACAGCGATGCAACGGATGATGTGAATTCCCATTTTCTTTCTACAGGTGTGATGCGTTCAGATACTTCACTGAGTTTTCTGATGTGCTCTGCGTTTGTTCCGCAGCATCCGCCTACTACTCTTACGCCGAAGTCTTTAACGAATAGTGTTGCCCACTTTTCCATTTCCTCGGGTGTAAGGTGGTAATGTGCTTTGCCGCTTACGTTTTCGGGTATTCCTGCGTTGGGCATACAGAATACATTCTTCGGTGAATTGTGACAGAGGTAACGGATGTTCTCTTCCATTTCCTTGGGTCCTGTTGCACAGTTCATTCCTATGATATCAACGAGGTCGTATGGTTCAATGACTGTGAGTGCCGCTGATATGTCGGTACCCATAAGCATTGTACCCATTGTTTCGACTGTGACAGATACTATAACAGGCAGTTTGCGTTTCTTATCTCGGAATAATCTGTCAGCTGCTGCTAGTGCGCATTTTATCTGAAGTAAATCCTGACAGGTTTCAATGCAGAATAAATCAACGCCGCCGTCGAATAAACCGCTCATCTGTCGGTAGTACGATTCTTCCATTTCGTCAAACGTTATATGTCCTAGAGAAGGAAGTTTCGTTGTTGGCCCTATTGAACCGGCTACAAAGCGTGGTTTTATATTCGTGGAAAACTCTTTTGCAACAGATTTTGCAAGTTGTGCTGACTTTAAAGAAAGTTCGTAATCGAGATTGGCAATGTTGTATTCGTTTAAAACTATTGAAGCAGTACCGAATG
This sequence comes from Ignavibacteriota bacterium, assembly GCA_026390735.1. Taxonomy (GTDB): domain Bacteria; phylum Bacteroidota; class Ignavibacteria; order Tepidaquicellales; family Tepidaquicellaceae; genus CAIKZJ01. The sequence continues at coordinate 2,146 of JAPLFJ010000004.1, forward strand.
AATTCGTTTCTATAACATCAGCACCTGCTTCGAGAAAATATGAATGGAGTTTAGTAACAACTTCAGGTTTTGATACACATAGGTATTCGTTGCAGCCTTCAAGGTCTTTTCCTCCGAAATCGTCGGCTGTTAAACCGTACGTCTGCAGAGTTGAGCCCGTGGCACCGTCAAATACAAGTACTTTTTCTTTCAGCTGTTCTAAAAATGTCTTCATGTATATTTATATAGTTATTAGTTTAAACAAAAATGGTTAAGAAAAGATTTCACCACTACGTCACTACGATTAATATGTAATATATAAATTAGAAAAATAAAGAAATATGGAAAAGGTTTCACGCTAATAGTTGTGAAGGCGAGAATAGAATATAAGAATTAAAAAAGCCCACGACTTTTATCGTGGGCTGTATTTTGAATCTTAACCTATTTTAAAATTACACTTTATTCAGTAAATAGTTTTCCCGAACGAAGTTCTTCAGCAAGTCTTTTCACTTTGTAAAGGTTTTTAATCACCTGAACCATTCCTTCAGAATCCAGAGATACTGTGTGAGGAACTTCGGTTGTGTAAATATAATTGTCGGATAAGCTTTCGATGTTGCCGTCGAATGCGAGTCCTACGATTTCACCGTCTTTATTGATGACAGGACTGCCTGAGTTTCCACCGATGATGTCGTTTGTGGAGATGAAATTGAACGCTGTTGATTTATCAAATTCCGCAGGCGGATTGATGAATCTTTCAGGTAATGTCCATGGATATTGTTTATCGAATGAATAGTATCTGTCGTAGTACCCATAGAAAGTGGTCTTTGGCGGTGCGATTGTTCCGTTATAATTGTAGCTTTTGATTACGCCGTCTGAAATTCTGAGTGTGAATGTTGCGTCAGGCGGAATGGTTGTATTGTATACTTCGAACGTTGCTCTGCCGATTAACTCTTTGTTTATGGTTGAGATGTTTCTTAATTCGTCTGACTTCTTCTTGATTTCAGTCATTCTTGCGTATGTTGCGAGTGAGAACTTAATGAACGGGTCGTTTGATTTAAGGATTGCATCGTTGCCCTGCGAAAGAAGAACTAATGCGCCGTCTTTTGTGGACAGAACTGATGAACCTGCGAGTGACTCGGGTGTACCTGATAAACATTTTATTCCTGCATTATCATTTCCGAGTTTCTTTGTGATTGCATCGAGTCTGAATTTTAACAATGCTTTGTCTAAATCTGCGTCGTAGTTTTTGTAGATTGCTTCTATTTTTGCAGCGTCGAGTGTTTCTTTGTTCATTGCTGCTGTAACGAGTTTATCTGCTGCAAGGAACTGTACTGACGATGTTCTTGCGTTGACTGAATATGAATATAATTCAGGATAAATCTTGCTCATTTCTTTATTAGCGTTTGCGATTTCCTCCCAGGCTTTGCCATACTTCGATTTTAAAGTCGGGTTTGCGTCGATAGCTGTTCTTAAAGTTTTTTCGAAGTGCTTTTTCTTTGCCATTATGACAGGATCGTTCAAAGCTTTAATCATTCCGATGTAAACTTTCTGTGAGTTTGCCATCGAGAATAAAGTGTTGTTGAGTTCTTTTCCTTTTTCAGGATTCTTTGCGATGATGTCTGTGTATGTGTTTACGAGCATATCGAGCATATTTCTTACGTCCGATAATGAATAGTCTCTTGCGAATTCAAGCTGTGCGTATGTGTTTAGTCTTTCGGTTCTGCCTGGGTTTCCGATTACGAAAATAGGTTCACCGACTTTTGCACCGTTTGTGCTCCATTTGTAATAATGTTCTGTCTTTAAAGGCTTGCCTGTTTCGTCGTAGACTCTGAAGAATGTACAGTCGAGGTTGTATCTCGGGTACGTGAAGTTATCAGGGTCGCCGCCGAAGAATCCAGCCTGGTCTTCAGGTGCGAATACCAGACGGACGTCTGTGTATCTTTTGTAAACGTAGGCAGAGTATAATGCGCCGTTGTACAGTGTTACTACCTGGCATCTTAAACCTGTTTCTGCTGCGACTCTCTTTTCGATTTCAGAAATCTTTGCAGTTTTGTTTGTGACTTTTTCGTCGTTTGTTTTTCCGAGTTCCATTGCTGTGTGAATTTCTTCGGTGACGTCAGTCATTTTTACTAACTGGTCGACGTAGAGATTCGGAACGGGTCTTTCGTCCTCGAGTTTCATAGCGAGGAAGCCGTTGTCGTGAAGGTTTTCACCGTCTTTTTCGACCTGTGAAACGGATTCACGTCCGCAGTGGTGGTTTGTCATTACGAGACCATCACCTGAAACGAAAGATGAAGAACAGTATGAAGCAAATCTGATTGCCGACATACGTACATGGTCGAGCCATTCCTGTGTTGGTTTAAAACCATAAGTTTCATTAAGGTAATCAACGGGCGGATAATCGAACGTCCACATTTTACCCATATCATACTTTGATGATTTTACTGTATCAAGATTAACACCGTAGTTTTGAGAAAAAGCAGAGCTTGTCCAGACTACTAATGCTAAGATGAAAATACTGAATATTTTCTTATACATATCTTTTAAAGTGTATTTATAAAAATTAGTTATTTGTTATCTTTCCGTTTATTAGTTCAGAACCGATACGCTTTAACAGATACATATCGTTTATTGCTTCAAGAAGACCTCTTGAGTCAACAGAAACAGTTGTAGGTACTTCATCTGTGTAGATGAATTCACCGGGCATACTTTCTATGTTGCCATCAAAAACAAGTCCAACTATTTCTGCGTTCTTGTTTATCATCGGGCTTCCTGAATTACCGCCGATGATATCATTTGTTGAGATAAAATTGAACGGTGTACCGAAATCAAAATCTGCAGGCGGTTTTAGCCATCTGTCTGCAAGTGACCACGGGTCTTTTTTATCAAAAGAGTAATACCTGTCAAGGAACCCAAAGAACGTCGTATGGGCAGGTGCCGTTGTACCGTTGTAGTTGTAACTTTTAATCACACCGTCTGATATCCTGAGCGTAAATGTTGCATCCGGCGGTATTGAAGTACCATAAACATCATATATAGCACGTCCTAAAATCTGGTTATAGTATTCTTCTTTAGCACCTAATTCCTGTAATTTTGTATACAAAGTTCTGAAACCGTTCCCCTTATACTTTTCGTAAATTTCTCGCTTTTGTTTCACTAAATTTGCAATATCGTTCCAGACATTGCCATATTTTGCTTTTAATTTAGGGTTTGAGTCAACTGAAGCCCTGAATTTCTTCTCAAAATCTCTTTTTCTTGCCATTAAAACGCCGTCGTTAAGACCTTTTAAGGTACCAACGAAGACTTTCTGACTGTTTGTGTATTCGAATAATGTGTTATTAAGTTCTTTTTCTTTGTCAGGGTTTTCTGAAATGACTCTTCTTAAACTATCGACAAAGTTGTTTATGTATCCGAGGATTAACGGGTCTGAGATGTCTCTCTTGAATTCAAGCTGTGATACTGTTAAGAGTCTTGAAGTTGAACCAGGGTTTCCGACTACAAATATAGGTTCACCGGCATCTGCACCTGCATTGCTCCATTTGAAGAAGTTTGTAACTTTAAGTGGATTACCGTTTTCATCGTAAACTCTGAAGAATGTGCAGTCTAAATTGTACCTTGGGTATGTAAAGTTATCAGGGTCGCCGCCAAAGAATCCTGCTTGGTCTTCCGGTGCAAATACTAATCTGACGTCGTTGTATCTTTTATAAATGTACGCTGAGTAGACACCACCATTGTACAAAGTGACTACCTGACAGATTATGCTCTTACCTTCTTTGTATCTGCCTTTGATTTCTCTTATCTTATTTTCTTTGAATTCGTCTTTTTCTTCAAGGTCTTTACCTTTATCAATTTCCGACTGGATTTCTTTTGTAACGTCAACGATTTTTATTAGTTGCTCTACAAACAATCCCTTAACAGGTCTTTCATCTTCAATCTTCATTGCCGTGAAACCGTCTTTATGTAAATCTTCACCTTCTTTCTGTACAAGTGAAACAGATTCGCGTCCGCAATGGTGATTTGTCATAACCAGACCGTCTGCCGAAACGAAGGATGCGGAACAGTAATCTGCAAACCTGAGGGCTGACATTCTGACATTATCGAGCCATTCCTGCGTGGGCCTGAATCCGTATGCCGACTGGAAATAATCAAGTGGCGGAAAATCAAATGTCCACATTTTACCATTGTCAAACTTCTGCGCTTTAACTGTATCAAGGTTTACACCATAAGTGACCTGAGAATAAACATAAACAGGCGTTAATAGTACAAATAATACGAGTATTAATTTTTTGAAATCATTCTTCATAGCAATATTTAATTTTTGTATAATTTATGCATAAAGATTGCTATTCTATGTAACTTTTTCAATCTAAAAAGGAACGGAGCAAAATGCTCCGTTCCCTTCTTGCTGTTGTCTCATCGGCAGATAGAAACAACAACTTCATCCAATATATTCAAAAAAACTTCTCTATATAATTAATCCAGAGACCGCCTTAAAAATGCCGGAGGATCTACATCTTTAAGGTCGTTTTCACCAAAGAACTTGTTCTTTGTCTTCTTAAAGTTGTAAGCTTCCTTTTCGCTTAAATCATCGTTAAATTTGTCTTCGCCGCTGAACTTTCTCCTTAGTACTGCAGGCTTGTCAAGTTCACCTATATTTTCAGGAATCTTATCAAGATGCCCTTCCTGAATTGTGTCTATTCCTATAACGTTTCGGTATACCTTTTCAGTTTCAGGTTCTGACTTTGCAACTTCATCTTTTCTGAATCCTGTTGCGATTACTGTAACCATTACTTCGTCATCCATTTCCTTGTCGTCCATAAGTCCGAAAATGTAGTTTGCTTTTTCTCCGACTGCTTCCTGTACCTGTGAGTTGATAACATCGATTTCATCGAACCCGATATTGCCGTCTGATGCGATATTAACCAGAACGTTCTTTGCGCCTGTGATGTTAATGTTTTCAAGAATCGGATTTGAGAGTGCCTCGCTGACGGCTTTCATTGCTCTGCCTTCGCCGTTTGCGATACCCGTACCGATGATGGCGTCACCTGTGTTCTTCATCGTTGTCTTTACGTCTGCAAAGTCTACATTGATTTCGCCTGTCTTTGTGATAATCTGCGAAATACCTTTTGTTGCGTTGTAAAGAACTATGTTTGCGAGTGCCAGTGCCTGATTTTTTGTTGCTCTGTCAGGTATCAGTTCTCTGATTCTTTCGTTAGGAATAACAATTAAACTGTCAACTTCCTTCTTGAGTTTATCGATACCATCAAGAGCTGAGTTCATTCTTGGCTTGCCTTCAAAAATAAACGGCTTTGTGACGATAGAAACAACAAGTATGTCCAGGCTTCTTGCAATCTTTGCAACGAGCGGTGAGGCTCCTGTGCCTGTTCCGCCTCCCATACCAGCAGTGATGAATACCATATCACTTCCTGTTAATGCACGGGTTATTTCGTCCCTGCTTTCTTCGGCAGCTTTATCGCCTAATGCAGTATTGGCTCCTGTTCCAAGTCCCTTTGTAATGTTTTTTCCTATCTGTATCTTAATATCAGCTTTACTGATTTCCAGTGACTGTAAATCAGTGTTAATCGCTATAAATTCTACGCCTTCAATACCTTTGTCGACCATAGAATTAAGTATGTTTCCACCGCCACCACCTACACCAACTACTTTAATCTTTGCGCCGTTCGATTCGTTCGGTAATAATTGAATGCTCATTTGTTTACCCTTTCAAATTAATTTATAATTATTATTTTTAATAAATTTTATGTTTGTATTATAGTTCATCAAACCAGGTTTTGACTTTTACTAATAAACCTTTTATTGATACATCTGACTTGTCCGATACCTTTTTTCCTTTTGTTCCCATCGGAATTTTATCGGTACTGTCCATTGTTCTTGCCCTGTGGAGTATGAGTCCCACACCTGTTGCGTATATAGGGCTTTCAACTTCTTTCGACAGTCCGCCGGAAAGACCGCGTGGTAAACCAAGGTTTACTTCCATACCGAGAATTTCTTCTGCTAATTCTTTTGTTCCTTTTATGAGTGAGCCGCCGCCTGTTACGACTACTCCTGCAGGAAGTTCGTGCATTATCTGTGAATTCTTTAATTCTATTGCTGCGAGTTCAAAGATGTCCTGCATTCTTGCCTGAATGATTCTTGCAAGAATACTTTTTCTTGTTCTTTTTGGGATTTTTCTGCTGATTGATTCTATAAGTATATCATCGTCGTTCAGTATTTCTGAAACTGTAGCAAAGCCATATTCTCTTTTTATTCTTTCCGCTTCTTCTTCTGATATGCCGAGTGTTTCATAGATATCTTTTGTTACTAGACTTCCTGCAATACCGATGCCTGCAGTGTATTTTAACACACCCTTCTTAAATACTGCGATATCTGTAGTCCCGCCGCCGATGTCTATCATTGCAACACCGACTTTCTTTTCACCTTCTTCGAGAACTGCGTATGAAGAGGCTATTGGTTCGAGGACTATGTCATCGATTTCAACTCCGCAGCTTCTTACGCAATTTGATAAATCGTCAATCGAAGAAACTAAGCAGGTGATGATGTTCATCTTTGCTTCGAGCCTTACGCCGAACATTCCTACAGGTGATTCATAGATTCCGTCTTTGCCGTCTATATTATACTCCTGCGGAATGACGGAAATGATTTGTGTATCCGAAGGAATTTTAATTAAACTTGCCTGCTCTCTTAACCTGACTATATCGTCTTCCTGTATTACGCGGTCAGGGTTCTGAATACCTATGATTGTTGATGTCTGAATACATCTTATGTGATGTCCTGCAATACCTACGGAAACAGACTTAATCTGAATCCCTGAATTTAATTCTGCCTGGTCAAGTGCTACTTTAATAGAATCAATCGTCTTTTGAGGATTTACAACTATACCTCTGTTTAAACCTTCAGAGGCAGCTTTCCCCACACCAATGATATCTATCTGACCGTTTGCTTTTTTATGAGCAACAATCACGCATATCTTGGTCGTTCCTACGTCTAGACCTACAATAATCTCGTCTTCAATGCCTTTGCTTTTTTTACTTTTCATATTGTATTAATTAAATTTTGCAATAATTTGATTTGAATAACGTAAATCCACATACTGGCACTCTGCATTTTTCTTCAGTATCTCTTCTTCCATAAACTTCTTGTATAATCCTAATTTTTGTTTGTAAACTGTTACTGCATCTTTTTCTACACGCGGGAAGTAAAACGAAATTGATTTCTCGTTCGATTTTACTATCACTTTGTTCGAATCCTTCATATTAATCTCGGATATCATATTCTGCAGATATCTCCCCTTTGAATATGCAGCCTTTATAAGATTAATCGCCATATTAATGTCAATCTTGTACTGTGCTATATTCTCTGCTCTTAATCCGCTTATGACAGGAAGGTCGAATGCCTTCTCGTAATTCTTGAAAGAGAATACTTCCTGCTCTTCGTCTATAAGATTAAGTTCATTGTTCTTCAGTATAACTGCCAGAGGCTTCTTTTCGGTTATTTCGATTATTAATTCCGAAGGGGGCTCTTTGCTCACTACTACCTTTTTGATTTCAGGATGCTTTGCTATCCTGTCGCGTATAAAGGTAAGGTTAAGTTCTTCGAGATTGATAACTGAGTCCGCTTTGATACCTGCTGCGTTGAGAACTTCTTCTTCGCTTATTGTTATATTTCCTTTTACTGTAATCTTGTTTATGTACGTTTTGTTTCTCCAGTTATTCGCAAATACAATGAATAAGAATATTACTATTCCTGACAGACTTAAGAATATTATTAATTTTCTCTTACTCATTTTGTTTTGATTCCTTTTATAAATTTATCGCACATATTAGTTACATCCCCTGCTCCCTGAAATACTACCCTGTCTCCCTTTCTTAGTGATTTCCTTAAATCTGCATACAAATTATTTTCGTTCTCAACTAGACACTTATCTTTCTTTATCAGATTGTAAATAAGTTTTGAACTTACGCCCTTCATGGCTTTTTCTCTTGCTGCATAAACAGGAAGCAAATATACTTTGTCAGCTACACTGAGTGATTTAGCAAATTCTTTGTAGAACTGTTTTGTCCGCGAATATGTATGCGGCTGAAACACTACTATTAATCTTTTCCTATCAATATCTTTCAATGATTTAAGGGAAGAGAGTACTTCTGAAGGATGATGACCATAGTCGTCATATACTTCCAGGTTTATCTTATCATACTTTAGTTCAAGTCTTCTATTTACACCCTTAAAGTCTTTTAAACTCCTGAATATGTTTGCTGACTTTGCTGCGAATATAGTTGCACAGATTGCTGCAGAAGCATTATAAACGTTGTGGTATCCAGGGATGCCGAGTTCCACTTTAAAGTCGTTAAGGCTGAATGTAGTCTTCGCTGCAGACATCTTTACGTTCGAGATTACGTTAGTTCCTTTAATACCGAAATCAATTACTACTTCATCAACCGGGTCAACCAGTTCTCTTACGTTCTTATCATCGTAATTTGCAACGATTGTGCCTTCCTCTTTAAGATTACACAGGAAACTCCTGAAAGCTGTCTTTAAGGATTTCTCGTTCTTGTATATATCAATGTGGTCTAATTCTATGTTGTTAACTACTATTATGTTTGGTTTGAGTGTAAGGAAACTTCTGTCGTATTCATCAGCTTCAACTACAGCCCATTTTCCTTTACCGATTCTGTATGATGCACCGCCTAAAACGTCAAGATTGCCTCCGACGAATACTGTCGGGTCGATTCCGCTTTTAATAAGTATGTTTGCAATCATAGATGTAGTACTTGTTTTGCCGTGTGTACCTGATACTGCAATGAGGTTAAGACCGTTTACCAACTCGCCCAGCAATACTGCTCTTTTGATTGTGTTAATCTTTAATGCAAGTGCTTTTTTATATTCAGGATTGTCCTTTTTCACTGCGGATGTATAAACAACAAGATGTACGCCTTTGCTGATATTATCTGCAGAATGACTGTAAGTTACCTTTGCACCTTTTTTCTCAAGGCGTTCTGTTATGAATGTTTTTGTTGAGTCGCTTCCCGTTACTTTATATCCTTTGATCAGTAAATATTCTGCGAGCCCGCACATTCCTATGCCGCCGATACCTATAAAGTGTACGCTCTTTACTTTCTTATTCAGATACATTATTTCTTTTTTAACTGTCATTGTTTGGATATCTTTTGAAATTCTGTTAATAGTTTTCTTTCATCGTAAAACTCACTAAGTCTTATTCTTAATATTTTCTTCCTGTCTTTAAGTTTTATTCCCACTCTGCGGACATTGCTTCTTCCGTCCTTGTATCTTTTTCTTTCTCTGGAATACCTTATACTGATTACTTCAGAGAAAATAATATCTCTTTTGCCGAACCTGTTTTTAATTATAAATCTGTCCGGAAGGAATTCTATTTCTTTACCTCTTATTGCATTAACGACTAAGACTAAAAGTGTGTAAAAAATGAATAAACCCGTTATATAAATTATAGGGTCATGGAAAACGATTGTGAATTCGTTCTTGCCAAAAGTCCCTCTCATTATTACGTACAGGGCAAAAAACATGAAATAGATTACTATCAGTTTATAATAGAAATCCAGACGCGCTTTGTATATTCTGTTTTGCTCCATTAGTTAATAATATTTTTAATTTCATTAAAAATTTTAAGAGGCGCATCTTTATCGTATATTTTTGATATATTCAGGCTCAGGTTATTCAGTATGGTATCGGAGTTTATTACTTCATTCACTTTATTCATAAAACAATTGCTTAAGATGTCTTCCTTAATCATTATTGCAGCATCCCTTTTAAGTAGTGAAAATGCATTCTTTTCCTGATGGTTCTCTGCAGCAGTCGGTAATGGTACCAGTATTGCAGGTTTTCTGAACAAACTGAGTTCCATTATACTGCTTATTCCTGCACGGCAAACAACTACATCAGATGCTGAGTATGCATAATCCATTTCCTTTATGAATTCTAGAACCTTTACATTCTTATGTACACCGCTGAACATTTCCGTATATTCCCTGTAACTGGATTTACCTGTCTGCCAGATTAAATTTATGTTGTTTTCTGTGATTTGTTTAATCGATACTTTTACGCATTCGTTTATTGCTTTTGCGCCCTGGCTTCCGCCAAAGACAAAAAGTGTCTTTAATTTGTGGTCAAGTCCGAAGAATCTGCAGGCCTCTTCTTTACTGTAAAGTTTTAACTTATTCCTTACGGGATAAGATATTTCAACTACATTATCTACCCTTTTTAAGAATTTCTCTGTTTCCTTGAAGTTCACTACAACTCTGCTGACTTTACCCGAAAGATGTTTTGTAACTTTACCAGGGAATGAATTGCCTTCCTGTATAAGTGTCGGAATGCCCTTCTTTACTGCAGAAGAAACCACAGGACCGGATACGTATCCGCCCGTTCCAACTACTACGTCAGGTTTAAACTCGCTCATTATTTTCTTACATTTTCCCAGTGAATTCAGGTAATTTTTTATAAATGTTATATTATTAAATATATTCTTTCTGTTAAATCCTGTTACTTCTATAAGCTTAATCTCATAATTATTCTCTGGTACTACTTTTTCTTCCATTCTGCCCTGCGCACCTATAAAAAGTATCTTGCTCGTACTTTCGTTCTTCATAATCTCATCTGCTATTGCGATTGCTGGGAAAATATGTCCGCCTGTTCCTCCGCCTGTCATAATCACCCTCATACATTAACCCCCATAATCACTGATTGCGGTACATCACTCTGTTTTTTGTTAGAAGATATATTAATAAGTATTCCTGCCGCTGCTGAATTAAAGAGCATAGCTGTTCCGCCAAAACTTACAAACGGAATTGGTACTCCCGTTGTGGGGAAAATACCGCTTGCGACAGACATATTTACTATTGCGTATGAGACTATGATTGTCGTTATACCGAATGCAAGATACTTTCCGAATGGGTCATCTACATTCTTTACAACCTTATAACCTCTTACAAGAATAACTGCAAACATTGCGACCACAAAAGCAGTACCGATGAATCCGTATTCTTCTCCAAGGATTGAGAAGATAAAATCTCCGTATGATTCCGGCAGGAAGAATTCTTTCTGTACAGAGTTTCCGCTGCCTACTCCGACTATTCCACCGTTGCCTAATCCTATGATTGCCTGTGTTAACTGATGCTGTGCAGTACCCGTTGAACTGTACTCTGCGAAGTTTTCTAGGCGGGCACGGATGTATGATTTTGACAATATAAACAATACTGCAACAGGCGTTAAAGAGACTATTGTGAAGATTATATGTTTTATTTTAACGTCAGATGTAAGTAACAATAGAATAGTTGTTCCAAAGATTATTGATGCTGTCGAGAAATTTGGCTGCAATGCAACTAATCCGCAAACAGCAAGAATGTAAAGTAATATCGGCAGATAACCTTTGTATAGATTATCTACGTAACCTTCTTTTCTGACCAGAAGTGCTGAGACGTAGATTATCAGCGCATACTTTGCCAGGTCTGAAGGCTGGAAACTCATAGGTCCGAACATTATCCATCTGTTAACATTCTTCACGGCTGACGATGTGAAGAGCACTATAATGAGCAATGCAATCGTTCCAAAAATAATAAACTTGCTAAACTTTTCAACGTACCTGTAATCAATCTTTATAAAAACGAAAAGAACAACGAGCGAAAGCACAACTTTGAAAATATGGGACTTGAGAAGATAACTTGCATCATTCCATCTGCTTAATGAATAGTCTGAACTCGCGCTATAGACTACGGCTATGCTGAAGAAAATCAGCAGCAATACCGGTATAAGAATAAATATGTCTATTTTATGAGTTCCCTGTTTCATTATAGCTCATTTACTATTTGTTTAAAAACTTCACCTCTGTGTTCAAAGTTCTGAAACATATCAAAACTTTTGTACCCTGGAGAGAAAAGCACAAAGTCTCCCGGTTTAGCTATATTCTTTGCGTGCTTAACAGCATCAGAGAATTCATCGAACATTTTTACCATTACAGTATCCTTGTAGTGTTCTGATATTGCTTCCCTGCTCTGTCCTATCGCACAAATAAACTTTACTCTTTCTTTTATAAGCGGGTCAACTATTTCAAAATTATTAACACCTTTTTTACCGCCCATTATGAGAATTATGTTACACTTAAAACTTTCAAGTGCTACGTATAAAGAATCGTAGTTTGTTGCCTTTGAATCGTTATAATACTTAACGCCTTCAAGTTCTCTTACTGTTTCAATCCTGTGCTCAACACCTTTAAAGTTCATAAGGGTCTTTTTGATGGAATCATTACTGACACCGAATTTCTTAACTGCCATTATTGCAGCCATTGAGTTCATTACATTATGTGTTCCCCTTAAAAAGATTTCTTCCTTATTGATAATAACTTCTTCTGTATCGTGTTTATAACATACTGAATCATTATCAGTATATGTTTCATACTTAAAATCATCTGAAGGACTGTTTACACTAAATGTTCCTACTGTAGCGTTAAATATACTTACCCTGTTTTTTAAGGTTATATCGTCGTAATTAATAATAATTAAGTCATCGTCTTTCTGATTTTTATTCACTTTATACTTTGCTTCGGCATACAGTCCTAACGAACCGTGCCAGTCAATATGGTCTGAAGTAATGTTAAGTATTGCAGATACCATTGGTCTGAATGTATCTGTAAACTCAAGCTGAAAACTGCTGACTTCGAGTACTACTATGGAATCACTCTTTAAATCCGGAATGATTTCAGAGAATGCAAGACCAACGTTTCCGCAAACATGAACATCAAAACCTGAATCTCGTAACATCGTCCCTGTTAATTCTGTTGTAGTAGTTTTGCCGTTAGTGCCTGTGATTGCTATTATTGGTACATTGCAGAACCATGAAGCTGCTTCCACTTCACTTACTATTTTTATTCCTTTGGCTTTAGCTTTTACGAGAACGTCTGACCCGGGAGCAATACCTGGACTTGTAATGATGTATTCTGCATTAAATATTCTATCCGAGTTTCCTCCAAGTTCATATTCAATTCCGAAATCCATTAAAACCTGTTCATTAAGGTATAATAAGACTTCCTTCTTTGAAGAATCGCTTAACAATACTAATGCACCTGACTTCTTAAGCAGTTTTGATATCCCGATACCGCTTCTTCCGGCACCTAAAACGGTAAACTTAATATTTTTAATTTTATCAGTTTCCATCATCATCTGATTTTAAACGTTGCTAATGTCATGATTGCAAGCAAAACTGCAATTATATAAAACCTCAAAACTATCTTTGGTTCTGGTATTCCTTTCATTTCAAAATGGTGATGGAATGGCGCCATCAAGAATACTCGCCTGCCTTCTCCATATTTCTTCTTTGTATACTTGAAATAGTATCTCTGAATAAGAACTGATACTGCTTCAGCAAAAAATATTCCGCCAAGCAACGGTAACAGGAATTCCTTTTTTACCAGGATACAAAGTGTTCCAACCGCACCTCCGAGTGCAAGTGAACCTGTATCACCCATAAAGATTTGTGCGGGATAGGAATTGTACCACAGGAATCCGAGAGCCGCTCCCGCAACAGCAGTACAGTATATCACGAGCTCTCCGTTGCCTTTTAAGTATATTATGTTCAAATATTTTGAGAGAGTTATGTTACCAGAGATATATGCAATTACCCCTAAAGTTATGATTACGATTCCAACAGTACCTGTTGCAAGTCCGTCAAGACCGTCAGTCAGATTAACTGCGTTAGATGTTGCAGTTATAATGAAAATAATTATAGGAATATAGAATATCGAGAAATCAAACTGATAGTTTTTAAGGAACGGAATAGTTGTAATAGTGTTAATTCCGTGAAATTCAGGTGCTAAGTATATTACTAATCCGACAATAATCCCTACTGTTACCTGTCCAATTAATTTATACTTTGCAAGCAAACCTTTTTTGTACTTCTTAACTACTTTCAAATAATCATCAAGAAGTCCGACAAGACCCAATGATATCGTTGAGAACAAAACTAACTGTATGTAAATATTGCTTAAATTAGCCCAAAGGAGTACAGGTATCAATCCTGACATAAGAATTATCAATCCGCCCATTGTTGGCGTTCCTGCTTTAGACCAGTGGAATTTTGGTCCATCTTCCTTCTTAGCCTCGCCAATTTGTTTCTTCTTTAAGTAACTTAAAACTTTTGGGCCGACATAAAAAGTAAGCAGTAATGCCGTTATGGCTGCAAGTGCCGAACGGAAAGTTAAATACTTAAAGACATTAAATCCCGGAGGATTAAACTTTGCCTGTATATATTCAGCTAAGAAATAAAGCATCTGCCGTTAGTTTAATTTGTTAGTAAAAACATTTTGAATAACTTCTTCCATCTTCATACCTCTTGAACCTTTAACATATAATATGTCACCGTCTTTTATGTTTACTTTCAGGAACAATGACAGGTCATCCTTCTCTTCAAAGTAGAAACTGTTCTTCAAACCTCTTGCACCTTTGAAAGTGTGGTACGACATATCTCCGTAAAAATAATTGAAATCAAAACTCATTTTCTTCAGTAACTTCCCTATACCTGTATGCTCTTGCTTCGAAGCCTTGCCCATCTCGAGCATATCAGAGAGAATAATGTGTTTTCTCCCTTTTGTTTTAAAATCTTTCATCGTATCTAGACCTAACTTCACGGAATCGGGATTGCTGTTGTATGCATCATTGATAACTTTGATTCCGCAGTATTCATTAAATTCCATCCTCTTGCTGCTGAGGCTACTTAAGTTTTTCAATGCCGCAGAGATAACAGACGGCTGAATACCGAAGTATATTCCTGCTGCAATTGCAGAGAGTCCGTTGAAGTAAGAATGCTTACCGAATGTGTTTATGTATGTCTTGTAATTCTTATTATTGTGTTTGTAAGTAAGTTTCGGCCTGAATTCACCGTCGAAACCTTCCATCTTTCCTTTTATATCTGAGTTATATTTGTAAGAATAAGTGAAGTAATTGTTTTTGTGCTTACCGTAATAATTTTTCACAAAACTATCATCAAGGTTGTAGAAACAACACGAGCCGTTTTTATTAACCCAGTCATATACCTGGAATTCCTCTTTTGCTACACCCTTTAAGTTCTTAAAGAATTCAAAATGTTCTTTTCCGATGTTGGTAACCAATGCAAAATCAGGTTTTGCGATACTGCAAAGATATTCAAGCTCATTGAAGTGATTGCTGCCGAGTTCGGCTACACAGAAATTATGGTGATCTTCAATCCTTAATAAAGTCAAAGGTAATCCGATATGATTGTTAAAATTACCCTCGGTCTTAATCAAGTTGAATTTCTTAGAAAGTACTTCCGCAATAATATCTTTTGTAGAAGTTTTTCCGTTGCTCCCCGCTACTGCAAATACCGGGATGTTCATTTTATCCCTGTGAATGAGTGCAAGTTGTCCGAGCGCTTTAACTGTATCGACAACTACTGCAAAGATCTGTTTCGGATATTTATTCCTATTTTTAGTGAACCACTTTTTGTTTACGAATATCAGACGCACCTTTGCTTTTATTGCATTATCTATATAGTTGTGTCCGTCAGTTGTCTCACCCTTGATGGCAATAAATATTGAATTACGGTTAACATTTCTCGAATCAATCGAAACGTTATCGAATGAATCAGGTACTCTGCTGTTCTGTACCAGTTCACATTTTAACTTCAATATTTCCTGTTTCGTAATCACTATTTTGCAAGATTAGAATATTTTTGAATAACTTCCTGATCGTCGAAATGAGATTTCACTCCGTTTATTTCCTGATACGTTTCGTGCCCTTTACCGCATATTAAAATTATATCACCCTTTTTAGAGAACTCAATACTTCTCATGATTGCTTTATCCCTGTCGGCTTCAACTTCATACTTCTTGTTTGCATCGATGCCTTTTTCAATATCGTTTATAATGCTCATAGGGTCTTCGGTTCTTGGATTATCAGATGAAATGATAACAAAGTCTGACAGGTCAGTTGCAATTTTTCCCATCACAGGTCTCTTTGTTTTATCCTTATCACCCCCGCACCCAAACAAAGTAATTACTTTTCCGTTTACTCCTTCTGAGTTTCTTACGTCAATCGCAGCTTCTATTGCATTCTTAAGGGAATCTGATGTATGTGAGTAATCTACTATAGCACAGGCACCGTTTGGAAGCATCGTTCTATTAAACCTGCCTTTTACTGCTTCAAATTTACTGATTGCAGATAAAATTGTATCTATCCCAATTTCGTATGTTAAGCAGCATTCGATTGCTGCGAGAATATTGTACACATTGAATCTGCCTGTTAATGAAGAAATTACTGTGTGAGTGATACCGTTAATCTTTACATCAAAACTTAAACCGTTAAGTCCGATTTTTATATTTTCCGCTTTTAAGTCAGATTGATTATTAATAGAGTATAACTTTTTCTCACCTTTAGAGGAATCAAGTATTCTTATCCCGTATTCATCATCACTGTTCGATATTGCCAGAGAATTTTCAGGCAGAATATCAAACAATATCTTTTTAGCTTCCAGATAGTTTTCCATGTTTAAATGAAGGTCCATATGTTCACTTGTCAGATTTGTGAACACTGCAGTATCAAATTTAATCGTGTGTACTCTGCTGTTAACCAAGGCGATTGACGAAACTTCCATAACACAAAAATCAAGACCGTTATTTACCATTTCATTAAGCATCTGATTCATTTCGATTGAATCGGGAGTAGTTAACTTTGCGTCTGATTTGTGAGAACCAGTAATATAGTCTATAGTACCTACTAATCCACATTTATGGCCATTTGATTCTAATATGCTTTTAACTATGTATGAAATGGTTGTCTTCCCGTTTGTTCCTGTGATGCCTACAACTTTCAGTTTATCAGATGGATTATCATAATAAGCACAACTGATTTCAGCCATTGCCTGTCTTACGTTTTCAACGAATACTGCATGCTGGAACTCTTTATAATCATCTTTGAAGTTTGTATCTGCAATTATTAATTCTGCACCTGCACTTGCGGCATCTTTTGCAAATTTCTTTCCGTCTGTCTTCATTCCCCTTATAGAAAAGAATATGAATCCAGGTTTAACATCTTTTGAATTAAGGCTTAGACCTTTAACTTCAAAATCTGTTACCGATTCCTGAAATCTGATTTGTGCAATATTTAATAATTCAGTTAGTTTCATTAATTTTCTTCTTTACAGAATAATATTACTTTACTCTTTGTGCTTACTTTGTTTCCGGGTTTCGGAAACATATCTACAACTTCACCGCTGCCGTTTACATCAACTATAAATCCTTCTGATACAAGTTTGTTTATAGATTTTCTTAGACTCATTTTTCTGACGTCGGGAACCAGAATAGTACTTGAGTTTTCAACGTTAGAGTTTTTTATGAATAGTTTCATCTTTTTACCGTCTTCAAGCTTGCTGCCCGATGAAGGTTCCTGAGAATCCACTGATATAATCTTCCCTTGCAGTTCTTTTGAGTTTAAGTCTTTGTCTAAATCGTAGCCTATATTTCTTTCGTTCAGAATTTCGATAGCATCTTTAACTCTGAGATTCACGAGGTTTGGAAGAACTCTGTCTTTATCAGGATTTGATTTTTCAATCACGGGTTTATCTTTATTGTCTGCAATTGATTCGTTCCTGTATGTATTAATGACATCATTAAACCCCATTATTCTTATGGCTATCTTCTGGAAAACAGGAGCAGCAACCTTACCGCCATAAAATCCATTTTTAGGGTCATCAAGAATTACCATTATAACTATTTCGGGATTATCAGCAGGAAAATATCCAACGAATGATGATATGTGTGAACTGCTTGAATATTCACCTTCAACTAATCTCTGAGTAGTGCCGGTTTTTCCGGCAACTTTGAGACCTTCAATCTTTGCGTCTGTACCTGTCCCTCTTTCAACCACACCGATAAACATATCGTTTAGTTTTTTTGCTGACTCAGAGGAGATAACCTGTCTTACAGGTGACGGGAAATTTTCGAGTATTACGTTTCCGTCAGGGGTGACTTCTTTTTTGACAATGTACGGTTTCATAAGAAGTCCGTTGTTTGCAATTGCAGCATAAGCCATCGTTAGCTGTAATGCATTTACTGCAACCTGATAACCTATAGCCATAAATTCCAGTGAGCCATTGGTAAAGTCCAGAGGTCTTTTCAGATAGCCTTTGTTCTCACCGTTCAATTCAATCCCTGTATAAATTCCAAATCCGTAATCACGTGCATACTTGAAAAATCTTTCAGCACCTAATTTCTGAGAAAGTTTCGCAACACCGATGTTGCTTGACCTCTCTATAATCTGCTGGAAGGTCAGTGATGATGCCGGGTATGAATCAATAATGTCCATACCGAATACTTTATAAGTGCCATTTTCGGTATTAATAACATCCTGAGGGTTATCCAGTTTTTCCTCAAGAATTGCTGAAGCTGTTATTAACTTGAAAGTTGAACCTGGTTCATAAATATCAGATATTACTGAATTCTTCATACCCGATGTATCTTCACGCTTAATGTTGTTCGGGTCGTAAGAAGGATAATTGCACATCGCAAGAATTTCGCCAGTCTTTACAGATACAACTAATGCTTTTCCTCTTGAAGCATTAAAAGACTTTACTCCGGCTGATAATTCTTCTTCGGCAATCTGCTGTACTCTTTTATCTATGGTCAGAATAATATTTGCACCGCCTTCAGGTTCTTTCTGAACAAAGTTCAGGTCAGGTCTTTTAAATCCCCTGCCGTCTTTTCTGGATATCATGTAACCCTCTTTGCCTGTCAGATCTTTATTTAATGCAAGTTCAATACCGCTAACACCTTTGTTGTCCAGATCATTGTAACCAATAATCTGTGAACCGATAGAGCCATAATTATAGAATCTTGATGACTCCTTGAAAACATCAAGACCTTCAAGTTTAAGAGTATCCAGACCTTTCAAATCAGAGACTTCTACTTTTCTTTCAAGGTAGAAAGCAGAAGTATTCTTATTTATAAGTTTATCGTAATACTCAAACTTACTCTTACCAAACACTGCAGCCATAACTGTGGAGACTGTATCGGGATTCTTTATCTTATAGGGATCAGCTATAACAGACACCCTGAAGACGTTGGAGACAAAAGAATTCATATTCCTGTCGAAGATACCGCCTCTCAAGGGAGAGATAATTTCCCTTGTCTGAGATTGCTTTTTAGCGATAATCTTGTATTTTTCTGAATCTAAAATCTGTATTGAAGTAAGTTTCATTATTATAATGCCAAGAAAAACCAGAAGAATTATCATAAAATAATTAATTCTCCGGGTTACGGATAAGAAAGACTTATTATTTTTAAAATCGTAAAAAGTCATTCCATTTCGTTTCTTTTAATGAATATTTTCCTGTTTTGTCTGATGTTCAATTCATCTATTTTAAGATTCAGTTTTTCCTCTGCTATTTTCTTGACTCTGTCGTACGAACCCAGCTTTTCAATTTCCATTTTAAGCGAATTGTTTGTCTGGTTTGCTTTCATAATATCATCTTTAACTATGTTAACTTCTTTTATTAATTTGTTTACTGCGATTATATTGTTGATAAGAAAAACCGAAGAAGAAGAAAGCAGGAGAAAAAATGATATAGCCCAGAATATCGATATTTTTCTCTTTTGATTCTTCATGCGATAACTACCTCTGCTGCCCTTAGTTTAGCACTTCTGGATTTGGAATTTCTTTTGACTTCATCATATTCAGGCATAACAACTTTCTTCGTGAGAATCTTAAACCCCTTTGACATGTCATCTTTCATTTCGTTGCTCTTAAAGAAATTCTTTACAAGTCTGTCTTCGAGAGAGTGGTACGAAACCACAACTATTCTGCCGCCTTCGGATAAAATTTCAAGACTGTCAGAAAGTAATCTTTCAAGATCATTGAGTTCATCGTTCACTGCAATTCTTAATGCCTGAAATGCTTTAGAAAGGAACTTAACCGGTATACTTTTTTTCAGGTCATATTCTCTCTGAATAATTCTTATAAATTCGCCAGTAGTTTCGAGTTTCTTTGTTTTCCTGAAATTTATAATTGCACGTGACAACCTGTTAGCTTTTTTAATTTCACCGTAGGTTTCGAAAACGTTAGTAAGTTCGGATTCCCTGTATTCGTTTAAAATCTGACAGGCATCTAGAGAAGAGTTTTTATCTGCACGCATATCAAGCCTTGTATCGTTCATAAAACTGAAACCATCTTCGTGATCAAGCTGGTAAGAAGATAATCCAAGATCGACTACAATCCCGGTTACAGTACTGAATCCAAAATCATTTACAATGTTTTTGACCTCAGCAAAATTACCCTGCCTGAATAATATGCTTGCTGTTTTGTTTTCCAACCTTTTAGATGAATGATTTATTGCATTAATATCCTTATCAATGCAAATTAATTTTGACTCCCCCTTAATACTGTTAACAATTAACTCCGAATAACCGCCACCACCCAAAGTGCCATCAACTATAATATGTTTTTCAATCTTTGTATTTATCAAATACATATTCATAGTATCCAGTAATACCGGTATATGGTATTCGGTCTTCAAAGCATTTACCCTTTTTAATATTTATAAAATATTCTTATTTAAAATCTTTTCCGTTACCGCCTGCGCAACGCTTTCAAAAGGTTCAGGATTTTGCTTATCATATTCCGCCTTGCTTTCTGGATTCCAGATTTCAATATTCTGAAGCATACCGAGAAGCAAAATTTCCTTTTTGATATGAGCAAATTCAATCAACTGGGAAGGGAGTAAGAATCTGTTGTGTGAATCTAATTCACATTCATGTACGTACATCAAGAACTGCCTCATAAAATATCTTTCTCTGTCGTTAAAAACATTAAAGTTCACGAGACCTTTTTTTACCCTTTCCCATTCGTCAAGTGGGTATAGCATAAGACATCCGTTTAATCCACGGGTCAAAACGATTTTATTGTCGGCCTCTGGGGTCATTTTAGACCTGAATTTTCCCGGAAGAACAATCCTCGATTTTGCATCTAACACCGCTATTGAATGTCCCTGAAACAATACTTACTACTTTAAATTAAGTAAAATTGGGATTTGAAGCCACTTTACCCCACTTCATCCCACTACAAAAATACACAATTTAATGTTAAAGTCAAACGAATTTTTTAAGAATTTGTAATAAATTTTGCGGGAGTCAAAATATGGAAGTAAGAAAGGGTTTTAGGGCATTAAAAAAGGGGTTGTTAAGCAACAACCCCTTTGATATTAATTTGATTTTTCTTTTATGATATCTCGTATTCTTTGTTCACTTTTTCTTTCCCATTTGTTTCTTCTTCAAATTCATCCATTGTATGTTTGTCAACATGCGATACGAGTAATTCTCTGTATTTTCTCAAACCGGTACCTGCAGGAATTATCTGACCAATGATAACGTTTTCTTTTAATCCCAGTAAGTAATCAACTTTACCTTTTATTGCGGCATCAGTCAGGACTCTTGTTGTTTCCTGGAACGATGCTGCAGAAATAAAGCTATCTGTAGAAAGCGAAGTCTGAGTAATACCAAGTAACACTGCGTCTGCGGTTGCAGGTACAGCATCCCTTGTTTTAATACCTGTCTTGTTTTTCTTCTTCAGGAGCAGGTTTAATTCTTTTACAGCTTTCTTAGGTAAGATTTCTCCGACAGATACTGCATCGCTGTCACCTTTATCAATGACGACGACCATACCTCTCATTTTCTCGTTACCGTCTGCAAAATTGTTTTTGTGAATGACGTCACCTTCAAGGAACGTAGTATCGCCCGAACTTGTTACTTTCACTTTCTGTAACATCTGGCGTACTATAACCTCGATATGCTTATCATTAATTTTTACACCCTGAATTCTGTAAACTTCCTGAATTTCATTTACAAGATATTCCTGAACTTCAGAGACACCCTTTATCTTTAAGATGTCGACAGGATCAAAAGCACCACCTGTTAAAGGTTCACCGGCAAACACCGAATCACCGCTACGAACTAAAATATGCTTTGAAATCGGAATTCTGTAATCGATTGCTTTAGAACCGTCAACACTTCTTAATGTAACTTCACGGCTACCTCTTGAGATTTTACCAATTTCAACTTTACCGTCGATTTCAGCAATCTTCGCAGGATCCGATGGACTTCTTGCTTCGAATAATTCTGTTACTCTTGGAAGACCACCCGTGATGTCACGTGTTTTACCTGATTCTCTTGGGATCTTAACGATTGTGGCACCGGCTTTTACTTCTACTCCGTCTGCAAACAATAAGTTTGCCTTTGCAGGAATCAAGTAAGAACTTAATACTTTATTTCCGCGCTGGGAAAGGATCTGTAAAGTCGGACTCTTTGTTTTATCTTTACTTTCGATAACTGTTTTCTGTAAGTTACCTGTCTGTTCATCGATTACTAATTCGTACTGCTTGCCTTCCTGTAAATCCTGATACTGTAAAATACCGTTATGTTCAGCAACGATTACCGAGTTGTATGGATCCCACTCATAAAGTTTCTGATTCTTTATAACCTTTTCATTATTCTTTACTTTCAGTTTTGAACCATAAGGAACGTAGTATTTTGCGAGTACATTCTTCTTGTCATCAACAATGTTTATAACACCATTTCTACTTAAAGAAATATGCTGTACGTCTGTTGTTGTTTCGTATTCAACAATCTTGAAGTTTTCGAAAATAACCTTACCGTCAAACTTGGTAATGATTTCAGACTGTGTAACAATCTTACTTGCAGTACCACCGATGTGGAATGTTCTGAGTGTTAACTGTGTTCCAGGCTCACCGATTGACTGTGCTGCAATTATACCAACTGCTTCACCGACGTTAACCATCTTACCTGTTGATAAATCCCTGCCGTAACATTTTGTACAAACACCGCGTTTTGTTTCGCAGGTCAATACCGAACGGATTTCAACACCTGTTATAGGAGTCTCAGAAATTATCTTAACTTTGTCTTCATCAATTTCTTCACCGGCTTTTACGATTACCTTTTTAGTTAAAGGATTGACAACATCGTGAGTTGATACTCTTCCGAGTATTCTTTCTGCCAATGGTTCTTTTACGTCTTCACCTTCTTTTAAAGCTTCTGTATATACTCCACGGATAGTTCCGCAGTCTTTTTCATTTATAATAACATCCTGCGCTACGTCAACAAGTCTGCGTGTCAGGTAACCCGCATCAGCAGTCTTTAAAGCCGTATCGGCAAGACCTTTTCTCGCACCGTGAGTGGAGATAAAGTATTCAAGGATTGAAAGACCTTCTTTAAAGTTTGCAATAATAGGATTCTCAATAATTTCACCTGCTTGGCCTGTTAAAGACTTCTGCGGTTTCTGCATAAGACCTCTCATACCTGCTAGCTGGCTAACCTGTTCAGCGGAACCTCTTGCACCTGAGTCTATCATCATGTGCAATGAGTTAAATCCATTCTTGGATTTACGTAAATTATCCATCAAATCATTCTTTACGTGATCACGTACGTGTGTCCAGTTATCAATAACCTTATTGTATCTTTCGTTTTCAGAAATGATACCTTTTGATTTTTGTTTTTCAATCGACTCTACTTTGGCTAATGCCTCTTCAATAATTTTCCTCTTTGTGCTCGGAACTTCAATGTCATCAATGTTAACTGACAAGCCGCCTAAAGTTGCATGCTTAAACCCAAGTTCTTTTAACTTATCCAGGAATAAAGCAGTCTTTTGGTTACCGACTTTTCTGTATATCATTCCAATGATTGAAATGATTTTTTTCTTTTTCAAGAGATCATTGATGAACGGAATTTCTTCCGGTACTATTTGATTAAATATTACCCTACCTGCAGTTGTTTCAATAATCTCGCCTTTTATTCTAATCTTAATTCTGGCGTGAATACTTACAACCTTATTGTTAACAGCTACGATTAATTCATCAGCAGATGCAAATATTTTTCCTTCACCTTTATCACCTTTTAATTCTTTGGTTAAATAATAGCAACCAAGTACTAATTCCTGGTTAGGAACGATAATAGGATTACCGTTCTGCGGTGAAAGAATGTTATGCGAAGACAACATTAATATTGTTGCTTCAAGTTGCGCATCATAGGATAACGGAACGTGTACAGCCATCTGGTCACCGTCAAAGTCGGCATTGAACGCTGTGCAAACAAAAGGATGCAATGTTATTGCCTTTCCTTCAATCAGTACAGGCTGGAATGCCTGAATACTAAGCCTGTGCAGTGTAGGAGCACGATTTAATAATACAGGATGTCCATCGATTACGTTTTCAAGAATATCCCATACGTCCGGTGTTCTCTTGTCAATTAATTTTTTTGCACTCTTTACAGTCTTTACATAATCCCTGTCAATAAGTCTTCTGATAACGAATGGTTTGAACAATTCCAGTGCCATATCTTTTGGAATACCGCATTCGTGAAGCTTAAGTTCAGGCCCTACAACGATAACAGACCTGCCTGAATAGTCAACTCTTTTACCGAGTAAATTCTGGCGAAATCTTCCCTGTTTACCTTTTAATATATCCGACAAAGAT
Source organism: Ignavibacteriota bacterium (assembly GCA_026390735.1). Taxonomy (GTDB): domain Bacteria; phylum Bacteroidota; class Ignavibacteria; order Tepidaquicellales; family Tepidaquicellaceae; genus CAIKZJ01. Next base: position 26,656 of record JAPLFJ010000004.1, read on the forward strand.
TTTAAAGCTCTGTTTTCAGACCTTACAGCTGTAACTCTTCTTGAGTTATCGAGTAAAGCATCAACAGCTTCCTGCAGCATTCTTTTTTCATTTCTTAAGATTACCTCAGGTGCTTTAATATCTATTAATCTCTTTAACCTGTTATTTCTGATTATAACTCTTCTGTACAAATCATTCAGATCACTCGTTGCAAACCTGCCGCCTTCTAAAGGAACCAAAGGACGCAGCTCAGGAGGTATTACAGGAATAACATCGAATACCATCCACTCAGGTTTATTTGGTTTTCCGTCCGGCTTAAGTTTGAATGATTCAAGAACCCTTAATCTCTTAATGTTCTCGGCTTTTTTAATGGCAGAAGGTTCATCGAGTAATTCGGCTCTTAATCTTGCAACCTCTTCATTAATGATAACACGTCTTAACATTTCCTTTATAGCTTTTCCGCCCTGATCAACAATAAATTTTTCTTTATTGTCATCATCAAGAAACTGATTATCTTCAGGCATCTTGGCTAATTCTTCAAGATAGTCTTCTTCTGTTATTAATTCATGTTTCTTAAACCTGGATTTCCCCGGATTTACAACAACATATGATTCATAGTATATTATTTTTTCCAGTTCTTTGGATGTTATTCCAAGTACATAACCTATCTTCGAAGGTAATGACCTGAAATACCAGATATGAACAACCGGTACGCATAAGGAAATATGTCCCATTCTCTCACGTCTGACACTTTTCATATTAATCTCAACACCGCATCTGTCACAAACTATTCCTTTGTACCTTATTCCTCTGTATTTACCGCAATGACATTCCCAGTCTTTAACCGGACCGAATATTTTTTCACAGAACAAACCGTCTTTGTCAGGCTTAAATGTTCTGTAGTTTATCGTTTCTGGTTTTGTAACCTCGCCATAAGAATTTGTTATTATTGTGTCTGTCGAAGAGATGTTTATTGTTATCTTCGAAAAACGTTTTTTCTTTTGTTCGGGTTTAATTGGCATATTTTAAATAAAATTAATTTCTTTGTTTTGTTTTAGTCAATATTTATATCTAATCCTAATCCTTGCAGCTCTTTCATTATAACGTTGAAAGCTTCCGGAATATTCGGCTCGGGTAAGTTTTCACCTTTAATAATTGCCTCGTAAACTTTGCTTCTTCCAACAACATCATCACTCTTAACTGTTAACATTTCTCTTAATATATTCGATGCACCATAGCCCTGAAGTGCCCAGCACTCCATCTCTCCAAACCTCTGACCACCGAATTGTGCTTTACCACCAAGCGGCTGCTGGGTTATTAAAGAGTAAGGTCCGATTGAACGTGCGTGAATCTTGTCGTCAACCAGATGAGAAAGTTTCAGCATATAGATATAACCGATTGTAACCTGCTGGTCGAATTTAATACCCGTCATTCCGTCGAATAATTCTGATCTTGAGTTATTCGGTAATCCTGACTGTTCAAGCGAGGTAATAATTTCTTCAACAGTTGCACCATCAAAAATTGGAGTAGCAAACTTAACACCGTTTTGTTTTCCAACCCATCCGAGAGCTGTTTCGTATAATTGTCCTAAATTCATTCTCGAAGGAACACCTAACGGATTAAGAACTATATCCACTGGTCTTCCATCAGGTAAGAACGGCATATCTTCAGGTGGTACGATTTTGGCAACAACACCCTTATTACCGTGTCTGCCTGCCATTTTATCACCTACGGAAAGTTTTCTCTTTTTTGCTACATAAACCTTAGCAAGTTTTACAACTCCATTTGGTAATTCATCACCTAATGTAACTTTTACTTTTAATCTCTTATATTTCTCTTCGATTTCAACAATCTTATAATGGTAATTCTTAAAGATATCGATTATTAAAGAATTTGCTTTTTTACTGTTTGACCAGTCGCCTTCAACATCCAGTTCACGGAAATCTACGGCATTGTTGTTAAAGAGGTTTGTAAATGTTTCTCTTTTGAATGTTACATTCTTCTTTACAACTATGTTTCCTTTTATATCTCTTATTCCTTCAGAATCTTTTCCATCCAGAAGAATTCCAAGTTTCTCCGCTAACTTTAAGTTAAGTTCTTTTATATCTTTCTTTCTGTCACTTTCATATTTATCAATTCTCTTCTTCTCTTCACGTTTACCTTCTGAGTCCTTGGTTTTTCTTGAGAATAATTTCCTGTTGATAACAATCCCTTTTAATCCGGGAGTTGCTTTTAAAGAAGCATCTTTTACGTCACCGGCCTTATCACCAAAGATAGCTCTTAAGAGTTTTTCTTCAGGTGTAGGTTCTGTTTCACCCTTAGGTGTAACTTTACCTATTAATATATCGCCTTCTTTTACATCTGCACCAATTCTTACTATACCGTTCTCATCCAGGTCTTTTGTTGCTTCTTCACTAACATTAGGAATTTCTTTTGTTAATTCTTCTTCACCTCTTTTTGTATCTCTGACTTCAAGACTGAATTCTTCGATATGTACTGAAGTGAAAATATCTTTTGATACAACTTTTTCACTTATTACGATAGCATCCTCAAAGTTATATCCTCTCCAAGGCATAAACGCAACCAGGATATTTCTGCCCAGTGCAAGTTCGCCGTTTTCTGTTGAAGAACCATCAGCAAGTATATCACCCTTTTTAACTTTTTGCCCCTCTCTTACGATTGGTCTCTGGTTAATAGAAGTATCCTGATTTGTTCTTAAGAATTTAACTAATCTGTATTCAACTGTTCTCTTGTCTTCAAAGCTTAAAAGACTTTCTTCTGAATCTTCTCTTATGTTATATTTTACAATAATCTTATCTGATGAGACATACTCAATTACACCATCTGCTTCAGCAACAATCATCGAACGGGAATCTCTTGCGACAATTTCTTCGAATCCTGTACCGACAATCGGTGACTGAGGTCTTAATAACGGAACTGCCTGACGTTGCATATTACTTCCCATCAGTGCTCTGTTAGCATCATCATGTTCTAAGAACGGTATTAATGCTGCTGCCGCAGAAACAATCTGGTTCGTGGCTACATCCATATAATCTACATTCTTACCTTCTTCTAAAGGAAAATCACCTTTGAATCTGGTCTTTACCTTTTTATTCATAAAGATACCTTTATTATCTAAAGGTTCGTTTGCCTGTGCGATATAGAATTCATCTTCTTTATCAGCAGAAATGAATTCAATAGTATCTGATACTATTCCGTTGTCAACTGTTCTATATGGTGTTTCAATAAATCCGAGTTCATTAACTCTTGAGTGAATACACAATGAGGAAATAAGACCGATATTCGGACCTTCCGGTGTTTCAATCGGACATAATCTTCCGTAGTGTGTATAGTGAACGTCACGAACTTCAAAACCGGCTCTTTCACGTGACAGACCGCCAGGTCCTAAAGCCGAGATTCTTCTCTTGTGAGTCATCTCTGATAATGGATTTGTCTGATCCATAAACTGCGATAACTGACTAGTTCCGAAGAATGAAGACAAGGCACTTGTAATAGGCCTTGAGCTCACTAATCTTAAAGGAGTTAAATTTTCTTCATCGTGGATACTCATCTTTTCCCTGATGGTTCTGATCATTCTTGAAAGACCAAGACCAAACTGCTGTGACAACTGTTCATTCACTGTTCTTACTCTTCTGTTTCCTAAATGGTCTATATCATCAACTTCTTTTTTCCTGTCAACTAAATCTCTTATATACTCAATAATTTTCTTTATATCTTCGAGTGTAAGAATAGTTGTGGTTAAATCTATATCTAAATCAAGTTTTCTGTTTATTTTATATCTTCCTACTTCACCTAAGTCATACTTCTTTGTGTTGAAGAACTGCTTTTCAATATAACTCTTGGCACTTTCACCTTCTGCATCAGTCATTAAATGCTGAGCTGCCTTCTTATCCTTCGGATTAGTAGGTTCGGTTGGTGCCGTTGCAATCTCTTCTTCTTCATCTTCATTAATCGTATTAAATATAACTCTTTCGCCGTCTGTACAATCTTTCTTAAGTAAGTTGATATAATGGATCTTAGCATTTAAAACGGAAATTAAATGTTCTTCACTTAATACGGTATCGGATTCGATTCCAAGTTCCTCACCTGTATTAGTATCTATTATGTTTTCAACTGTTGTTCTGCCAACGAAATCAAGGTATGTATTATTAGTAACGTGAACGTGGTCAACAAGATTAAACAACTCCATCATTTTGAGTTTATCGTTTATAGATAAAGCTCTTAATAAAGTTGAGAAATAGAATTTCTTCTTTCTGTCAACGTAAGCATACAATAAGTCATTAATATCAGTCGTAAATTCAACCCATGAACCTTTATAAGGAATAACCCTTGCAGAAAATAGTTCGGTTCCGTTTGCGTGTGTTGATTCACTGAATACAACACCAGGTGACCTGTGCAGCTGGCTGACTATTACTCTTTCAGAGCCATTAATTATAAAACTGCCTCGCGGAGTCATATAAGGTAACTGGCCTAAATAAACATCCTGTTCTAAAACGTAGTTATATTCTTTAGCGGCTGAGTTTGGCTTCGTAGACAAACGTAATTTCACCTTAACCGGGACAGAATACGTCAATCCCTGTTCCTGACATTCTATAATAGTGTAAGGTGGCTTTTCGATAAAATATTCTACGAATTCAAGTAAAGCCGTCTCTCTTGAATCTGTTATTGGGAAATTATCCTCAAATACTTTTTGTAGTCCAATAGGTTTTCTCTTACTGATAGGAACATCTTCCTGTAAGAAATCTTTGTATGACTGCAACTGAACGTTTAATAGATCAGGCGGATCCTTGTGAATATCCGATTTCGAGAATGTTAATCTATTGTTCTTACTGTTGAGGGGTTTTAATCCTGCTAAAACACCTTTTAATTCCATTTATTCTTATTTAATTATATATAAAATATAAAACAAAATAAAAGCAATAAGGTTTAAGGATGATCTCTCATCCTCAAACCAATTACTTTCAATATTTCTGACATTTAGAGTCTTATTTAATTTCAACCTTTGCGCCGACTGCTTCTAATTCTGCTTTTAATTTCTCAGCATCAGCCTTTGGCATATTTTCTTTTACAGGTTTTGGTGCACCTTCAACTAATGCTTTAGCTTCTGTTAAACCTAAACCGGTTGCAGTTTTAACTGCTTTAATTACCTTAATTTTATCAGCACCGACTTCTGCTAATACAACTGTGAATTCGGTTTTTTCTTCTTCCGCTGCTGCTGCAGGGGCTGAAGCTGCTGCCATCATTACAGGTGCTGCTGCAGTTACGCCAAATTTATCTTCTAATGCTTTCTTTAATTCTGAAGCTTCAGTTAAAGTTAAGTTTGATATTTTTTCTAATAATTCTTCTACTACTGACATTTTTATTTCCTTTAATAATTAAAATTTAATTTAAAATTTATTTAAAACTTAAAACTAAGCTGCTCTCTTTTTGGCAGCTTCTTCAATGATACTTGCAAGATCTCTGACAACCGCATTAATCGAACCAACGATACCCGATACCGGTGAATCGAGGCTTGATAATATACCCGAAATAAGTTCTTCTTTCGAGAGCAACGAAGCAAGTAAACCCATTTTATCGCTGCCATAGTATAATCCATCAACTATAGCTGCTTTGAATTTTGGTTTTTCAACTTTTTCTGTTACTTTCTTTAGAATTTTTGCGGGTGCAATAGGGTTGCTTCCGGAAAAAACAATACCTGTATTTCCTTTTAAATGACCTTTAAGATTTTCAACAAAGCCTGAATACTGTTCGCTTTCCTGTAACGCCCTGATAGCGAAAGTGTTCTTTACGACTTTATATTTAATCTCCGCCTTATAGAATTCACCACGCAGATTATTAACGTCTGCGACAGTCATTCCGACGAAATCAATTAAGTAGATAGCTGGTGCATTGTTCATCATTTCCTTAATCTCAGCAATTATCTCATTCTTTTTACTTTTTTCCATACAAATTGTTAATAATTATAAAACATTTTGAAGCCATATCCGGTTATCACAATCCCGGTATACGTTATATATGTATTGAGTGCGTAAACTTTATTATACCGCGGCTTTAAGTTCAGGCAATGTTCTGTCTATTTTTATGCCTGGGCCCATTGTGCTCGAGAGTGTAATACCTTTAATATAAACACCTTTTGCTGCTGCGGGTTTTAACTTAACAATCATTGTTATAAAAGCAGTAATATTTTCAACCAACTTATGCTCATCGAACGATGCCTTACCTATTGCTGAATGGACGGTACCGTTTTTATCAACTCTGAAATCAATCTTTCCTGCTTTTACTTCTTTTACTGCCTGACCGACGTTAGGTGTAACCGTTCCGCTTTTCGGATTCGGCATTAAACCGCGTGGTCCTAAAATCTTACCTAATTTACCAAGTTCTGCCATTGAATCAGGTGTTGCTATTATAACGTCAACATCTGTCCAGCCGTCCTGGATTTTCTTTAAATAATCTTCGAATCCTACGTGTTCAGCACCTGCATCGATTGCCTCCTGTTGTTTATCAGGTCTGGCGATAACCAGAACTCTGATTGTTTTACCCGTTCCGTTAGGAAGGGCAACAGTACCACGAACGACCTGGTCTGCGTGTTTAGGATCAACTCCTAAATTCATAGCAATATCAACTGACTCATCAAATTTTGATTTAGCATACTTCTTAACCATTGAAACTGATTCTGCTATTTTATATTCTTTCTTTGAATCTAATGATTTACTTATTTCTTTCTGTTTCTTTGTTAGTTTCATTTTTCTAAAAACAATTTAATTTCGTTAATTATTCTACGGTTATTCCCATACTTCTTGCAGTACCCTTAACCATGCTCATTGCATGCTCAACGTCTCTTGCATTTAAATCTACCATTTTTGTTTCAGCAATTTCTTTCACTTGCTTAACGGTGACTTTACCTACCTTAGTTTTGTTCGGAATTCCAGAACCTTTTTCCAGACCTGCAGCTTTAAGAAGCAATACGGCTGCCGGAGGAGTTTTGGTAATGAATGTAAATGACTTATCCGAATAAACTGTAATAACAACCGGAATTATTAAACCCTTTTTATCCTGGGTTCTAGCATTAAATTGTTTACAGAATTCCATTCCGTTAACACCTCTTTGCCCTAATGCCGGTCCAACGGGAGGGGCCATTGTTGCCTGCCCTGCCGGAATTTGTAACTTGATGAATCCTACTACTTTTTTGGCCATGATATTATATATTTAAAAAATGTTTATTTTAATTTCTCTATTTGGTTAAACTCTAATTCAATAGGTGTCTTTCTTCCGAAAATACTTACCATAACTTTCACCTTCATCTTTTCTGTATTGATTTCAAGAACCACACCGTTGAAATTATTGAATGGTCCGTTCGTAACTTTTACGGCATCACCATCCGCTAATTTCAGGTCAATCTTTTCTGTAAGATTCTCATCGTTAAGAATTGCCTTAATTCTTTTAATCTCTGAATCTTTTAAAGGAACCGGGTCAAGTTTCTGACCTTTGATATTTTTTGCGCCGACTACACCCATAACACTGGGTACCTTTGCGAGAGTTCTCTTAATGTTATCATTAAGGAATGCTTCAAGCAGAATGTAACCCGGAAAAAAATTCTTATACTTGATTTTCTTCTTACCGTTCTTAACCTCGAAAACTTTTTCAAGAGGAATCATAACTGTCTTGATGTAATTCTCAAGTTGTTCTTCCCTGATCTGGTTATCAAGATAAATCTTAACTTTATTCTCATGGCCTGCAACAACCCTTATTGCATACCATTTGTAAATATCAGAATCAACAGTCTCTTCGCTTGGTGTCTCGGGATTCTCTACAGACTCATCGTCTTTAGGCAATTCCCGATCACTAACGATTTCCTCGTTCACATCTTCAATGTTTGTATTTTCAGTATCTGTCATAAATTGTTAGAATAATATTTTCAGTAATTCACTGATTCCCTTATCTACTACATAAACAAAAATAGCGAACACAAACATTGTAATTACAACAACCTTTGTGTAATCTCTCATTTCTTCTTTCTTCGGCCACGAGACCTTCTGCATTTCTTTGTAGATGTCCGTGAAAAAATTTAATATTTTATCTCTCATATGTATTTGATTTTACTCTCTGCACGAGTGGAGGGACTCGAACCCCCAACCTACGGTTTTGGAGACCGGAACTCTACCAATTGAGCTACACTCGTATAATAAATTGTAAATTTAAAAGAACTAACGGATACATAGCTTGATTTGTCAAGTTCGAAGTCTTCATTTTCAAGCTAGAGCTGATGACCGGGATTGAACCGGTGACCTCATCCTTACCAAGGATGTGCTCTACCAACTGAGCTACATCAGCAACTCTCTGAGCGGGAGACGAGACTCGAACTCGCGACCAACAGCTTGGAAGGCTGTGACTCTACCAACTGAGTTACTCCCGCGTATTGTGGGTAGGGAAGGATTCGAACCTCCGAAGACATCAGTCGTCAGATTTACAGTCTGATGCGTTTAACCACTTCGCTACCTACCCGGATTTTCTACAAATGGTAAATTTAGGGAATTTAAACCAATAAATCAATATATAATTTAAGGATTTTCAATAAATCTTTATATAACGTAAATCTGATTTAAATGCCGATTTTCAATAAACTGTCTATTTTTTCTTTCTGCCCCCTGAGCAGGTTTAATCTCTGGATTATATTCTCCTTGTCGTTATTTCCGCCGAAAAACTGACCTGAAGAATAGTCGTAAATTACAGGTAATAACATCAGATTTCCTGCATCGTCTTTTATATCTGCTTTACCTTTTTTAATTCCGTTGATTACTACATCCTCCCCTATTTCATATTTACTGTTTTCATTCATAATCGCGTATAATTTCCTGTCGTCGGAAGATTTAATAATAACATAATCTGACGATTTCTTCATAACCTTTCCTGAAATCTGAACCATATTTTTTGTATCAAGTTCCGGCTCTATTTTCTTTAGTTCTTCGGTCTTGCCTGATATTTCCCTTTCTATATCTTTTACCCTTATTACCAGTCCTAACTTCTTATTTAACAGATTCTTTGAGTCAAACAACGACTGTCTCTCTTTTTCGAACTCAGTGGAAGGAAAGTTATCCAGCAAAGCAAGTGACTTTTCGACCCTGTCTTTTGCCTCGTTAAATTTTCCCGATTCATTTAACTCTTTAGCCTCACTTCTGATAATCAAGGACTCTTTCCCTGCGCTTTGCAGTATTTTCCCGTAAATATCTTTATAAGTTAACGGATTCTCCCTGGAGTCAATTTTCCTTAAGTAGATTAAAGATGTCCGCCAGTCCTGATCGCAAATCAATAATGCCATCTGAGAAGAGAGTTTTCTGATTTTATCAACTGCGGATTCTTTTAATTTGCCATCCGGATATTTAATTAAAAATTTCTCATACTTTGAAATCTGACTTTCGAGTGATTTAACGTCTGACATATTATCGTATGCCTCTATTTCGGCAAACTCGGTATTCTCTTTCAGATAAATAAACCTGTAAGCAAGAAAGCCTGCAGAAAGAACGATTAACAAAACTATGAAAGTATAAACAGAATTCAATATATACCTGTTTCTTTTAATAGCGGGAAGAAGTTCACTCAGATATTTTATCTTTGAATTAATATATTCACTCTCTTCATCGTCGCAGTATTTAAGGTAATCTTTGTAGAACATCGAGGCAGCCCTGAATTCTTTTTTCTTAAAACTCTCCTCGGCACTTTCGTATATCTTCATTTTCACATTCATCATCGATATCGCCCTGTTGTAAAAGACCTTTGCCTCTATGTTATTTTTCTCTACGTTTAATATTCTGTTGCATTCATTAATTGCCTCGTTAAATTTCCTTACGTTAAACAGATATTCGATGTGGATAAGTAATTCCCTTACTGGAACGGAAGACTGAAACAAAGGATTGAGAAGTATATTCTTTTGTGAACAACTTATAACAGCACAGCCATTACCCCTTTCCCAGCATCTGACATGATAAACAATTCCGCAACTTTTACAGAAATACCTTTCGCTTTCATCATCGACACTCTGCAGACAATGCTGGCAGATTAACAGATGTTCGTCTTTATTTTCTTTACTGCTCAATATGTTTAAGGAATATTAAAATTGAAAAATATCAGACACTATGGAAGAACAGAAAATCAACTGCCTTGTACAACAGGAACACACTTAACAGGATAAGCATAATTCCGACTCCTACGTTTATTTTACTCAATGCTTTTGGACTTACCCTGTGTGTATTATTTGAAATAACTTTCACAAGAGTCCAGAACCAGAAAGTCGTTCCCGCAAAAACACCTATAGAATAAGAAAGCCCTGTTATAAACCTTGAATCTATTATTCCATAACTTTTCATGTAACCTGTAAGAGCAAACCACGATGCAGGGATTGTAACAGAAGAAATACATAGGAATGCTCCTTTCAGAAAACTACCTAATAAACTATTCTCATCTTTCTTCAGTAAATCAGTATGAAGCATTCTTGTGATATCTTCTGTTCTCTGTTCAAGTTTATTCTCAACTTCGCCAAGTTTATCATGCATTCCATCAACCGAACTATTTTCGGTTCTGTTTTCAGGAACTTTAGTCATCATCAGTTTAAAACCTGACACGCCAACCACAACACATCCCACGAGCGTAAGAATAATCTTAAACAGCATTTCATTGTCGGAAAAGAAAGTATCAACTGAGTCAGGAATAAATCCTTTTATCAATGCATAGCCGCCGTAGGATATAATAATATAAATCATATCCATGAAACCTGCACCTGCGCCGACAGCAACACCATTCCTTATTTCGTGTCTCAGACCCTGCGAAATAACAAGGATGTTAGTCGGACCCATAGGAGGCATTGACAATAAATATCCCGTGATTAATCCTACAACTAAACCAGTTATCAATTAATAAATATCTAAATTTTATTAAATTAAAGAATTACTAAAACATTTTCAATCTTAAAGTAATTATATTTGAGGTTAGAAATTTCAGTAAATAATCGTGACCCTGAAATTGAATAATAAATAAAAAACTGAAATTAATATGAAGAAAGCCAAAGAAAGGACTATAATAGTTTAAAAAGTAATGTTACTGCTATAAAAACAGTATTTTACGCAGTTTCCAGTAACTAATGTTAAAACGTAGCAGAGAGAGAGGGATTCGAACCCCCGGTAACCGTAAGGCTACAACGGTTTTCAAGACCGCCGCTTTCAACCACTCAGCCATCTCTCTGTGTTTTTCTATAAACGTGTAATATATTACTTTCAGATGTTTTTTTCAATGTATAATCGCATCATATCATTAATTATTTTGGAAGACAGGGTATGCAGGATTCAGGATATTTGTCTGAGTATTCAGGAATAAAAGCCCGGATACAGTAAAAGGATAAATTATGTCATTATAAATATTATCCTAATAAGATATTTTTGTTAATGGAAGAAACTGTAAACAAATACGACAATAAAGTTATACTTGTGGATAAGCCACTGAACTGGACTTCGGCGAAAGTGACCAATAAGATAAAGAAAACTTTCAAACTCAAAAAAGTCGGACACTCAGGAACGCTTGACCCGAGAGCCACAGGTTTATTAATAATATGCACAGGCAAAAAAACCAAGACAATTACTGAGATGATCGGTTATGACAAGGATTACGAAGGTACTTTCAGGATTGGTGCAACGACTCCCACTTATGATACTGAATCAGAAGAAATTGAAATTAAAGATGTATCCCATATAACAGAAGAAATGATTAATAATGCGAGGGATAAATTCTCAGGAGAGATATCACAGATTCCTCCTATGCATTCAGCGATAAAACTAAACGGAAAACCTATTTATAAACTTGCAAGAAAAGGAAGAACCATTGTCCTTGATCCAAGGAAAGTTTTCATCAGAAAATTTGAGGTTGAAAGAATCAGCGATACAGAGATAAAATTTTTTGTTTCTGTTTCCAAAGGAACATACATACGTTCACTTGCGTTTGATTTCGGAAATGAACTTGGTGTGGGCGGATACCTGAAGACACTCAGAAGATTAAGGGTTGGCGGTTTTAATGTAAGTGAAGTGGATGAAAATTCGGAAGAACTGGATTTAATGCGGTTTAAAGTTTTAGAGGATATTGCGGATATTAATTCTTTTCCTCTAAACCCATAGAGTCATTCTTTTTAACTTCATTCAGAAGTTTGTTTATCTTATCTGCATATTCCATTGTATCGTCGTAGTAGAAAATTATCTCAGGAACATACTTCAGTGATAATTGTTTTCCGAGCAAAAACCTTATATGCTTTTTACGCTCATTTATCATTTCAACCAGGGTTTCCACAGGTTCCTTATTCCCAAGAAATGACACATAGATTTTAGCAAGTTTAAGGTCGGGTGACATAATAACTTTTGAGACAGTAATTAACCCGGCATTCAGGTCCATAATATCTCTGGACATTGCCGAGTTCAATCTGTGTTTTATTTCTTCTGCAACTTTATCTGTTCTTATAGACATTTATTTAAACCGACTCTAACTTTCTCTTAGTTTCTATTAATTTATAACCTTCTATTACGTCACCAACTTTGACATCACTGTAGTTTTCAAGTCCGATACCGCATTCATATCCTGATTCAACTTCCTTAACGTCGTCTTTAAGTCTCTTTAATGACGAGATGGTACCATTGTATATTTCCAGCCCGTCTCTGACGAGTCTGACCTTGTGGTTTCTGATAATCTTTCCGTCCTGTACATAACAACCTGCAATATTACCTATCTTAGGTACTTTAAATACCAGTCTGACTTCAATAGTTGCAGTAATCTCTTCATTTACGTCAGGTGCTAACAATCCTTCGAGTACCAGTTTAACTTCATCGAGTGCATTATATATAATACTGTGAATTCTTATTTCAACACTGCTCTTCTCAGCAAGTTTTCTTGCATTAAGGTTAGGTCTGACATTGAATCCAATAATAACAGCACTTGATGCTTCAGCAAGCAATACGTCTGATTCAGTAATCTGTCCGACTGCTTTATGAATAACCTTAACAGTTGCAGTACCAGGTTTAGATAATTTATGCAATGAATCTGCAAGAGCTTCACCAGAACCGTCAACGTCAGTCTTAAGAATAATATTAAGTTCAACTGATTTACCTTCTTTAATCTGATTCGTAATATCTTCAAGTGTTGTATGCTTAATCTGCCTCATATCCTGTTCACGTTTCAACTGCTGTCTCTTTAATGCGATCTGTCTTGCTTCAATATCTGACTTCAGTACAACCACTGCATCACCTGCCTGAGGCAATCCTTCAAATCCGATTATCTGCACTGGAGTAGAAGGACCTGCTTCTTCAAGTCTCTTATCTCTTTCATCAAACATAGCTCTTACTCTGCCTGCAAACACACCAGCTACAAAGTTATCACCGACTTTAAGCGTTCCTTTTGTAACGAGTATAGTAGCAACAGAACCTCTTCCCTTATCAAGTCTTGATTCGAGAACAACACCTCTTGCATCACGGTTCGGATTTGCCTTTAAAGCAAGCATTTCAGATTCGAGAAGTATCTTTTCAAGAAGCGTTTCGATGTTCTGTCCTTTTTTGGCAGAAATCTCTACCGACTGATATTTACCGCCCCATTCTTCAACCAGTATATTCCTGTCAGCAAGCTGGGATTTAATTCTCTCCACATTTGCTTCAGGTTTATCAACTTTATTTATCGCAATAACGATTGGGACACCTGCTGCGAGAGCATGGTTAATAGCTTCAATAGTCTGTGGCATTACACTGTCATCTGCTGCAACCACCAGAACAACAATATCTGCTGCCTGTCCGCCACGGGCACGCATTGCAGTAAATGCTTCGTGACCCGGTGTATCGAGGAATGTTATATGCTTTCCGTTATCGAGTTTAACTTTATACGCACCGATGTGCTGAGTGATACCGCCCGCTTCACCTGCCACTACGTTTGCTTTTCTAACGTAGTCAAGCAATGATGTTTTACCATGGTCAACGTGACCCATAACCGTAACAACCGGTGGTCTTTCGACGAGTGTACTTTCTTCGTCAACAGTATCCTTTAATAAATCTTCTTCGTATTCCGACTGGAATTCAATCTTATAACCGAACTCTTCTGCGAGTAACTGCAGTAAATCTTTCTCAAGTCTCTGGTTAATAGAAACCATCATTCCGAGGTCGAGACATTTCTTGATAATGTCGGTTACAGGAACTTCCATAATCGTTGCAAGCTCAACAGTCGAAACAAATTCCGTAACTGTTAATATATTCTTACGCTGTTCCTGAATAGCAATATTTATCTTTTCCTGTTCGAGTCTTTCCTTTTTCTTCTTCTTTCTTGCTATACTTCTTGCTGATGCTCCGCTGTCATCTTCAATCTTAGCCATTGTTTCTCTGATTGCATCATCAATCTCTTTCTGTGATATATCTTTGCCCTTTATACCCTTGCCGAATTTCTTTTTCTTCTTTTCGTAATCCGACTCTGTTTTGTGTTTCTTATCCTTATCCTTATTAATTACTTTCTTTAAATCTTTTGCTGGAGGAAGAACCGGTACAACTGGTTTATTTGACTTAAAGAAACTTTCTTTCTTGTCTTTAAACCTTAAGTTCGATTTTGAAGGGTCCTTAATAGTAACCTTCTCAAACTTGCCTTTTGAATTAGGGTCATTCGGTTTAAACCTGCCGCGATCTTTATAATCAGGTTTCCCTGTTGGCTTGGTTGCATCTTTATTTTGTCCTGGTTTAACAAAGTTTGGTTTATCTTTATTAAACGGCTTCTTATGCCATGGCTGGTCAGTCTTAGGTTTAAACGGTTTCTGTGGATCCGTTGATTTTGTAAACTCTTTTGGTTTTGAAAAATCTTTCGGCTTGCTGAAATCTCTTGGTTTTGAAAAATCTTTCGGCTTGCTGAAATCTTTTGGTTTCGAGAAATCTTTTTTAAACTCCGTGCCTTTAGCTTTCAGTGTTTTATCTGCACTTGTATCGGCAGTTTTTGCTGTTTCGGAATTATCAGCTGATTTAGTGCCAACTTCAGCAGGAGTTACTACCTGTGCTGTATTTTCTGCCGTTTTTTCAGTCTTGCCTGTATCACCTGTTCTGTCAGCTTCGCGTTTTTCTCTCTTTGCAGTCTGCTCTTCGAGTCTTTTCTTTTCAAAATGTTTCTGGCCTGACTCTTTCTTTTCCTTTAACTTCTTCTGTGTCTCGTATAATTTCTCGAGTTCGGTTTTTCTGTTCTTTGCAAGTTCAGCGTCCTCTTTTACTTTTTTCTCGTGTGCAAGAAAAGCCTGAAGTTCCTGTTTCTTTCTTTCTTCTTCTTCGCCTTTTTTCTGTTCGTCTAAATTCTTTTTAAGCCTGTCATCTTCTTCCTTCTTCTTCTTCGTCTGTTCTTCCTTTTTCATCACTTCATTTGCTTCGGATATCTCTACCTTGTTAACCTTTGCAAAATCTACAATCTTCTTTAACTGTTTCTCGTGTTCCGCAACATCATGTTTAAACTTATTCAAAACTTTACCGACTATGTCCGCCTCCAGAGTTGTATTGATAGTCACTTTCTCAATACCAAGGTCTTTCAGATATCCAATAATATCTTCTTTAGACCTGTTTATCTCTTTAGCTAACTTAACCAATTTCATTTTTTGTGGTGTTTCAGACATACTCAATAATCTTTTTCTTTAAGTTTATGTATACTAATCTACATTAGTTTATTGTTTATCGTTTTCTGAAGACGCTTCTGCTTCAGGATTTGAATCCTGAGTTTCGTCAGTGGTCTCTTCAGTAACATTTTCGGAACTTTCGTTTTCTTCGTTTGTGTTCTCATCGTTTTCTTCGATCATATTCTCATCGTTTTCTTCGTTCATATTCTCATTATTCTCATTGTTTTCATCTTCATCCTCATCTTCATCCTCGTCGTTCTGTTCTCTTATCACATCAATCTGAAAACCTGTTAACTTAGATGCCAGTTTTATATTCTGTCCGTTCTTACCTATTATTAAACTAACCTGGTCTTCGTCTGCATTTATCTTAGCAACTTTATTTACATTATCAATATATATATCCTGTAACTTCGCAGGTGACAGTGCTCTTGAAATGTAAAGAGCATTATCTTTAGTATAATTTATAACGTCAATATTTTCGTTGCACAATTCTCTTACTATCGAGTGAATTCTCATACCCTTCATACCAACACATGCACCTACTGCATCAATCTTATCATCGTTCGACATAACCGCAATCTTTGCTCTTTCACCCGGGTCTCTTGATATACCTTTGATTTCGAGAATTCCATCATAGATTTCAGGAATCTCAAGTTCGAATAACTTATACAAAAACTTATCATCTGCTCTCGAAACTACAATAAGAGGCGGACCTGAAGGTTTTTTATCAAGACGTTTTATGATAACGCGTATGTTATCGCCCTTCTTGTATCTTTCTTTTGCAATCTGCTCTTCCTTTGGAAAGAATAATTCGTTACCATTATGCATTAAAAGAATTGATGCTGGTTTAATCTGATAGACTTCACCAACAAGAATTTCGCCAAGCTGATCTTTATAGAAATTATACGTAACTTCCTTATCGATTTCTCTTAATTTCTGGTTCAAACTTTGTTTAAGGTTAAGAACTGACCTTCTGCCGAATTCTTCGATAGGAATTTCCTCAACAAAATCATCACCGACTTCAAAGTCCTCACCGGATTTATCTTTTGCTGTTTCGATATCTATTTCGGTCGCAGGGTCAACTACATCTTCAACTACTGTTTTATAAAGGAATATCTCTATATTACCTTTTTCCATATTAACAATAATATCGAAATTCGCGGTCGGACCGTGCTTCTTTTCCATCATTTTTCTGAAGGAATCCTTGATGACACTCTCGAGTATATCTCTGTCTATACTCTTCATTTTCGCCATTTGAACGAATGCTTCTACTATATCTGACTTCATAAAAAATAATTAATTAATTAAAAAGGTAACTTAACTTTTAAATCCACAAATTTATCAAATGTGTTAACGTATTCAGATACCTCTTTCTTCTTTTCTATTATTGAAAACTTTAATTCATTCCTCTCTGTATCAATATCTGTTAACTTTCCTGTTTTCGGTGTATCCTCAACAGTAAATTCAAATATTCTGTTTATGTGTTTCTTCAACTGCCATACATACTTAAACGCCCTCTCTACGCCGGGAGATGACACTACCACTTTAAGCAGTTCATCCTTAAAAGACTGTTCATCTATCCTTGCATTAAGTTCGCGGCTGATTTCAGCCAGCACATCAAAATCAAGCATATCCTCGGCATCAACATACACTTCGGCGATTTTATTCTTTCTCTCACCGCGAATAAGAATATCTATTAAATGGATGTTTTTTCCGTTTAATATCTCATTAACCAATATGTTTAATTCTTTTTCCAATGTCTGTTCTGTTGCATTAAAAAAAAAGTGGGTTTCCCAACCCACTCATAATATTCACATCACCGTATATCGAATAAATATATTATTATTAATCCCTTTTAGCAAGTCCAAATTGAATGCCTCCGAAGGTAAGACGGTTTTTGGAACTTCATCCGCAAATTTCAAAATTAACCCTGATTCACAATGCTTTTTAGAAGTTTTAAAAGAATTAAGCCTTGGAGATAATGAAAGCATATATAATCAATTATACTATCAATTTTCGAAAAAATATATACTGGAATTTGTTATATATCTTGAAAATCAGTACATTTAGCCGTAATTTATTATTAAGTAAATCTTATACAAATATTTAAGAATATTTTAATGAGGAATCTTAAATTACAAAGTTACTCTACACAACACGCACTCTTTTATTTTCAAATAATTATATTACAATTAATAATATATATTTTAGTAAAACCTAAATTAAACAAAAGATTAATTTTATAATACTTTAATATGAAAACAGAAACAACTAAGCAGAGAACTAAAAGAACTAAGGTTTTATTTCAGGTAATACTTACAATCTTATTTCTTGTTTTTGCATCTCCTCAAAGTATATTTCCACAGTGGATGAATCAGCTGTAGTAGTTAATGGTCCCGATGTTTACGACCTGAAGTTTTTTAATGAAAATACAGGTATAATAACATCTCAACTACTGAATGTTTACAGCACGACTAATGGAGGTGACAACTGGGTATTGCTTGGTATTAAAATAAATATGCAGCAGTTGCAGAAAATAGATAGCAATGCTATTTATGGTTGCGGTGCAAGATACAATGGAAATGGAATAAATGTATTTTCACAAACAAAAAGAATGATATTTATGAAATAAAAAGCAATGACAATTTTAGAATAATAATAATTTAACTATTATAGGATATGAAAAAATACATAATAATACTTGCGTTAATGCTGTTTGGAGCAAGCAGCTCCTTTGGGCAATGGATATATCAATCGTTGCCGGCGTATTACGAAGTTAAAGACATAAAATTCTTTGATGCGAATACGGGGATAATCATTTTAGGTTCAACTAATCCGGGTATGTTAAAAACAACAAATGGCGGGAATAACTGGACGCTGTTTGATACAACTGTTTATTATTATGGATTGCAAACTATAGATAGTGTAACAATGTATGCTTATGGACAAAGAACGAGCATTTACAGAATAAAAAGAACATTTGACAGAGGAATAACCTGGGATAGTGTTAGTGTTTCTTCGGCAAGGATGTTTTGGGATTTCTCCTTCGTAAACAAAGACACGGGCTGGGTGAGCGGTTTTAATGGTGATTATGTAATCTGGCGAACAACTAATGGTGGAGTAACACTTGTGCCACAGACAGGCGGTATTGGGAACGGTGCAATATTTTTCTTAAAGCAAAAAGTGAATGGAGAATATTACGGCTGGCAGAATAATTTCGATGAACTTTGGCGGACAACAAACAGTGGGGTTAACTGGTTTCAGGTTACAGCTCCGGCAGCACCATATCTATTCTATATTCAGTTTGTAGATGGAAACACTGGTTGGTTTTCTGCCGGGTATAACGGTATTTACAAAACAACAAACGGAGGATCAAACTGGGTAAATCAGCCTTTAGCTCCAGGAATCCCACAAATCATAAGCGGAATGACACATTTTATTTGTATCAATAAAGATACTATATATGGTATTGGTTCGGCTAAAATGCTACAAAATAGAGTAGTGGGAATAGTCTGGAAAACCACAAACGGTGGATTGAACTGGGGATATCAGCAACCGGATACAAATTATTATAATGGAGCATACGCTTCAATTGATTTTATAAATGCTAACTCTGGATGGGCGTATGGGGGTAACGGAGTTCATACAACCAATGGCGGTGGTGTAATATTATATCCTACTTATGTAATTAATAATTCAACGGAGATAACGAATTACGAAATGAAACAAAATTACCCAAACCCGTTTAATCCTGTCACTACCATTGAATTTAATCTTCCGAAAGTCTCGTACGTAAACCTTAGCATTTATGACATTACGGGAAAATCAATAATCAATGTAATAAACGGGTTTTTACTTTCCGGAGGAACTCATAGGTACAGAATTGAAGAATTTGGAAAATTGAATCTTTCAAGTGGAACATATTTTTATAGGCTTGAAGCAAGAGATATAAATGGTGCTGTTGTTTTTAATAAAACAAAGAGAATGATATATATGAAATAATTAAAGAACAAAGAAATATTGTAAAGAAAAGGGCGGAAGCTCAAAATGAAATACCGGCGAGGGTTTTTTCAAAATGAGAGAAATCTTATCTCTAAGATTTCCCACCCGCCCTTTCATTTTTAAAATAATTTAAAAATAAATGTATAGAAAGGAAAATCATTATGAGGTAAGACAAAAGTATTATACGCGAAATTAGATATCAGGAATTCTATTTATTAACTTAAAAATTTAAAAGCATGAAAAATTTATTCAGGTTTTACTTTGTTGCGGCGTTAATATTGGGAAGTTTAATTTCTTACAATGATAGCAGTTCGCAAACTGGCAGGATGAGTAACAAGTTCTATCTGGGACCAATCAATACTTACTTTGTGGAGGCAATGCACAACGACATAATGTTTCCATGGTATTCAGAACTAAATTACAATATGATGCATAACTATTCCTCTCATTCAGATTCATTGGGAGATTGGCTGGGAACAAATCAAAAAGACGGTGGATTCTTAGAGTCTTTGGGTGCTTACGATGTTTTTATAAATAATTCTATTTCTAAATGGAGTATCTATTCAGCGAGTAATTCATTAATCTATCAGCGAGAAAAAGTCGAAAGAGGCGGTTACGGACAAAGATCAACCTATCAGGTAGAATATGATTCTAATTACTGGTCTTCAAAATTCCCGCAGTATGGGTATAGAAATCCAAATACGGTAGGCAGAACAAAAACAGATGATGCCCTTTATGGGAATAACATAATTGTAAAGTATTGCATAGTAAACGTAGACGACACAGGAAAAGTTGTAAGCGGATTAATAGAAAATGCAGAGCAGGTTAATTTTTATTCTGTAATCCCTCCGAATGCTAACAGAAGCGGAGCACGATTATTTTAATTTCTCTCGTTACTACGCTCTAGCGTAGTAATGCAAACAGATAATCCTCATATACCACCATATTTAATATGTATATTTTATATTTGATATCCCTTAAAATTGTGTATTATCTGAAATCCCAAGAGGGAATCCCAATTGCAAATTTTTAATCCAATTATCTATCATTTCTCGGGAACTTTTTTCAGCAAGCACTTGTTTAAACATTATAATGTATAATCAAATATACATATCGGATGATTCAAAAATCATCGGTTTTCATTACAATGATATGAAAATGCTCAAATGCTGTTTTTACAGTTTCTTACACTGACCCAATACACCTCTAATACACTACTAATCCACCAGAAATACAACTTACTTGGTACTATCTTGGTATCATCTCCCTAATAACTTGCTCAAATCAAAGCATAATGCTGATTATGGCATTTATAAAATGCTTATTTGGAAGGTATAAAAATGAACCCCTTTTTACTATTTCACTGATTTTATAACTTCAAGTATATCATTATGTATCTTTCCGTTCGATGCAAGTATTTCTTTATTATATACTGAATATTTGTCTCCGTTAAAGTCTGTTACTATCCCGCCAGCCTCAGTTAATATTATGTAACCCGCAGCAACGTCCCACGCGTTTAAATTGTATTCCCAGAATCCGTCGAACCTGCCGCATGCTGTCCAGCAAATATCCAGTGCTGCAGAACCGAGTCTGCGAACAGGTATGTCCTTATTTACTATTGCCGCAAAAACTTCAACGGGTTTATTCGGATTGTTACTCGTATTGTAAGGAAATCCTGTTACGAGCAGAGATTTAGCGAAAGAAGTTTCATTCGATACCTTTATCTTCTTATCGTTCAGAAAAGCACCCTTTCCTTTTTCAGCAAAGAAGAGTTCGTTGCCGAATGGGTTGTAAATGCCGCCCATTACTATTTCACCCGCTACTTCTACTCCAATCGATATGCAGCATATCGGGATTCCGTGTGCATAGTTAATCGTTCCGTCTATAGGGTCAATAATCCATTTCACGTCTGAAGCAGTATTAAGTGCTCCGATTTCTTCAGAAAGTATATTATGGTCAGGGAAATTATTACGTATGATTTCAATTATCTTTGCTTCAGAACGTTTGTCAACTTCAGTAACGAGGTTTGAAACAATGTCTTTGCTTTCTATTAAAAAGTCTTTCTGGAAATATTCTTTAAGAATAGTACTGCTTTCGTGAAGTGCTTTGTAAAGTATATTTTTCATATTCTTTATTCTATTGTAAATTCGAGTCCGTCGTACGCAAGCTGAATGTTCTCAGGTAATGTTGCGTTAGTTTCGTCGTTGTTTAAGTCGTGAGTAATATGCGTAAAGTAAGTCTGCTTTGGTTTCAACTTCAATGCAATATCAGTCGCCTCTTTCAGACTGAAGTGTGTAGGATGCGGAGAATGTCTTAACGAGTTAAGTATCAGCACATCGAGTCCGTGCAGCTTTTCCATCTCTGCATCGGGAATGAAACTGGCATCAGTGATGTAAGCAAACTTCCCTATCCTGTACCCGAATATTTTAATCTTTCCGTGCATCACTTCTATCGGCATTATCTTAACACCGTGTGCTTCGAATTCTTTATTCTCAAGATAGTTGAAATGCATAAGCGGAACTGCCATATATTTTATTAGTGTCTCATCGAGTGCATACCTGAAGGTTAGTTTTATTTCGTCGAGCGTTGGAGGATTGCCGTAAACATCCACAAACTTCTTATGTCTCTGATTAATCTGACGTAAATCATCGAGACCGAATATATGGTCGACGTGATGATGAGTATAAAGAATTGCGTCAAGGTCTGTTACGTTTGCCCTTAATAACTGCTGTCGGAAATCTATTGAAGTATCTATTAGTATTTTCTTTCCCTGAGTTTCTATGTAAACTGAAGCACGCAGTCTTTTATCTTTCGGATTAGTTGACATACAAGTGTGGCAGGTACAGCCGATTATAGGAACACCCTGCGATGTCCCGCTTCCTAATACTACTACTCTTATCATAATAACTTCTGCTGGCTTTCCTTATCTATCAACTCGCGAATGTTCGGTTTAAGATAAATTCCGTCAACTCCAATTTCAGAAAGATTCTTCGCAAGAAAATTAATTTTCTTCTGCGGCTCTATATTTCTGTTAAGCAGAAATAACTTTTGTTCGCGAAGCAGACAAAATCCGCCTTTAAAGAAACCTTTTTCAATTCTTACCGAATATCCAATTTGAGTATATACTTCAAGTAATTCCGTAATAACGATTTCCTGATTTTCTGTAACCTGTACGTCCTTCGCTTTCTTAATAACTTTACTCATTTTAGGTATTCCTCTTTTAAATCATCTTCATCGTGCATAAAATACTTGTATGAATATTCTTCCAGATGCTGTTTCTTTTCTTCTTCCAGTACTGCAAGACTTTTCTTCATCGGCTGAGTAACTGCAATCACAATAATTGCATAATACGACAGTAATGCAATCCACGGCACACCTTTAAGGAATCCGATACGTTCACCGAATATTTTCAGTAAGCCGTCGTGCACAGGCGGATTGTTCAGGTATAATAAATAGAATTTAACGTCGAGGTATGAAGTATAGACTTCAACAGGTACGAATGTATAGAACAGAATAACACACATAAGAAGCCACGGATTCTCGCGCAGATTAAGTTTTGCTTTCTTCAGAAATATTACTGAGAATATTAATGTAGCTGTATAAGCACCCATAATCAGTAATGAAGAATGGGATAACATTCTGAATATCCAGTTTTCTTCATCAGGAGGAATACTCGTCCTGAAACTGAATTCATCGTAATTTAAAAGGTCGTTCCCGATCAAAGCACGAACATTAATCGCACCGAGCCATACGACTGCCGATATTACCAAAAACGCTAACCAGAGTTTTGCTGTCTTATTCAATATAATAATTTGTTTTCGCTTAAAATTATTTAATTGAAGTGACACATTCAATTTAATAAGGTGTAAATCTTTTAAGAAATGATTTTGTTACATTATTACTTATTTAATCACTAAATTTGTTAAAATTAAACATAGTATAGAAATAAATGGAAGAAAAAATCAAGAAAATACTTTCCACAGTAAGTGAACCGTACCTGAAAAAAGGATTTACAGAACTTGGATTTGTTTATGAAATATCGTTGAACGGTGATAAATTGAAATTACGGTTAGGTATAACAGACACTGAATACAATGATTTTCCCGGATTGAAGAACCGTATTGCAGTAAAAATAATAGAAGAGATTCCTGAGATAAAGAAAGTTGATGTGGATTTTATGCTTGGAGTTGTTAATCACGACAACAAACAGAAGACACTGGTACTGCCAAAGGTTAAGAACACTATAGCAATCGCTTCGGGTAAAGGCGGAGTCGGCAAATCAACTGTAGCAGCGAACCTCGCAGTATCGCTTACGCTTGAAGGTGCGAAAGTCGGACTGATAGATGCCGATATATACGGACCGTCAATTCCTATAATGCTCGGTGCAGACGGAAGACCATGTATAGTGAAAGTCGGAGACAAGAACAAGATGCTGCCTGTTGAACAGTTTAACATTAAACTTATGTCAATAGGATTTTTAATAGAGGATAATTCAGCTGTAGTATGGCGCGGCCCGATGGCTTCAAGTGCACTGAAACAATTTATGACAGAGGTTGAATGGGAAGAACTCGATTACTTACTTTTCGATATGCCTCCGGGAACGGGTGACATACAGTTAACATTAAGCCAGACAGTGCCTCTTACGGGTTCAGTTGTTGTTACAACACCTCAGGAAATAGCATTAGCAGACGCACGCAAAGGACATTTAATGTTTGAAAAAGTAAATGTACCGAACCTCGGCTTCATAGAGAATATGAGTTATTACTTAAAAGCAGACGGTGAAAAGGAATACATATTCGGACAAGGCGGCGGGAAGAAGATTGCCGATGAATTCGGAGTAAAACTTCTGGGTGAAATCCCAATCGACACAAACGTAAGGATTGCAGGCGATAGCGGCAAGCCGATAGTAATCGCAGACCCTGAATGTGAAGTAAGCAAAATATTCAAGGATATTGCCAAGAAACTGATTCTTGAAATAAACGAGAGGAACATCTCACCTAAGAAAAATTCAGGACTTGAGATACTGATGTAATTTTATCTTTATAAAAATGAATGGTTACAGGATTATTCCTGTAACCATTTTTTATTCATATCATTAAATAACCATTTTTATTAGATTTGTTTATGAGCAGAGAATTAAATTTAGAGAATATAGAATCAGTACTTAAGGGTATCCGTCCACATTTACAGGTTGACGGCGGTGACGTTGAAGTAGTAAGTATTGAAAGCGACTCAATCGTAAACGTAAGACTGCTTGGTGCTTGCAATACCTGTCCATTGAATTTAATGACACTGAGAGCAGGAATAGAAAGGGCTTTAATGCTTGAGTTTCCTCAGATTGTACGTATAGAGTCAGTCGCCTGATTCTTCTGCCTGCTTAAGGTTTTCCGTCTTTCCTAAATCAATAAATACTGAATCCAATACATCAAACCCTTTTACATGTTTCTTTTCTTCAAGATATACATCTAAAATATCCTTGTAATCATTCTTGTAATTAGCAGAGAAAATATCATTCGATATAATGTGCATTCCGTTGAAAGCGAAATAGTTTTCTTCCATCACATCGCTTTTGACTCTTCCTTTCAGATGAAAGTTACTATCAAACTCCAGGTACCTTGAAGTCTTTCTTTTCTGAACGGCGAGCAATGCAAACGGTTTAGTTGATTCGTATTCCCTTATCAGTAATTCAATGTTAAAGTTTGTAAAGACATCAACATTCAGAACAAGGAAGTAATCTTCTGACTGCAGATATTCCTTGGCGTTTAACACTCCCCCGCCTGTACCGAGGATATCTTCTTCTGCAATGACGACTATCTTAACACCGAAATCGATTTCCTGAAAGTACTTAATTAACCGCTCGCTGAAATGGTGAGCGTTAACTATGATTTCTTTTATGCCAATGGATTTCAGTTTCTCTATCTGGTAAGAAATCATCGTGCCGTTTTTAAACGGTACGAGTGCCTTGGGAGTTGAATCCGTAATCGGTTTAAGTCTTGTGCCGTATCCTGCGGCGAGTATCATTGCTTTGTTCATTGTGTAAATTAGAAATCGCAGAGATAATTTGAAAGAGAATAAGGATGGACTTTATGGAATAGGTGCACCGAGAATGAAGTTTGAATTGTATTATCAACAATTTTACAAAATACATTTATTATTAGGCGGTAATATGATAATTTTGAGTAATTAAATAGAATATGATTTTAACAAAGAATAAAGAAGTTAAGAGTAAAGAGTTTTACGTTAGCGAGATTTTAAGACTGAAGAAAGAACTGAACGCAGTCCTGCTTGCACACTACTATCAGGAAGGCGACATTCAGGATATTGCAGACCATATCGGCGACAGTCTGCAACTTGCACAGGCAGCGGAGAAGACTAATGCTGACGTTATTGTTTTTGCAGGTGTGCATTTTATGGCAGAGACAGCAAAGATTCTTAATCCGGATAAACTTGTACTGCTTCCCGATTTAAACGCAGGATGCTCGCTTGCAGAAGGCTGCCCCGCCGATTTACTTCAGAAGTTCAAAGATAAACACAAAGACCATATAATAATAAGTTATATAAACTGTTCAGCAGAAGTAAAGGCAATGTCTGACATTATCTGTACTTCTTCGAACGCAGAAAAGTTAGTTAAGCAGATTCCAGAATCACAGAAGATAATATTTGCACCTGATAAAAATCTCGGAAGTTATTTAATCAAGAAGACAGGACGCGACATGGTTCTCTGGCAAGGTGCCTGTATTGTTCACGAGACTTTCAGCGAGAGAAAGATAATGATGCTCAAACTTGAGAATCCGAAGGCAAAACTAATTGCACATCCTGAATGCGAAGAGAAGATACTTATGAATTCTGACTTTGTCGGTTCGACGAGTGCACTGCTGAATTTTGTTGAGAAAGATTCTGCGACTGAGTTTATTGTTGCTACTGAACCTGGAATAATACACCAGATGGAGAAGGCGTGTCCTGATAAGAAGTTTATATTAGCACCGCCTGAAGCAAACTGTTCG
This sequence comes from Ignavibacteriota bacterium, assembly GCA_026390735.1. GTDB lineage: Bacteria > Bacteroidota > Ignavibacteria > Tepidaquicellales > Tepidaquicellaceae > CAIKZJ01. Next base: position 53,308 of record JAPLFJ010000004.1, read on the forward strand.
TGCAATGAATGTCCGTATATGAAACTGAACACTATGGAGAAGTTGTATTTGTGTATGAGAGACGGGACACCTGAGATAATACTCGATAAGGAAATACAGAGAAGAGCACTGGTACCTATACAGAGAATGCTGGAGATGAGTAAAAAATAACTGTTTCGCAGTAAGCCGGATTTTGTGACTCTTGCGAGCCGGCAACCATTTATCTTGGTCTGTCATTACTTTCAGACTCTTTGCATCCTACCCCGAAAGTATTAAGAAGTAAGCAGCACTTCAACTTTCTATACGCGGACTTGCTCCGGATGAGGTTTATCAATCTTAAAGATTGCTCTTTAAATGGTAGGCTCTTACCCTGCCGTTTCACCCTTATCCCGATGAATCGGGACGGTATTCCTTTCTGTGACACTTTCTAACTGTGCTTCTTGCGAAACACAATTCCGGGGAACTCCCCCGACATCCCTGCTTTTACGGAGTCCGGACTTTCCTCACCGTGGATTGCTCCACCAGCGCGATTGCCTTGCGAAACAGTTAAACTTATTGTTGATTAAATATTTTCTATCAGTTTTTCATCAATCATAATTCTTCCGCAGGACTGGCAGAGGAAAATATCTTCTGCAACCCTTATTTCAATTTCTCTTTGCGGAGGAACCGAGTTATAACAGCCGCTGCAATTACCTTTTCTTACTATTGCAGTTGCTTCACCTTTTAAAGAACCGTTGATGCGTTCATAAAGTGTCTTATGCTTATCTTCAAGTTTCTCGAGTATAACTTTTCTCTTTTCAATAAGTTCGTTCTCTTCTTCTTCAAACTGTTTGTTAAGAGAATTAAGGTGCGATGTATCTTCTTTAAGTTCTGCTTTCAGTTCTTCGTAACTCTTCGACATTTCAAGAATACCCTTAACAAGGTTTTCCTGGTACGATTTAAGTTCTTTTAATCTTGCATCATTCTTATCTGTTGTTTCCATCATTGCATCAATCTGTTTTGTTATCTCATCGTATTCCTTGTTATTCTTTGCTTTATATTTCGACTCATCGTACTTCGTAACTTTATCATCAAGGTTTTTATTCTCTTTATTAAGTGCTTTTTCTTCACTCTCAAAAGTTTTCAGTTTTGCTTTATCCTCGGTAAGATGCACTTCAACAACCGCCATTCTTTCCTTCAGATTCTCAATCCTTACGGGCAGGTCACCTTTTTCATCATCTATTTCAGCAAGTTCCTCATCAATCTTCGTTAATTCATACAGCATCAGAAGTATTTTCACGTAACTTTCTTTCTTCGCTATTGCTCCTTCTTCAAAATATTCAAGAATCTTTGCATCAGGAAGGTTAGATTCATTATTCCCTGATTCGGTTGATTCACTTGCATTAACAATGTTTTCGTTTGATTCGTCCATTTTATATTAGTTTTATATTATTTTGATTTTCTTCGAATGATATTGATACTTCAGCTTTAAACTTCTTAGCCAGTGCTTTTACGTGCTCGTCGCATAAGTTTTCAAACATAAGCAGTCTTGAAAACTTCAGGTCTGAGAATCCTTTTGCGATAACAACTTTATTGTTCAGTCTGTAGATAAGTTCTTCCAGTGTTACTTTACCCTTCAGTTCACAATAATAAGCAGCTACATCTTTTGTCCTCTTGGTAAACTCATAAACTTCATAAGCAGGTTCTTCATAAGGATGGTTTGCGAGCAGCGCGTCGTTTACTGCATCGAGCTCTTCACTTCCGCATTCCATTTCCAGCCTTACTTCTTCCTCGAACGATAATTTTCCAACCTTACCCGAAAAAGGTTTGGCTGATTTACCGGGTACAAAAGTACCGACACCTTTCATCCTGAAGGAGCAAACAGTGTAATTACCTATTCTGCCTGCACCGGCATTAGCGAGTTCGTACGTTAGCTTGTCAACACTTTTCAGAGGGACATAAGTTACTACCTTTTTTCTGTTAACATACTTGTATTGAACAGGGGTAAGTGACTTAATTTCAGTTTTCTTAAAATAATCAAATATTTTATTCATTGGGGTATACATAAAAAAAGTGCATCCTTGTGGGATACACCTTAAACTTAAACAATTAAACTATGAAAAACTATTATATCTTCGTGCTTTTCCATGTATCAATATAGTAATATATAAAAACACTTTCAATCTAAAATTCATTATAACATCAGTTTTTTAAAAAGCATCTGAACAGGTTTGCTGTACTGCAGAATGTAAAAATGCACAGCAGGGACTTTTTTATTCAGCAATTCCTCCACCTGTTTGCAGGCCCATTCAACACCTATTTCCATAACGTGTTTATCATCGGCAGCAATAACCTCGTTGTAAAGGTCTTCGGGTATATCAATGTAGAAATCCCTCGGAAGACTGGTTAAATGCTTTTTCTGTGTAATTATCTTCAATCCCGGAATAACAGGTATATCGAAACCTTCTTTCCTGATTGTATCAACATAATTGAAATAATGCTTATTATCGAAGAACATCTGCGATACTATGTAATTAGCACCTGATGAGATTTTATTCCTTACTACTTCAATATCAGCTTTTATGTTAGGTGATTCATAATGTTTTTCGGGATACCCTGCAACTCCGATACAAAAGTCAGTCGGGGTGGCATCGAGCAAATCGACTTCGAGATAATTACCTTTGTTCATCTGTGTTACCTGTTCAACGAGTTCAACTGCAAAGTCATTCGTAGTCTTTCCCTGCGGAGTAGGTTTCTTGAATCCTTTATCATCACCCTGAATTGCGAGAACATTCTCAATGCCAAGGTAATGCAGTTCAATCAGAGCATCTTCAGTTTCTTCTTTGGTAAAACCTTTGCAGAGAATATGCGGGACAGTATCTATGTTGTATTTATTCTTTATTGCAACACTGATACCAATAGTACCCGGTCTTTTCCTCTTAACCTTCTTTTTGATAATACCTGCGGGTGTTTCTTCGTACTGCACTTCGGCAGAATGCGAAGTAACATCAATAAACGGAGGATTGAGTTTTATCAGACTCTCCAGAGTACTGAATAACTGATTTATGTCACCGCCTCTTAAAGGAGGAATAATTTCGTAACTGATTAAGGGGTTCGTGGCTTTCGCCAGATGTTCAACAACTTTCATTATTCAGATTTTAATTTAATACATCAGGGTGCATCGAAGAACCTTTACCTGTAAGGATTTCGCTTTTGCCTGTTGAGATATTTAATACGCCGACGACATAGTTTTTTCCGTCTTCTGCGTCGTAGAGTATTCTTTCATTGTCAATCCACACATAATTTGCAGCACTACCGCCTTTGATATCGTGACTTTTCCTGTTACCACCTTCTAAATCCATTGTATAGAATTTAGTTTTTGATTCGCCGATTTCAACGAAAGCAATCTTATTATCGTCAGGAGAAAACTTAGGCCTGTTTGAACTTGTGATACCTTTGGAAATCGCCTTTTCTTTTCCGTCTTTATAAATGTGGATTGTACCCTGCAGATTATTGTTAAAAGCAGACCATACAATCATTAAATTGTCAGATGAAATATCGGGTAAAAGGTTTGCGTTATCATTATTGCTGATCTGATAAACATTATTCCCTGTAGTATCATCAAGGTCAATAAGCATAACGTCCTTGCCGCCCTGCATAAAAGACGAGAAGACAATCTTCGAACCGTCTCTGGAAAGCACCTGCTGATTTGAATAACCAAGGTCTGATATTAGTATAGGTTCTGATTCATTTAAAGACATTGCATAGATTGTAAGAACACCTTCGTAGTCTGAGTTAAAAACAATAGTTTCACCGTCAGTACCGAATGATGGATGTTCACCGCCAAAAACGAAATACGGATCGGCAGGTTTATCGGTATTAACATTATCTACAAAAAATATTCTTCCGTCGTCTGTATTGAAAACAACCTTAGAGCCGTCGGGCGACCATTTCGGAAAGTAACAGTCTGTTGACATATCAGTAATTTGTTTTTTGTCGCTTCCGTCTTCATTCATAATAAAGACCTGATAGTACCCTGAACTATTCTGGTCTGAAACATAAGTAATTTTCTTGGATTGAGATAAAACTAAATTGTACCCTGCCAGAACCATCAGAATCAGGATGATAATCTTTTTCATATAAAATATGTTTATTTGCAAATTATAACTATAATAATAATTAAGAAATTCGTGTTAAAAAAGGGAAAAGATAAACGATAATTATAATTTATAAGTATTCTTTTTTGAATTATAGACTTATACAACTTTTGTTCAGACCTTTCATTTCAGCAAGTTATGGCAGGTTTACAGATATATTTTCGTAATATTGATTCCTTCCTGATGAGCACGTCATTAATCTTCAGAAGCAATCATTATTAACTTGCATTTAAGAAGATAATTTATTATATTTGTACTGAATATTATTAGAGGTTTAGTAATCCTGCATTACGAACTGCAAAGTACAGGACCTCAATTTTGACCGAAAATCAACCTTTCAAAAAAAGAATCAGGGAAATGGCGCAGTGGTGGCGCACACGTGACGCACTTTTGGCGCAGAACTCTGCTATAAACCTACTTAGATCTCACTTATCACACCCGTATAGCAACAGGCAAAGGACCTGACCAGAACCCAATTTTTACATGTAATTCACACATACAGATATGAATATATAAAGATATTATTTCATATTTGTACTCATTTTATTGGTATTATTTACAGGCTTATTCAGGAATATTAGTATTAATATGTATCATTCGTAACGGAGGGTGGTTTGCTCCAGAATCATAATTATACATACTGTTTTCAATTCATAAATAAATGGAAATGTTATATATTGTGTTATGATTACTAATAAAATATTTGACGAAGTAACTTTTAAGGCGGCAAGGAGCGGCGGCAAGGGCGGACAGAACGTTAACAAGGTTTCGACAAAAGTGGAATTGTATTTCAATGTGTATAATTCTATGTGCATAAGTTATGAAGATAAGATTGTGCTGCTGAATAAACTTGCAAACAGAATTGACAAGAACGGTGTACTGAAGCTTACGTGCGAAACCGAACGGTCACAGTTTAAGAATAAACAGATTGTTTCAGATAAGTTCAAAACTATGCTTACTGAAGCACTTAAGAAAAAGAAGAAGCGTATCGAAACAAAACCTACTACGGGCTCGAAGGAAAAGAGAATCACTTCGAAGAAGATAGTCTCCAGAAAGAAGGCAGTACGTACTGAGAAACATTTCGGTGATGACTAATTTATGTTAATAAAACCAGAGATATTCAATAAGTTCGGGAATGTAATATGCGGAGTAAGTACACGCTTCGGGAAAGAACCTCGTCCGCCTTTTGATTTTAATATGAGCTTTAAAGTCGGTGATGATACAGATGCAGTGAAGAAAAACAGAAAGGACTTTTTCGATGAGCTTGGTATTGACGGTTCTAAAGTTACTTTCCAGTTTCAGACACATTCAACCGTACATAACTACGTGGGCGAGACCTGTTTCTTTAACGGTTCGGACGGACTTTATACGGATAAGGAAGATCTGTTCCTCGCAGTGAACGTTGCTGACTGTGTGCCTGTTTTTATCTATGATTCAGTTAATAAAGTAGTAGCAGGAATACATTCGGGATGGAAAGGTACACAGCAGAGAATTGTGACTCACACAATAAATACACTAATTGATAAGTTTAAGTCTAAGCCCGGAAACCTTTATGTGTATGTAGGTCCGGGAATAAGCGTTAAGAATTTTGAAGTGGGAAAAGATGTGTTTGATATGTTCGATGATGAGTTTAAGGAAATGCGGGACGGGAAGTATTACGTGAACCTGAGAAAAGATATCTATACACGTCTGATAAGACAGGGTGTGAAGGCAGAGAATGTGGAGGTTTCGGAGTATTGCACGGTTGACGACGAGAACCTGTTTCATTCGTACAGAAGAGACGGGGGAAAATCGGGAAGGATGCTGGGAGTGATAGGTCAATTTAAAATTTGAAATTGTAAATTTGAAGAGCGTTGTGATTGTTCGTTTTTCGTTGTTGGTCGTTAATAGAATCCGGTTTATACATAAATAAAAGAGGTGAAAATATTACTTGTTAATTGCGTGATTCTTGATTACGTTTTCTGATAAGCTTAAAGGAGTAAATTATGAAAAAGTTATTCTTCATTCTTTTAGTAGTATTTCTTTCAGAAACTACTTACGGACAGTTATATTATTACAACTGGAACCCCATAACAAGTCCTGTTACAGCAAATTTAAACACACTGGTAATGTACGGCAATGATATGTTAATTGCTGGTAACGGTGGTACTTGTTTTTTATTAAACAGTGCAGGTACAAACTGGACTTCTTACAACACAGCTTCTTCAGCAGATTTTAATTCACTCAATATTAACAGTAGTTATTTCCTTGGAGGAAATAACGGTATAATATTAAAGACAGCTGCTCCAGGAAACAACTGGACATATGTCAGTCTTCCCGTTACACAGAATGTTAATTGTGTATCACACAGTATAGGAGCAAATTATAAAATGGCGTGCGGTGATAACGGAATACTGTATTACACGACTACAGGCGGTACAAACTGGTATTCATTAAATTCAAACACAACAAATAATTTAAGGAACATATACTACAATACTAATTTATCGAATTCCCGTTCATATTTATGCGGTGATAACGGTACGTTCAGAAAAATTATTTTCACTTTCCCGCCAATACCACCTGTGATTACTATATTTACTTCCAATACAGGATTTGCTAATAATTTTAATTTTGTGACTGTTTTGGGCAATGATACGAATAAATTATTAATGGCAGGTTCGGGAGGAATTATAGTTAAGTCAACGAACGGCGGTGCAAACTGGGTTCAGCAGGTAAGCGGAACAACAAAAAATCTGAGATTCATGTATGTAAGCAGCGAGAATGAAATTTATGCATGCGGAGATCAGGGGACTGTACTGAGAACAACAAACGGAGGTACAAACTGGGGAGCACAGGTTGTAAATTCGAATGCCGATTTACGAGGATTAGCTTTTGTAAACAATACGGCAGGATATTCAATCGGAAGCGGCGGGACAATACTAAGGACTTATTTTCCAAACCCGCTTTCTGATACAAGTATAAAGCGCATAAAACTTGATGGTAATAACATAAGCGCATATTTTCAGAATACAGGAATATTCGACCAAAATTCTGATACAGGAAATACTGCAGGGTTTGAATGGCCGAAAGATGCAGGAAGAACAGCAATATTCACATCGGGATTGAGCATGTCTGCAATAGTCAACGGACAATTAAGACAGGCAATGTGTTCTTACAAAGGCGAATACTGGCCGGGGCAGATTATAAACGGCACTCCGCAAACCCCACAGGAATTAAACAAAATATGGAAAGTTAGTGCGGGTGACAACTGCAATAACAGTGTAGACTTTGCAAACTGGGGTTTGATAGTTCCATACGGTGCACCTTACAGGGACATGAATAATAATGGAGTTTATGACCCGTGTATTGATATTCCGGGTGTAAAGAATGCTACACAGACAATATTCATGGCTTTAACAGACGGCTTTGCTTATAAACATTCACCAGGTGAAGGATTCGGGGGCGGCACTTTACCTATGAATGCTGATATGAAAATTACTGCCTGGACTTACGGTGATACTTCTTTAACAAATGTACAGTATATGAGATTTGATGTTATTAACCGGGGAAGTTCTGCATGGAATAATTTATACTTTGCATTAATAGGAGATCCTGACCTGGGAGATGCGAATGATGATTATCTGGCAATGGATTCGACACGAAATATGTGGATATGTTATAACGGTGATAATTATGACGGGAACGGTGCACCGCCAACATACGGCGCAGCTCCTCCAGCATTAGGAATGAGAGTGATCAAATTCCCTGTAAACAAGACAGTTACACCTTTCGATACAATATATACAAGCAGCGGAAGTTACTTCACTTGCACAAGCTGCAGCCCTCCGCCTTGTGAATCTGACCCAAACGGGCAACCACTCGGAGCATACAATATGATGAAAGGGTTTAAAAAGGACGGATCAAAATGGATGAATCCTACTTTCACACCACCCCGGCCTGTTAAGTTTGTTTTTGGTGGTGAGCCAGAACCAAATACTGGATGGACTGAGCCTAAAGGGTCTATTAGAAATTGCGGCGGAGATACAGGCGTATACGTTCCGGTAAATGCTCCAGGCGACAGAAGATACATATTAGGAATGGGAAAAGATAATTTTACAATGAATCCGGGTGACTCACAAAGCATAGTTGTAATTCAGTTGATTGCCAGAGGCAGTAATAATTTAAACTCCGTTACATTGTTAAAACAACTATCAGATATAGCTGCAAACTATACTGTCGGGGTAAATCAGATAGGTACAACAGTCCCTGGTAATTTTTCATTATCACAGAACTACCCTAATCCGTTTAACCCGGAGACAAGAATTAAGTTCGCAATACCAAGTATCAGAAATCTGAACAGTAATGTCGTAATACTTCGTGTGTTTGATATGCTTGGTAAAGAAATAGCAACACTAGTAAATGACAGGTTGAGTCCGGGTGTGTATGAGGTTGCGTTTGACGGGAACAAACTTTCGAGCGGAATGTATTTTTATAAATTGCAAATGGGAGAATATTCTGATACAAAGCGGATGGTTCTTTTGAAATAATAACATCTATAGTTACAGAGGTTTTCAGGTAATATGATTTGGTGGTTTAATATTTTGGTGATAATGTTTTATTAAATGATAACAGCCGGGGATGTATATCGCCGGCTGTTTTGTATATAATGAATAATTAAGTTTACAGTTTATCGTAGTCGATTAAGATTTCTGCACCTTTTGGGATGTCCTTTATGGCAAAGTAGTCATAATGTTCGTCGTTCAATGCGTTTGGTTCGTTCGAATGGTTCAGGAACCAGCCGACTGACATTCTGTTAAAGTTCTTCGGAGTGCTGTACCCTTTGTCCTCCGGGAAATGGATTGAGTATTTACCGAGTACGCGTGATGGTACGTTTGTGTGTTTCACTTCGGACTCGTGAAGGAATGTATGGTCTTCTTCGTCGAATAAGGGAAGTTTAGCACCCTTCTTAATCTTTGCCGTTGAAAAGACTCCTACTCCGTGTACGGAGGATGGTCTTAATTCGAAATAAATCTCTTCTGTCTTTTTGATGATGTTATATGTTTAGTTTTTAAAATTATATTTCTACTTCTGTACCGCGTTCAGGTATTATAATTTCTTTAAAGCCATTAGAGTTCAATATTGTTTTAAGGTTTTCCTGCTGAGGTGATTCCCCGTGTACGAGGAAGATTTTCTTCAGGCGTTCTTTATCGAACTGTTTCATATAGTCGAGTATTTCGCCGCTGTCAGCGTGTGCGGAGAATGAATTGAGTATTTTCACCTTTGCCTTCACAACATACTCATCGCCGTATATCTTCACCTTGTATCCAGGTTTATCGGATGCCTTTATCAGTTCGCGTCCGAGCGTATGCTCTGCCATATACCCGATTATCATTATCGTGTTCTTTGGGTTGCCTATATTGTTTAAAAGGTGATGGAGTATTCTTCCTGCTTCGCACATTCCCGATGCTGAAATAATCATCGCAGTACCTTTCAGTGAATTTAACTTTTTGGATTCTTCAACGTTCTTTATGTACTTAATGTTTTCAAACCCGAATATGTTTACACCCGACGCAAGAAGTTTATACGTTTCTTCATCGAAGCATTCAGGATGAAGTTTAAATACTTCAGTGGCGTTCACGGACAAAGGACTGTCAACATACACAGGGAAATGCGGAAGTTTTCCTGCCGCAGTCATTTTAGATATTTCATAAACAAGTTCCTGAGTTCTGCCAACGCTGAAAGACGGCACGATGATTTTACCGCCTGTAGTTAAAGCTTCTGAAATAGTGTTAAGCAAACCGTCTTCAATCTTATCAGCAGGAACGTGGTACAATCCGCCGTAAGTCGATTCGGTTATCAGATAATCTACGTTACCCATAAATTCTGGGTCTTTAAGTATAGGCAGATTTTTTCTTCCAAGGTCTCCCGTGAAGCCGAGTCTGGTCGTCTTTCCGTTTTCGGTAACTTCAAGAACTACTGATGCCGAACCGAGAATATGTCCCGCATCGTAGAACATAACTTTCACGTTATCACCAAGACCGTCTATCATAAAACTTTTATTGTAAGAGACTGATTTAAACTTTTCAATAGTCTGCTTTGCATTTTCAACTGTGTACAAAGGATTGAACAGTGGCTGATTCTTTTTAGCACGGCGTTTATTCACGAACTCAACGTCCTTCTCCTGTATAAAGGCACTGTCAAGAAGCATAATGGAACAAAGGTCGCGAGTTGCGGGAGTTGTGTATATATCGCCCGTAAAGCCCTTTGCACAGAGCGTCGGCAGGTTTCCTGCGTGGTCTATGTGAGCGTGAGAAAGAATCACTGCGTGAATTTCTTTAGGTTCGAACAGAAACTTTCTGTTCATCTGGAATGCTTCTTCGCGTCTGCCCTGAAACATACCGCAATCGAGAAGTATTTTCTTTCCGTTGATTTCCAGTAAGTGCTGTGAACCTGTAACTGTTTTAGCCGCACCGCAAAATTTTATCTTCATAGTTTTATCTCCGTTAAAATTTCTTTGTTAAGTTTATGTTTTGTAACGTATGGATTGTCTTTCATGAAATATCTGTAAGGCAGGTCTGCGCCTTCCTTTATGCCAATCCTCTTTGCCACACTTATGATAATGCTTTTTTTCTTCTTAGGTTTCGATATAAAGATTCTTTCTTTTGTTAAATATTCTCTATTATCCTTTTTATCTATGTTAAAAGCAAGACAGAATTTCGAAGGACCGTTAGTAAGGTCGCAGTCCTTATGAATCACTCCCCTGTTTTTCCTCATTGACTGAATTCCGCTTACGGGCTCTACTCCCCTTATCAGCACTGCCGAACCGATACCCTGCTTTTCGGTTACTACGTTAAAGCAGTAATAGTTGCCGTAGATAAAATACACGTATGTTATTCCGCCGTCTTCGAACATCGGTTCGTTCCGTTTGGTTATTTTCCTGAAAGCGTGACAGGCAGGATCTTCATCACCGAGGTATGCTTCGGTCTCGACTATCTTTGCGACGAGATGACCTTTACCTGATTTTTTGAATATGTACTTGCCGAGCAATTCCTTTGCAACGGTAACGGTATCGCGTGAGTAGAACGACTTATTAAGTTTAATATAGTCTGATTCATTGAACATAGATTAAAATCTATGATATATCGGAGAAATTAAAGTCAAATTTGTGGAGGTGCTTTTGGATTAAGTTCACTGAGAAGCCACTGAGAACACAGAGCTTTTTTAAAGAGTGAATCGCAAGCGATTTCAGGCAAAGAGATTTATAGAAATCAGCACACTGAAAAGAATGATAAAGACTGATTCTCACTGATTATTTTTTGGGCAAAAGATAATTACCAGTAAATCACCAAAGCACCAAACAGAACGGAAGATAAAAGGCAAAGAAATCAGGTGATTTCGTGTTTTGGTGGTAAAGTTAAATTACTGACAATAATTTTGTATTATTAAAAAGTAAGATAATCATACGTTGAACTTTATTAAGCAACTATAATATCAGGTATTTAGGGATTGTGTATTCCACAAAAAGAGCATTTTACCGGTAAAATAGGGCATATGAAAAGTTTGGATTTTCAGTATATTACTATTATTATCTGTATAAATAAATGAGATGATAATTAAAATTAATACTCTTAAATTTAATCTGGCTGAAGTAAATGCAAACATATTATGAAAGTACCTGAGTTTTTTTACAACATTAAATATCTGTCGGATATTGACATGGAAGCTTTCGAAAAGTTTTTACAGTCGCCGTATTTTAACACGACAACTTCACTGCCTGTTGTTTTCGGGATTATTAAAGATAACGTTCGCTTAATCAGGGAAAACAGGTTTGATGAACTGAAGACTGTGATTGTGAAAACTTCGGAATATTCAGAAGGTACAGTCGGGAAGAATCTTTCTTACCTGAATAATATGTATGAGGAGTTTGCAAAAGCCGAAGGAGTGAAAAACAAGAAGTTTTACAATGAGTTCTTCAGGTGCAAGTATCTTCTGCTTAAAGGGAATTATCATCTGCTGAACAAGGAGATGGACAATTTCGACAGGATTCTGAACGAGCAGGAAAACTTTGACAACGACCTGTTCCTGAACCTGTATGACTTTAATATGCTGAAGTATGCAGCCACTTCCACTTCAGATAACAAACTCGACACACTTTCAAAACTTGACAGGGAAAAAGAGTTTACACTCGAATCATCAAAGAACCTAATTATATACACACTCGCAAAGACCACAATAAATTTTGCCAGTTACGTTATTCAGTGCTCCAACTCAACGAAGAAGGCGGACAAAAAATATCCCGTTAACCTTGAAAGCATTTTCAGCATTACTAAAAGTCCTGAGTTCAACACGTACAACACACTGCAGAAGAAGACCATTACCATAAACCATAAACTGTACAGGATGTACAGCAGCCTGACGACTGACAGGTATTACAAAGACTACAGGGACTATTACTACAAAGTGAAAGATTCGTTCAACCACGAGTTCAGGAACACACATCTTGGAATGCTTATGAACTATTGTTTCCTCAGGTACAGAGTGAAAGACATAGACAAGCATTTTCTGGCAGAAGGGCACAGAATACTTTATGATTTCATCGACGGCAGATACTACATTACTGACAACACCGAATACCTGCACTCAACGATTTACAGGAATTACGTTGTTTACTGCGCTACTAAGGACAGGAAAGAAATGCTTAAAAAGTTTATTGATAATCATACTGATAAACTAAACCCTGCCGAAGAAAAGATGATGAAGGATTTTGCAATGGCGCATTACTGCTATGCAAGCGGACAGAATGAATTATCTTTAAAACACACTGAGAAACTTAATAACGCTAAGTTCTTCTATAAGTTTGATTTAATATTCCTGAAGATTAAATTATTCTACGAGATGCAGGACTTTGTAAGTCTTGAGAATATGCTTCACATACTGAAACATAACCTGCAGACTGCGGAAATATTCAACGCAAACGAAGTGAAGAAATTTGAATACCTGATTTACTGTCTGAACCTGCTGATAAAGGCACACACGAAGTATGAAAAGACAGAGGACATATTCGATTTTGAGTTCGTGCTTAAGAAGATTGATGCAAAGCCGAGTTTTGCTATAAGAAACTGGCTTAGAGAAAAGGTTACAGAGTTTATTAAAGAGAATAAAAAGTAATTAAACAATAAATACAATTTAACCCACGATATGTGTGGGACTTTATAAATACAAAATTAATAATATCATGAAAAAGTTAATTATTCTTTTCGTATTTGCCCTTATCTTCACTGAAAGCGGTATTTCACAGCCGTTTTACTATCAGTGGAATCCCGTCAGCAGTCCTGTTACGGGCAATTTAAACTCGATTTATTACAATTCATCCGCATACCTGATTACAGGAAATGCGGGCAAAGTTTTATATTCGAGTAATGCAGGAATGAACTGGGTCGTTCAGAACACAGGTGTTTCTGCTAACCTTCAGTCAGTTTTCGGAGGCACTCCTGTCTTTGCGGCAGGTGCATCGGGTACGATTATCAAAAGCACGGACAACGGTCTTAACTGGAGTGCCGTTACTTCCCCTACTGCGAACAATATTAATTCAGTTTCCAACTATGTCTCAGTAACGTATAAAATAATCTGCGGAGACGGTGGAAAGATTTACACTACTACAAACCTGGGTGTTAACTGGACTGAGGTAACGTCGGGAACGGTAAACCCGCTTCGCAGTATGTATTTCAGTAGTTCAATCTCTGTATACAGAAGTTACGTCTGCGGTGATAACGGAACATTCCTGAAACTTATTTATACATTGCCAACACCTGTATTGGTAACAGTTGTACCATACAGCACGGGTGTTACGAACAATTTCTACGGTGTTACGGCACTGGGTGATTCTTCAAAGATTATGCTTGTCGGTTCAGGTGGTATAATAATGAAATCAACAAACGGAGGTGTTAACTGGGTTCAGCAGGTAAGCGGAACAACGAACGCATTAAGGTTTGTGAATGCTGTTTCAGCAACCGATATATGGGCAGGCGGTGACAACGGCACTATGCTCCATACTACTAACGGCGGTACAAACTGGATTGCACAGACAGTTAATTCAACTGCAGGAATAAATTCTATGCTGCTCGTGTCAAACATAAAAGCATACGCAGTTGGTACGGGCGGAACTATACTTGAATCCAATTTCCCGTATCCTTTAACCGATACTATAGTAAAGAGAGTTAAACTTGATGGCAACAACATAAGTGCTTACTTCCAGAGCTCAGGTATTTACAATCAGAATACAACCAACGGTAACACTGCGGGATTTGAATGGCCGAAAGGTTCGGGAAAGACTGCCGTATTCACTTCAGGGCTAAGCATCTCCGCAATGGTTAATGGAAGCCTTCGTCAGGCAATGGGTACTTACAAAGGTGAATTTGCATTCGGACAGATAATAAACGGTAATCCTGTTAACCTTTCAGGACTGAACAGAATCTGGAAAGTATCTGCGGGCGACAACTGCAGCAACAGCATTGACTGGGCAAACTGGGGAATGATAGTTCCTTACGGTGCTCCTTACCGCGATGTGAATAATAACGGGCAATACGACCCGTGCATAGACATTCCGGGAATGCGCAACGCAAGCCAGACAATATTTATGGCACTCACAGACGGGTTCCCGTTGAGTCACACTCCTGGTGAAGGTTTCGGAGGAGGCACTCTTCCTTTGAATGCTGACCTGAAAATTACTGCATACACATACAACGATTCTGTATTGAACGATGTACAGTTTATAAAATACGATTTGATAAACAGAGGTTCGTCTGCATGGAACAATCTTTACATTGCACTGACAGGTGATTTCGATTTGGGCGATGCAACTGACGATTATCTTGCGATGGATTCTACACGCAATATGTGGATTGGTTATAACGGCGACAATATGGACGGAAACGGAAATCCTCCGACTTACGGAGCAAATCCTCCGGCAGTAGGTATGAGGATGATTAAATTCCCTGTCAACAAAACTGTCACACCGTACGACACAATAAAATCAATCGCAGGTGTTAAGATTTCCTGCGGCGGATGCGGTGACCCTGTATGCGAATGGGACCCTAACGGCGAACCATTAGGAGCATACAACTTTATGAAAGGATTCAAAAGAGACGGTACTAAATGGATGAGCCCTATGTTCACTCCTCCGAGACCTGTAAAATTTCTTTATACAGGTGAACCAGAACCGAACACCGGTTGGACAGAGTTGAAAGGTTCTATAAGGAATTGCGGAGCTGATACAGGTGGGTATCAACCCGTAAACACTCCAGGCGACAGAAGGTACGTACTCTCATTCGGAAAAGATAATTTCACGATGAACCCGGGTGACTCACAGAGTATAATCGTTGCACAAATGATTGCACGCGGCACGAGCAACGTTAACTCAGTAACCAAACTCAAACAACTTTCTGATTTCGTAGCGAATTACACAGTCGGCATCAGACCTATTCACAATTTCGTCCCGAACATATATTCACTGTCACAGAATTATCCGAATCCCTTTAATCCGACAACAAAGATTAAATTTGATGTCGCTTCTGTCCCCCGCTGGCGGGGGGAAGGGGGGTGGACATCTCTGAAAATCTATGACATCACAGGACGCGAGCTTGAGACATTAGTAAACGAAGCCCTGCAACCCGGAACTTATGAAGTCACATTCGATGGAAGTAATTTGAACTCGGGTGTATATTTTTACCAATTGATTACAGGTGAATATAAAGAGACAAGAAAACTTGTTCTTTTGAAGTAACAAAGTTATAAGGTTTTGTTTTAAACGCAAAAGGGCAGATTGAAGAATCTGCCCTTTTTGATTATACAATAAAATATGTTATTTCTTCAGTGTATCTCTCTTCTTCATTTCTTTCTGCATTTTCACTCTTTCTATCTCTGCTGCGATTCCCTGGTCACGCGGCATATACACCTGCATCTTCTGGAACAGTTCTATTTCCTTGTCGTACTGTTCTGTTGCATCGTAGAATGAGAATAGTATCTGATACGGGTTATTCGGTTTGTTGAATCCCGTCGGGTCTGCATTTATTCTTCTGGTACCTTCAGTCTCAATTTCAGTTGCAAGTGCTTTATACTTTTCAGCAAGACCGCCTTTATAGTATGCCACTGCAATCAGATACTTAATCGACATATCGTTCGGGAATACCTTCGGCGAGAATAACTGCTCCATTCTTTCAAGCACTTTCATCGCAGTCGCTTCATCCTTCTTAACCGTAATCAGATACTGTGCAAAGTTAATCATACAGTTTTTATATGCACCGTTA
Source organism: Ignavibacteriota bacterium (assembly GCA_026390735.1). Classification (GTDB taxonomy): domain Bacteria; phylum Bacteroidota; class Ignavibacteria; order Tepidaquicellales; family Tepidaquicellaceae; genus CAIKZJ01. Next base: position 69,710 of record JAPLFJ010000004.1, read on the forward strand.
ACAGTCCTTACTTCGTTATCATCATAATATTTAGTGCTGTCCATCAGACTCCTGAATTTGTATCCGGGCTGAAAAGTTTTGCTGAATCCCTGCGGTTCATTCATTATTGATTTATACGTAAACTCTTCATTCAGCATCTGGTTTCTGCTTTCTCTCTTGTACGGAACCAGTTTTTCAACTATTCCGTTTATTTCAGTGTATTCAGACAAACCTATCTTCACGTCATCTGTACAGTAATTCGAGAAGTACACAGGACGTTTCCATTTGTTCTGTTCTATAATATCACGCATCATAATATCCTGAACGCGAATACCTCTCTGATTCTTTGAACCGATTGTGGAATTCATCCTGAAAGTAATCTTTCCCTGGTTGATAATCGCAGTATCCTTAACACCGTATTTTTCATACACGTCTTTGGGAACGGGCAGTGTAATTTCCTTACTGTCGAACGCAGTCGGCTGTAATCTGTCGATAGCATTGTTATCGAAACTCATCGCAACCTTTTCGGCGCCGTACGGACTTTCATTCTTCAACTGCTTTATGTACCACTCAGCATTTATAAGACTGAGGTTTGCAATCCTTACGTCGCGTCTTACACCTTCAACATCCTGCATATACCACAATGAGAATGTGTCGTTATCGCCATTAGTAAAGAGTATCGCATTAGGTTCGCAGCTCTGGAGAATGTTGTATGCAAAATCCCACGGAAGCCAGTTGTTCGAACGGTCATTCCAGTAGTGGTTTACGTTGTACATTCTGTAAGGAATGAATCCCGTTAATACTACAAACATACTGATAGTTGCAGTCACAACAAAATTCTTATTAGCAAGTTTCTCACTAATGAAATCTGCAATACCTTTAATTCCTATCGCTATCCACAGCGAGAACACAAACAGTGCACCGCCGTAGAAGTAGAACCTGTCACGCGGCTGAGGTTCCTGCTGGTCCTGATAGAATGCAATGAAGTACCCCATAATTATAAACAGGAAGAGAAAAATAGTAGCCATCTTCCAGTCTTTCTTATAATGGTAGAACAGTCCGAAAAGTCCTATGATAAACGGAATCGCGTACAACTTCTTAAAGTCAACTCCTGCATCCTGGTCACCCGATACCTTGCCGATAAAGTTCCAGCCAATGTAACGGTTAAACATATGATTAATCTGGTAATTCCAGAGAAAGTCAAGGTCACTGGTGTACTTGCTGTAAATCTGCTGCTGATGGGGCTCTGAAGAATACCTTCTTTTAAACGTTGGAAAATCACCGTACTGCTCTCTGCTAAGGTATGAAACAAGACGCGTGATATTGCTCGGGTCGTTTTCATTCATCGGCGGATGTGCGTTAGCACGGATTATTGTGTAAGCATAAATACTGAAGCCGAACATAATTCCTGCAAAAGACAGACATACAAATCCCAGTACGCTTCTTCCTCTTTTCTTAAAGTAACTGAAGAGGTAAACCATCAATGCCATAATACCAACGAAGACAATGCCTGCAAATATATTGTTATCACCTGAAATTAATCCAATAAATTTTGTAAGGTATTTTACAACACCCGGGTATATTATAAAGAACCCTACAAGACCGACTATTGCAGGTATGTAGAAAGAATTCTTAACCATAAGTTTCTTCCAGAATATACCGATAAAGGCTAGTGAAGCAACGAGCATAATAATTTTAAACGATGAGTCAAAAGACTTAAACTCTTCTGGTGAAGGAGGTGTAGTTGAAGTCTGCGAAGACCACATTAAAACTGCAATCACCAAAAGGACTGCCATATGTCCGAGGAACATATAGAAAGTTTTCTTTGCGTATTCATCGTCTGTAACGTATCTTTTAAAAACTACAATCATTAAAAATGGTATCGTTGCAGGTACCGGCATAAGGTGAACACCCGGAGCCATACCCATAATTATTGCAATCAGAAGAAGTATCTTATCTCCCGAACTCGTATCCGATTTTTCATACCATACCATTATCAGCCATACCATAAGCGCATACATAAAAGTGGAGAACCCGAATACGTTCGATTCAATTGAATTCCACCAGAATGTATCGCTGAATGCGAGTGCCAGTGCACCTATACCTGAAGCAACTAAAGTAACTACTTCTGTAAAGTTATTTCCTGAATTGCGCGGTGAAAAGTTGTTTATCACTTTCACTGCAACGAGGTACAGAAACATAACCGAGAGCGAACTGAAAATAACCGTTACTATATTAATCCTGAAACCGATATTCTCGGCAAAAGGAATAAGAGATATGAATTTATTAAGCACCATAAATAATGGCGCACCAGGCGGATGTGTAATCTGCAATCCAAACGATGCAGCAGTAAGTTCTCCACAATCCCAGAAAGCAATCGATGGCTGAGTAGTATTCCAGTATGCAACAAACGATATTATTAATACAGCTAAAGCTATCGCCCTATGAATGTATTTAGACATTAATTATTTTTAAATTTATCTGAAAATTGTACATAATTTATGTATTTCAGTGATTAAATAAAAGAATGAAAGTAAGAAAGGGCTGAATCTATGTCCAGCCCTTTTTATTTAATTCAGATCTGTTTTAAGAGGTTTATCATTTCGATTACTGCTTCTGCGGATTCGAAACCCTTGTTGGTTTCTGAATTGCAGACATCAATACGCGAACGGGCTTCTGCCTGTTCGTCTGTGTAAGTAGTAAGCACACAGAATCCTGTTGGTATTCCATATTTCGACGCAATAAGGTTTATGTTCTGAGAAACAGATGACGATATGTATTCGAAGTGTGCAGTCTCGCCTTTGATAACACAGCCGATTGTAAGTATGCCGTCGAATTTAAGTTTGTCATTCTTCTTGCAGATTGTCTCGAGTATTGTAGGTATTTCAAAAGCGCCCGGGACGTAGTACAGCGTTATGTCGTCAGGGTTTACATCATTTCCCGTGAACGACTTAACAGCACCTTGTATTAATCCGCCCGTTATCTCTTCGTTAAACCTGCTGGAGATTATGGCAATCTTGTATCCTTTGCCTTCGTTATTTCCTTTTATTGTATGTTTCATATTACTTTTGATTTCTGATAGATTTTGCTTTTTCCTTTAATAGTGTAAACTCTGCTTCGTCTATGTAAAACCTGCCTATGTTATGGTAATCGTATTCGCTGTATCCGTGAAAGTCTGAACCGCCCACTGCGAGCAGGTTATGCTCTTTCACGAACTTCATGTACTTCTTGTTATGCGCATCGTTATGAGACGGATGGTAAACTTCTATTCCCCTGATGCCGGCCTTCTTAAGTTCAACGAGTGTACTTTCTCTGAAATAACTTCCGGGATGCGCAACAAACGAAAGCCCGCCCGATACTTTTATAAGTTCAATCATAATCTCAAAGTTCAGGTTATCTTTCTTTACGAACGCAGGTTTATTGTCGCCAAGGTACCTGTTGAAAGCAGTCTGAAAGTCTTTGACGTAACCCTGTTCAAGTATTTCGTTCGCAAGATGCGGTCTGCCAATTGAACAACTTGAAGAATATTTCTCAAATAAAGCAGTTGAGTTTATATTGACTCCAAGTTCTTTAAGTTTAACAATCATCTTATCTATTCTTCTGATGCGAAGGTTCTTAATCAGTTTAAGGTGTTCAATGAGTGCAGGATTCTTAAAATCCATAAAGTAACCTAGCAGATGAACTTCCTTACCGTGAAAATCGGCACTGAGTTCAATTCCGGGAATCACTTCAATTCCGTGTTTACCGTTAAGCTCAAGCATTGCCTGTGAACCTTCAATGTTATCGTGGTCAGTAACTCCGATGACTTTCAGACCTTTTTCATTTGCAAGGTCTATTATTTCATCAGGTTTCATTTTACCGTCAGAATAACTTGTGTGTATATGAAGGTCGGCTTTTAGCACTTAGCGAGTCCTTGTTCCAGGTCTGCGATTAAGTCGTTTACGTCTTCTATACCAACTGCATACCTTACGAGTCCTTCTGTAATGTTTGCCTTAAGTTTATTTTCCTTCGATACTTTTGAGTGGGTCATTGATGCAGGATGCTCGATTAATGTTTCAACACCACCTAACGATACTGCGAGTGCTGCAAGGTGTACGTTGTTCATTAATGTCTTGCCTGATTCAAAACCGCCTTTAAGTTCAAAACTAATCATCGAACCAAAGCCCGACATCTGCTTCTTCGCAATCTCGTGCTGAGGATGTGATTTCAGTCCAGGGTATCTTACCCATTCAATCTTAGGATGCTTTTCAAGGTAATCTGCAATCTTTGCTGCGTTTTCCTGTGCACGTTCAACTCTGATACCCAGTGTCTTAACACCGCGTAATACGAGGAATGCCTGATGAGGGTCCATATTGCAACCGAGTGATATCATCATCGGACGGAGTTTCTTGTACAACTCTTCTGTCTTTGCAACAACTATACCTGCTACTACATCAGCGTGTCCGTTTATGTACTTTGTCATCGAATGGAACACTACGTCTGCACCAAGTTCAAAAGGTTTCTGTAATACGGGTGAAGCAAAAGTATTGTCGACTACTAAAACAAGTCCGTGTTCTTTTGCAATCTTCGATGCACCTGCTATATCAGTAATATCAAGTGTAGGGTTTGCAGGAGTTTCAAGGAAAAGCATTTTTGTGTTTGGCTTTATTGCCTTCTTTATATTTTCGAGGTTTGTTGTATCTACGTACGTTGATTCAACTCCGAACCTTGACCAGTGGTCTTCCATAACTCCTCTTGAAGGTCCGTAAACCGCTGCAGTGCTTATCATATGGTCGCCTTTTGAAAGCAATGCCATATAGATTGTGTTTACTGCTGCCATTCCCGAACTTACTGCAACTGCATCAAACCCGCCGCAAAGGTCGGCTATACATCTTTCGAGTGATTTTATTGTCGGATTGCCGAGACGTGTGTAAATGTATCCGCTCGATTCTCCGAGGAAACATTTTTCACCTTCTTCTGCTGACTCAAACGCAAATGTTGAGGTCTGGTATATGGGGACGTTTACAGAACCGAATTTATCTTTGATTGCACCGCTGTGTATCAGTTTGGAATTAAATTGTAGATTTTTTGAATCCATGATAATTGTGTTATTATATTTATAAAATGTTATATTAGTTTTTTGGCTTTTAGTATTTTATCTATCATCTCTCTTACTGCACCTTCGCCGCCGTTCTTTTTGCAGACGTAATGTACGTGTTTCTTCACTTCATCTATTCCGCTCTTAGGACAGCAGGAGAATCCCACTTTCTTTAGCAGTGGTATGTCAAATTCATCGTCGCCGATGTATGCAAAGTTCTCGTCTTTAAGTTTGTACTTTTTCTTTAACTCTTCGAAAGGTATTAGTTTGTCGTCAATGTTTTCGTACAGATGATGTATCTTCAGTCTTTCAACTCTTCTTTTGTTTACTGCAGAACCCATACCGCTTATCACCGCAAACTTCATTCCGAGTTCCCTGCCGCGTGTAAGTCCGTAACCGTCGTGTGTGTGGAACATCTTTATATCTTCGCCACTGCTGGAATAGATTACGTGGCCTGTAGTTAAACAGCCGTCCATATCCATTAGTATAAATTCTATTTTCTTTAAATCTGGTTTCTTCATAATTATATTTTAGATGACGGACAAATATCGTTTAAGAAACATTCCTCGCACAACGGCTTCTTTGCATTGCAGACTACCCTGCCGTGCTCGCCTATGCGCATTGAGAAATGGTACTGTTCCTTTTCAGGAATTATAACTTTAAGTTCTGCTTCTATCTTCTCGGGATTGTCATTTTCTATAAGTCCGAGTTTTGTGCTCACTCTCTTTAAATGTGTATCAACAATAATCACGTCATTCTTTCCGAAGCAGTTTCCGAGAATCACTGATGCCGACTTGCGTCCGACACCGGGCAATGCAGTAAGTTCTTCCATCGTTCCCGGCACTTTCCCTTTATGTTCTTTTTCAAGTACATCACAGATTGAAAGTATTGACTTTGCTTTATTGTTGAAGAAGTTTATTGATTTGATGTTATCCCTGAAATTATCTATTCCGTCTTTAAGAACATCCTTCGGACCTTTATACTTTGATTTATAAAGTGGTGTCATAGTCATATTTACCCTTACGTCAGTGCATTGTGCTGCAAGGACAGTAGAGACCAGTAATTCAAATGCACTCTTAAAATCGAGATGGCATTTTGCGTCGGCATAATTATCATTAAGACGTTTTGTGATTACTTTTGCTTTCTTCTTTAAATCTTCTGCGCTCATAGGAAGTAGTTTAACATTTTATAAATGAGTTTCGCAGTAAGAAAATCAGGGTACGGATTTTCTTTCTTAGGAGCGAGTTCCACAACGTCGAAGCCTACTACGTTTCTGGTCTTACCGAGTTTCCTCAGAAGTACCATCGTTTCTTCCCAGTAGAATCCGAGAGGTTCACAGGTGCCTGTTGAAGGCATTATCGAAGGGTCGAAGTAATCCACGTCGAAAGTAATGTATACATTCTTCTTCAGTCCTTTGATTACCTTGTCCTGCCAGTTCTTTCCGTGCAGACCGTTGCGTATTGCATAAGCATAAAAAGTCTTAATCTTATTCTTTTTAATGAAGTCGTACTCTTCCTTGCACTGTGCACGTATTCCGACCTGAGTTATGTCCTTTGTAAACTCTGCAACACGCGAACAGAAAGAAGCATGAGAATATTTATTACCTTCGTATTCATCCCGAAGGTCTGAATGTGCGTCAAAGTGAAGTATTGATAAATCCTTGTATGTATCGAAGTGTGCTTTTATCGGAGCAGTGGAAATTGTATGCTCACCACCGAGAGTTACGACAAACTTCCTGTCTTTGATAAGTTTCAGAACATCTTTGTAAATAACATCGAGCGCTTTCTTACCCTTCAGACCTTTTATGGCAGATGGGTAGAGAGATGCGATTACGTGACCCTTCTCAAAGCAGAACTGACGGTTAAGCTCTTCATCAAAAAACTCTACGTAATGCGAAGCTTTATAAATACCTTCGGGACCTTTGCCTGTGCCCTTGCCGTATGATGTTGTTGCTTCGTACGGTACGGGAAGCATAACTACTCTGGAATCTTTGTAGTTTGAGTATTTATCTTCTATCGCAAGAAAGTTCTTATTTATGTTTAGAGTTTTCATTAATAATAGGTTTATATTCTTCAGCATTAAACAATTCGATCAAGGTTCTAACGAGTGCATTTCCCTGATTAAATATCTCGGTATAGTCAAAAACGGGAATCTCTCCCGATGACTCATAATCTATTTCAAAGTTTTTTTTTTCAGGGTCTCGAGTCCCGATATCAGTTCTGAAATATCAACTATTTCCCTGTTAACCCTGCAGAGTTCAACGAGCAGAGACTCCATCAGTACTTTCTGATTCGAGGAGAACTTAAACCGTGCTTCGGAATCGAAGAGGAGTTTAAGAATTCTCTGAATCTGGTCAATTGAATAACTCTTTGCCTCTTCAAGGAATTTGGACTTTGTATCGTCCGATTCATCGAGCAAATCAGATGAGTCTGTAGATTTTACTATAAGCAGGTTTCTGTAATGGTCGGTAATACCGTTAATGTATGTAATTATATCAAGACCGTTTTCTTCGAGGTTATTGAAATATGAAATAATGCTTTTTATGTCAGACGTAATTATAAACTTTGATGTATTGAAATATATTGTGTTGTCGGGGAGGTTCAGAAATTCCTTGAGTGAACTGAATTCTATGCTCTCTCCGCAGAACGAGACTGCCATATCGAATATTCCGAGAGAGTCGCGCAGTGCACCATCTCCGAGTTTTGATATGAGGAATAATGATTCGTTATCAATCGTTACGTTCTGTTCCTTTGCCACAAACTTAAGCTGTTCCATTATTTCAGTAATCTTAAGTCTGTGCAGTCCGAAACGCTGGCATCTGCTTACTATTGTAGGCGGAATGCGTTCGGGGTTTGTTGTTGCGAGTATGAAGATTAAATATTCAGGCGGTTCTTCAAGAATCTTAAGCAATGCGTTGAATGCCTGAATGGTTAACATATGAACTTCGTCGACAATGAAAAACTTATAGTCAGCTTTAATAGGAAAATACTTTGCAGCATCCTGAATAGAACGGACGTCGTCAATACCGCGGTTTGATGCAGCATCGAGTTCGAACACATCAGGATGAACTCCCTTGGTTATTTCTGAACAGTTCTCGCAATCGTTGCAGGGTTCGCCGCCCTTTGCGTTCTTGCAGTTGATTGCCTTTGCGAATACACGTGCGATTGTTGTTTTACCAACACCCCTTGGTCCGCTGAACAGGTATGAATGTGCTATCTTCTTGTTAATGATTGCATTCTTTAAAGTGGTAGTGACAAACTCCTGAGAAACAACATCAGCAAACGTTTGCGGTCTGAACTTTAACGCCGATACTTTGAATTTTCCTTCTGACATATATTTTATTTACTCTTCTTTTTAAAGCTTAATTGTTTCCTGTTAAACAAATGTACGATTGCATCTTCAATCTTCGAGACAGTTATAATCTCAAGTTTTGAAGTTATATCTTTTGGTATTTCTATTAAATTCTTTTCGTTGTCCTTCGGAATTAAGACTCTCTTGATTCCGCTTCTTACTGCGGCAAGGAGTTTCTCGTTAAGTCCGCCGATTGGCAGTACGTTTCCGCGTAACGTTATTTCTCCCGTCATTGCAGTATCCGTTCTTACAGGTGTTGAAGTTATTGCAGAAAGCATTGCCATCACCATCGTAATACCAGCTGAAGGTCCGTCCTTTGGGATTGCACCTTCGGGAACGTGTATGTGAACTTCCTTATCCTTGAAATAATTATCGGGAATTCCGTATGCCTTTGCGTTCGACTTAATGTACGAAAGACCTGCGATTGCAGATTCTTTCATAACGTCTCCGAGTTTTCCAGTAAGTGTAATTTTTGCTGTCCCCTTCATCACAGTAACATCGATGTTCAGTATCTCGCCGCCCATAGAAGTCCAGGCAAGTCCGTAAACGGAACCTATCTTTGTCTTATCGTCTTTCTTAGTGTCAATGTCTTCATACTTCGGCACGCCGAGATATTTCTCAACGAGTTCAGCACTTACTTCAATCTTCTTCTTTTTACCGCCGCTTATAAGTTTATCCTTAGCGGTTTTTCTGATTATAGAACTTAATTCCCTCTCGAGGTTTCTTACTCCTGCTTCGCGTGTGTATTCACGAATCACTTTCAGTATTACATCATCAGGGAATTTCACTTCGTCTTTATCGAGTCCGTGCTCGGCAATTTCCTTACCAAGAATATGGTTCTTTGCAATCTGTATCTTTTCAAAATCGAGATAAGACCTCATCTCTATGATTTCCATCCTGTCCTGAAGTGCAAGAGGAATGTTGTACTGAACGTTTGCTGTAGTAATAAACAGTACGTTCGATAAATCATAATCTATATCGAGATAGTGGTCGTTAAATGTATTGTTCTGCTCGGGGTCAAGGACTTCGAGCATTGCTGAAGCAGGGTCGCCGCGGTAGTCGTTACCCATCTTATCAATTTCGTCTATAAGAATCACAGGGTTTGAAGTACCTGCCTTCTTCATTGCCTGAATAATCCTGCCCGGCATTGAACCGATGTACGTTCTTCTGTGTCCGCGTATTTCAGCTTCATCTTTCACACCGCCGATTGAGAGACGTGCAAACTTTCTGTTAAGTGCCCGTGCTATAGATTTACCCAGAGAAGTCTTACCAACCCCCGGAGGTCCAACAAAGCAGAGTATCTGTCCTTTAGGCGGTTTCTTTATGTTCTTATCTTTGAGTAATTTCAGTACTGCAAGAAGTTCAAGTATTCTGTCCTTTGGTTTCTCAAGTCCGAAATGGTCTGTATCAAGAATCTTCTTTGCATTATCGAGGTCATAATTATCTTCAGTAAAGATATTCCACGGAACGGAAGTCATCCATTCCAGGTAATTCCTGGAAACGCTGAAATCGGGTGACATAGAAGGAGTCTTTCTGAGTTTCTCAAACTCTTCTTTTGCCTTTGCCTTAACGGCTTCGGGCATATCTGCTTCCTCGATTAACTTCTTGAGTTTCATAAGGTCAGGGTCGAGTTCGGCACTGCCGCCGAGTTCGTCCTGAAGTATTCTTATCTGTTCCTGAACTATAAACTTTCTCTGGTTCTTCTGCATTGATGCCTGAACCTTTGTTTCAATCTCCTTCTCAATCTTAAGCACCTGTGTTTCGGCAACGAGCAAAGTAATCAGCTCGAAGAACTTATCGTACATACTCTCAATATCGAGTAGTTTCTGCTTATCGAAAATATTTACGGATAGAGTTGATGCTATAAAATAAAGTTTCCTGTCGTAATCTTTAAGAACTTCATAACTTGAGAAAGTGTCCTTTGTGAGCGACGGATTGAGTTTCACGTAATCGCTGAAAAGTTTCGAAGCCCTTGCTGCAAGCATGTCGAGCTGTGCATCGGGTACGTTATGTTCATACTTAATATCGAGGTCTGCGTATAAGAAATCATCTTTGTAATAGTTCACCACTTTAGCGGCAACCACTGCATCCACAAGAATTTTCATAAGCCCGTTCGGGAGTCTGATTACCTGAAGGATTTTAGCAATGACACCTGTTTTATACAGATTATCAATAGTAGTTTCTTCAACGCTTCCGTCTTTTTGAGTGACAAGGAATATGTATTTGTTTTCATCTTCCGATGCTTTGTTAATTGCACGAATAGACGAATCCCTTCCTGCCAGAATCGGATAGACCATATAAGGGAAAATGACGATATCCTTTAGCGGTAAAACGGGTAAAGTATTCTGAATTTCATTTGTACTGATGCTGACAGGTTTTGTCTGAATCGGTTCTTTCACATCTATATTCTCTTTGGGAACTAAGTTCGCTTTTTTCTTCTTTATCATCATTAAATATAATTTTAAAGGTACTGAGTTTCAATTCTAAATGAATAGGATTTATAAGCAAATGCGGTTTCAGGATTATTAAGAAATGCACACTGATTTAGAATGAAAGAATGTGATTATCACTGATTGAGCAGAAATGTAGAAACGCACATTTATTCATATGAAAGAGTATGATACCCACTGATTTATTGAATCATACAATTACATATAATCCCTAAAGGGATAAAAGCTCTTTTCACATTCACAATCTACTAATATTATATCCCTAAAGGGATAATTACTATTTGATAACAAACCCTATCCCGTTAGGGATTATATATCAGTAGGTCTGGAAGTTTACTCCAATCTCTTATCCCTTTAGGGATTATATATCTAGAGAGAAAATTTAAAAAACTGAGGATTTTGGCTTGATTAAGGGCTAAAATACGGATAATTTTAAGTTGTATGACAAAAACATCAAAAATTGCTTTTTATATATTGTTATGTTTCACTGCTGTAAGTTTTTCCAGTTGTGATTATGCTACGCACAGAACTTTATCCAAGGATTATCAGCCGAGGGACGAAGTGCCTGACCCGGATTATGAGATTTCACTCGATTATAATTATCAGGATTTTGTCTCGTTTATGTTTATGGGTAACAGATCGGAATCTTTCAGTACTTACTTTAATAAGTTTTATACCGCAAACGAAGATTATAACGAAGCTCTTAAAGAATACAAGACGTCCACGATTGCATCTTTTAACAGAAGACTGGATTCCCTGAACATTATTACGCCGGTTATGCCGTCAACCATAGAAAAGTTCAATAAGGTTATTGAGCGCTGTTCGAAAGTTATTCAGTACAATAAGAACACTAAATATGTTGATGCTGCTGTGCTTTTAATCGGGCTGTCATATTTCTATTCCAACGATTTTATTCAGGCAGAAAGAAAGTTTCACGAATTCCTTTCAAAACTTACCAGAAGTGATTTAGCGGACGAAGCTTTACTGTATTTAGGGATTACAAAATTAAGGTTAAGAAGGTATGCCGATGGCGAAACTATACTGAAATCTTTGTTACAGACGACAAAGAAAGTTGAAATTAAGGCAGACGTTCTGCAGAGACTGGCAGTGTATAATTTAGGTCTTAAGAACATCACAGACGCACAGAATTACCTGATTCAGTCTATTGAAATGACTACTGACAGTGAACTGAAAGCTGAAAGACAGTACCTTCTTGCAAAGATGTATTCAATCTACAACAAGAAAGATGCTCCGAAATTTTATGAAGAGGCATATAAGAACACTTCAAACTTTGACTTTGAGTTTTACGCAAAGTTAAACGAGGCAAAAGCATACAATGAAATAAATGATTACACCAAAGCGATTGAGATTCTGAACAAGATGAACAGGAAGTACATAGATTATCCTGAGTTCAAGCAATTCGTTGAACTTGAGATTGCTAACACTGATTTTTATGAAAAGAGATACACAGAAGCGAGGGCTAAGTACTTTAACATTATTGCAAAAAGCCCTGGAACGAAGGCGGCAGCAGAGTCATACTACGAACTTGGAGTTTACTATGAATTTACGATTAAAGATTATTTAAAGGCATTAATCTCATACAAGAAAGCTTTCGAAACCTCGCCTGCAATCGATTACGCAGACCTGTGCAAAAAGAAATCAGAAGTGCTGGACAGATACTTTTCGATTCAGGGAATTATTCACGATACTACAAAGATGGAAATTCCTGCAGAGGAATACGACCTGATGAAATTCAAGGAAGCGTACGACAAGGAATTCAAAGACAAGTATAAGATTAACGAAGACCCGATAAAAGGCATTGAGAAAGGAAAAGGCGGAGGTTATTCTTCAAGGGATACCATTCCCGATAACGATTCACTCCTGAAAGCGTTTGAGAGAATTATTGAGGAAAAGAAAAAAGAGAAGATTGAACAGGACCCGAATAATATAAAATTATCGATTGATACTACAGAACATCCAAAAGACAGTTTAAAAGTCAAAACAGAGATTAAAGATACTGTAAAGGCACCCGTTGTAAACCTTGACTCTTTAAGAGAGTTAAAAGAGAGCGTGAAGTTGAATGCGTATTTTGAACTTTCGGAAATATTTTACTACAACCTGAACAGACAGGATTCAGCAATACATTATTTGAATAAAATTATTACTGATTACAGCAGTTCGGGTATTGTCAGCAAGGCGCTTTTCTATCTGGGCACTATATACAAGTCAGCAGGCGACAGTGCAAAGGCGAATGAATATTTCAACAACGTGATAAGCAGGTTTCCTAACAGTGTGTATGCAAACGAATCGAGAAAATATTTAGGACTGCAAACCATTCTGCAGAATTATGATGCAGCAGATTCTCTGATAACAGCCGCAGAAAGACTTTTAGTAAGTAATAACAAGGATAAGATTGCATCTGTAATCTATGAAGCCATTTATAAATATCCAAACAGTCCCCTTCTGCCAAAAGCATACTACTCGCTCGGATGGGTTTACGAGTTTATTCAGCCTGACAAGGACAGTGCACTGAAATACTATTCTATAGTGCTGACCAGATATCCGCAAACGGAATATGCCGCATCAGTAAAGACAAAGCTGGATTATTATGAATCACTGAATAAGAAAGATACCATTAAAGCCAAAGATTCACTGATGGTAAAAGATTCGTTAATGGTAAGTGATTCAACGATGATATCAGCCGATTCGTTAAAAACAGGCAGCCCTGAGATAAAGAATGATTCATTAAAAACCATTACCCCTGATAAGAAAAACAAAGAAGATAAGTCCAGGCCCCCGGATAATGGCAGCGGCGATGTGAATTCCAAACCTCCTGAAGAACAGGAAAAGAAGAAACAATAAGCCGTATTTTCAGACTTTAAGCCGAAAGCACCGATTAGAACATTAATTGCGGCAATTAAGCAAATTGTGTTACTAAATTTAATACTATTTATTCATTGACAAACGGAATTTTGTTATAATAAAAGTTATACAAAAATTTTTACCTATGGATAAATTCTATTGACTTATCGTTCTTGATTTAATAATTTGATTTAACAACTTAAATAAGTACATGAACTATTTCGATGATATAGAATATAACGCCGATGATAATTTTGAATATGATGATATTCCGGGATTGAACTCTGAATCTACGGAAGAAAGAATAAATTATTTATGCGAAACAGGTAAGTTTGAAGAGGCTCTTAAACTGATAGACCAGGCTATCGTTTATTCGCCGTATTCTTCTGACTTATACCACAAGAAAGCCGTCACTCTCGACGGTCTGGGAAGAAACAAAGAATCTATTGAATATTACGATAAGGCTCTGTCTTTAAACCCGCACGACTATGACATTTACATTAATAAAGGTATTGCACTGGATTCACTCGGTAAGTACAAAGAAGCGATGGTTAATTATGACAAGGCACTGGAATTTGACGCTGATAACACCGACGCATTCTTTAACAAGGGTTTAAGTTACGAAAGAACCGAAAATTATCAGGAAGCAATCAATTGCTTTATGAAAGTTGTGGAAATCAATCCCGAGTATGCAGATGCATATTACGAGATGGGTTACTGCTATGACTTTACAGACAACCTTGATTTATCTCTGGATAATTACGAGAAACATATTGAACTGAACCCGCTTAACTACAACGCTTGGTACAACACAGGTATAGTTCTTAACAGACAGGGAAAGTTCCTGAAAGCAATCGATAGTTATGAGTATGCATTATCCATAAAGAAGGACTTTTCTTCTGCCTGGTATAACTGCGGTAATGCTTATGCTTCCATCGGACTGCTTCTTAAGGGCATTGACTGCTACAAAGAATCAGTTAAGTTTAACAAGTACGATTCTTATGCATACCATAACATTGCTAATTCATACTACGAACTCGGGCTTTATGACGAAGCACTTGAAAATTTTGATAAGTCAATAAAGTTAAACCCTGGAAACTACGATTCATTCTTCGGAAGAGGCTCCTGCTATTACAATATGAATATGTTCGACAAGGCACTGTCAGACTACGACAGCGGAATAAAATTAAACAGTAATTATTCTGAACTGTGGTATTCAAAAGCAGATACTTTATACGCTCTTGGAAGAATTGAAGACTCGCTCGATTCTTACAAACAGGTTCTTAAACTTGACCCTGAAAATTACGAAGCTGTTTATGATTACGGCTGTGCATTCGCAGACCTGCAACGAAACGAAGAGGCAATGGAGTACTTCAACAAAGCACTCGATATTAAAGCAGACTGGGCTGACCCGTATTACGAGAAGGCAAAGATTTACTTTTTAACGAAAGAAACAGAACTCGGAATTGAGATGCTTGAAACAGCTTTTTACGTTAAACCTGAGGACAGGTTCCCGTATAAGTTTGAAGACGACTGGCATAAGATACTTGAGTTTTTAGTAAACAGGTAATTTTGGAGTCAGATATAAAACTATTTCGGTTTTAAATAAATAAGATTCTTTAAAGTAATACTTTGGAGAATCTTATTTATGCTTTAAGCCGGACATCGAATAATTTTCTGTCCTTTAACTGCAGTATGCGCTTATCAGCAAACTTTTTTACTATGTCGAAGTTATGCGTTGCCATAATCAGTGTAGTTCCAGTCTTATTGATATCGTTCAGTAGTTTCACAATGTCCATCGCAACGAACGGGTCAAGGTTGCCAGTAGGTTCGTCTGCAATCAGAAGAATCGGCTCTGTAATCATCGCTCTTGCTATAGCCACTCTTTGCTGTTCACCACCCGACAGGTCGTAAGGAAATATGTTTAAGTATTCTATCAGTCCGAGTTTGGAAGCAATATCGAACACGCGTTTCTTGATCGATTCTTTCTTACCGTTTGCAATGTACAAAGGCAATGCAATGTTCTCAAAAATGTTTCTGTCATTCAGAAGTTTGAAATCCTGAAACACTATTCCGATTTTTCTTCTCAGAAAAGGTATCTCCGTTTTGTCAACAGTTCCGGAATTGTAATCGTCAAAAATCACTGTACCGCTTTTTGGCTTAACATCAAAATATATAAGTTTCAGCAAAGTGGTTTTACCGATACCGCTTTCACCCACAACAAAAACAAATTCGCCTTTGCTGATTTCAACAGATGCTTCTGAGAATATCTCCTTGCTTGTGTATGAAAAATTTATGTTGTTAAGTGTAATCATTATTTGCTGATTAATTTAGCAGCAAGTTTAATAGCTTCAATAGTGCTTTCTATCTTCGCCATGTTCTTCCCTGCTATATCGAACGCAGTTCCGTGTGTCGGAGATGTTCTTATAATCGGCAGACCCGCTGTATAGTTCACTCCATGCCCTTCTGACAATATTTTAAAAGGTATCAATGCCTGATCATGATATGCTCCTGCAACTGCATCAAAATCCTTATAAGTAACGTTGCCAAAAAAACCGTCTGCAGGAAAAGGTCCCTTTACATCAATACCTTCTGACCTTAATTCCTTTATTACAGGTTCCAGTTTCGTTTTTTCTTCTGAGCCGTGCAGACCGCCGTCACCTGCGTGAGGGTTTATAGCAAGAACGGCTATCTTTGGAGACTTCACTTTAAAATTGTTCAGGAGTGTTTTATGCAGAAGAAGCAGATTGCTTTTAAGGACTGATTTCTCGAGTTCGGAAGTAACTTTGCGCAATGGTATATGTATAGTGACGGGAGTGATTACTAATTGTTTCGAGTACATAATCATTATAGTTCTTTCGCATCCCGTTAAAGCCTTCAGGTATTCAGTGTGTCCGGGAAAATCAAACCCTGCAAGGTTAAAAGATTTTTTTGAAATCGGCAGTGTTACCAGAGCATCAAAATTTCTGCGCAGACAAAGTTCAACACCTATACGAATTGATTCCGCTGCTACTTGTCCTGCTTTTTTATCTATGCGTCCTTCTTTAACTCTTATCTTTAAGTCAGGAATATCAATAATCTTTTTCTTATCCGGGACGGGTAAATTCAGTGAATGGCAGTAATGTTCAATAACTGATGAAGGTATAATCACCTTGATATCGTATTGAGCTGCTAATCCTTTAGCATTAAGAATCTTTATTGCAATCTCTGGGCCTATGCCATTCGGGTCACCGCTGGCGATAACAATCTTTGGTTTACTCATTCAGAACTTTTCTTCTTCGGTTTAGTTATGGTTGTTTTACCGGGTTTCTTTATAGTTACTTTTTTAGTTACCTTATCGGATACTTTTTTAGTTACCTTTTCGGTTACCTTACGGGGCTTCCTCACGGGTTTCTTCTTGTATATGAAGTCTTCAGGGATTTCTTCTATTTCTGCATCGCCCCAGAGACCTTCGAGGTTGTAAAACTTTCTTGTTTCCTCGTTAAATATATGTACAACTACATCCACAAAGTCGAGCAATACCCACGTCAGGCCGGAATAACCTTCGTCACGCCATACGTTCTCGCCAGCGAGTTTTGTTTCTTTAAAAAGATGGTCTGCAATCGCTTTAACCATTGTTGTGGAAGAGGCAGAGCATACGACAAAATAATCCGTAACGGAAGTCTTGCCTTCAAGGTTTAAGATTTTAACATCAAATCCTTTCTTCTGAAGTATCAGTTCTGCTACGAAATAAACAAATTCTTTTTTATCCATTAATTGTTTTTAAGTTTCTCTATGTAAGGTTTTAATTCAGTATAATCTTTTCCGATTATCACCGTTGCGTCTATAAATTTAGTCTTATCGAGTATTGTGGAAACGTTCTTCTGGCTGACACCGAGAGCATCGGCAACTCTTTTGGCTTTGTTAATGTCTCCGCACAAATCGAGCACCATTGTCTTTTCAACTTCGGTCTTGTAATTACCCATATCTACTACGTCGAACCCCTTTTGTTTCAGGTAATCCCTGAACCTTGCACCAATCCTGTTCTCACCTGTGGCATTCATTATATTAATCTGAATGGAAAGGTTCGGCTGATTAGTAACTTTTCTTTTCGTCGTATCGGTTCCTTCATTATCACCTCTCGTCTTTGAACCCGAACTTCCCATAATTATTGAATAAGCAAAATACAGGCACACAGCAGCTATCACGACAATAGATACGTTTAGGGTATAATTCAGTAAATTCTTTTTAGAGTCTTGTTTCATATATAAAATTAAAAAACCGGAAATATATCATCCCCGGTATATATTAAAATCTGATGCGCTGTAATTTATTAACGGAACATCCTGTCATATCCGTAATTATTATAAGGATTAAAATAGGACATATCGTCAAGTTTTCTGTATTCGAGTTTTAAGTAAGAATTATCGGAGATTTTATAATCAACCGCTAATCTTGAAAGCGATAGCCCGTTCAGGTCGCTCTGAAGATTGTTTGCGAAGGCACCGCCCAGTGATGAACTCACGTATGGGGCATACTGCAGTTTCACGTCAGCAGATATGTTTAATCTGTCTGTAACTTTATAATTCATCGAATTTATGTATGAAGTAAGTGAAACGTTTCCGAACTGTGAACTGAGCATCGAAACCTCAAAACTATGGTTCATCGTAAAGTTCTTCGGGTTAAAGATACCGAGTATAAGATTATTAGTATTCCTGTTGATTTTATTCCCGTCTTCGGGTCTTTTAAACTGCGCATAGGAAAGACAGTTCAAAACGAAGACCGATATCAGCAACAATGTTATTTTTTTCATATTATTTTGATAGTAGAATTAAAATATCAAATTTTAACTAAAACAACAATGTAAGAGAAAAAAACATTTAATAAATATAATGAACTTTAATTTCATGAATTTTAAAGACAGTTATGGTTTTTTGTGTTGCTATTTAAAATAATTTCTTCTATGATTGTTGAAATACAAGACTTCAGGATTCCCTTTCCATAAAGAACTCCTGGAAATTGTAATCATTATTAACTAAACTTAAATTTAAGGAGAAAAAATTTGAGAAAAATTTATTCACTCGTTTTAGTGGCATTGATGTTAATGTCTGCCTCAATCAGTTTTGCACAGATGACCTCACTGGGTCGTGCGCCTGAGGGTATGAAGATGCCAAGAAGCATTTCTAATGACAATCCGTTGAATGCCAACAACCGCGGCTTTGTTTATGCAAGCACAACCACACACCAGCTGGCATCACAATTCATGGGTAATACAACACTCACAAACATTGGAGCACCTGCGACTTACGGTTTTCCCGCTGCATTCGTTTACAAAGGCGGTACGATTTATTGTGTTGACCAGTTATCACCATTTGGTTTATACACAATCGATACAACCACGGGTACACCAACACTTGTCATAAATATCACAGGTATTACTTTAACTAACTTAACTGGTTTTACCTATGATGGTACTACATGGTGGGGTGTTCAATCGAACATTACACAATCACAAATCGGAACAATCAATATTACTACAGGTGTTTTCACACCTGTAGGTACTGCCTCAGCAGTGTGCGCAGGTGCAATTCAGATTAACGCAGCACCAAACGGTACATTGTTTACAGTTGATATCGTAGGAAATAATTTATACAAATGGGATAAATCAACCGGTACCCCTATTTTAGTAGGTGCACTAGGTGTGGACCCAAACTACGGACAAGACGGGCATTTTGACATGAGCGACGGTAAATACTACTGGGCGTCTTACACAACAGGTCCTGAACTCAGAATCATAGACACAACAAGCGGTGCAAGCACAGTTGTCGGTGCATACACAGGTCAGATGGCCTGCTTAGCAATAGTAGCATCATCAGGTCCGCAAATAGTACATACACCATTACCAAACACACAGAATGTTGCGGGTCCATACGTTGCCAACGCAACTATTACACCTGCAGGAACTGCAACAATGACATCTGCTAAAGTGTATTGGTCAAGAAACAATGTAGTCCTAACAGACTCAGTTTCAATGACAAATTCAGGAAGCAACTATTCAGGAAGCATTCCGGGAAACAGCACTAATGCGACATACAGATATCAGATTAAAGCAATACAAAGTGACGGTAAGTTTTCAACAACAGCCGTTAATACATTCATAGCATCATCATCTGATACAGTAAGACCGGTAATTACACACACTGCAATTCAAAACACTCCTAAAACAGACTGGCCGGTTGCAGTTACAGCAACAGTAACAGATAATATAGGCGTTGACTCTGCATGGGTCATATGGCGTATTAATTCAGGTGTTAACAAAAGATTCAAAATACTTAACACATCAGGTAGTACTTACTCCGCATTGTTTAATTCAGTAAATGCAGACGTAGCTGTTGGTAATACTATTTATTACAAAATATTTGCACAGGATAATTCAGCACAGCATAACAGGGATTCTTCTGCTGCATACAGTTTCACAATTATTAATCAGGCAACTTCCTGCATTGGTAATGGTACAATTCAGATGGGAAGCGCAAGCGGTCCGTTTAACACGTTCTGGTATGGAAACAGAACCAATATACTCTGGACTTCAGCTGAAATATTAGCAAACGGTGGTACGATTGGAAATATAACAAGAATCGGTTTTAGTATTGCTACAGTTGGTGGTCAGGCAATGACAGGACTGACATACAGATTCCAGAATACAGCATTAACGTCACTTGCGGGATTCACTTCC
>JAPLFJ010000020.1 GCA_026390735.1 Ignavibacteriota bacterium
TCTTGACAAAGGTATCGTAGTTGACGCCTGGGTACGTATCTCATTAGTAGGTATTGAACTTCTTGCAATCGAAGCAAGAGTAGTTGTTGCATCTGTAGAAACATACTTAAAGTATGCAGAAGCAATCGGATTAACAGCAAAAGCCGCATAATGACTTGCAGTTAAAAATTTAGTTGTTCTTGCTAAGGTATCCTTCAGGAATAAATCCAAAAAGCATAATTTACCAGGGATTACTATTTAATTTCAAACTCAATAAAAGTCGTTCACAAAACTCTCAAACGAATAACATGAACAACACACCTAAAATAAACGCCGACACCTTTTTTGAAGAAATCATGACCTCATTCGAGGAAAAAGTACTTAATATACAGACCGCATTTCAATCATCAGAATACATAACTGAATCATCACATTCACTATTTGACAATGTTCATCACTGCCTGGAAGATTTAAAATCGGAAAGAGAAGTTCTGAACACAAGGTTAAGCGAATGTCTGGCTAAAAACGGTTCATTACGGAAGAAAGATTATAACTCAATGATGTCAGCTATTATTAGTTCGCTCGATAAGAAAGAAACGGATGCAGAAAATGAATTTCAGAAATTCATAGAAACAGAGAAAGAAATAGCCAACACATTAAAGTCCAGCATTCTTGGGATAAAAGATATATCCTCGGACGGGGCAAATGACAAAATAGCTCTTTTTAAGAAACAACTTGCCGGGATATCTAAATTACAGGAAGACAGAAAAGAATCTGTAATGAAGATATTTACAGATTTTCAGGATATGCACAACAGAATAATGGAATCTCTTAAAGAAATAATAGAAAAAGAAGATCACATTATTGTAAAAGACGTTAAAAAAATAAGAAATCAGTTACTAAGAGAAATCAATTAACTTAAAAGCAAACTAAAAAACAGGAGATATTATATATGTCACTTACATCAGAAATGAAAAACCTTACAGAAGATATAGTTGCCTCATTTAAAAACCGCATGAAGGGAAATGAAGAACTTATCAAAGAAGTCCAGCACACACTCGACGGATTCCGCAAGGACCATCAGGATATGGCAAACGTGTTAAAGTCCAATGCTGCTGCTTTAAGAGGAAAAATGAACGGCGATGAAAAAAACCGTTTAAATAAGTATAACGAATTAATAAAGAGCATAAGATTCACAATATCATCTATGCAGAACGAAATAAGCATGATGCTTAAAGGATTTACCGATGCAAGAAAGCAAATGTCGGATGATTTGAATTCATTCTTTGCAAAAAACAGAGATGGAAGAAATCAGGACGAGAAAAACAGGCTTGATGAATTCAATAAATTAATGAAAAGTATTACTGACGAAGTTACGTCTATCTTCAAGTACACGAACGATTTACTCGCTCAATTCACTAAGGAACATTTAAACATGTCTGCTGAACTTAAGAGCGATCTTGCAGCAAATATGTCCGAAAGATTCAAATATGTCCAGGAAATGATTGCTGGAATTAACGAATGGTTAATGGAAATCAGCAAGGAAAACCAGAAACTCGCACTGAAGCTTAAAAAAGATCTGGCAAACGGTGAAGCTGAAAGAATGAAAGAATACAACGGAATGATGAAAGGTATACAGTCCGAATTAAAGAATATGAGACATGCCATCGCAACTATGGTCGGTGGTTTCAGTAAGGATAGAGCCGGAGCAGCAATAGCGTTGAAAAAGATGTCTGATTCAATTGCAGAAATCAGAAAATCCGGATTAACTTCATTCAACAAAACAGATACAAGGAAAGCAGAAGTTAAGAAAGATATTCCTGTAGAAGTGAAAAAAGAAATGCCTGTGGAACCTAAGAAAGAATATACTCATTCAGATGACAATACAGGAAAAAAAAAAGGGAAGACACTGAACTAAACCCGGATTTATCCCTTGATGAAAAAGTAGAGAAATATATTATGGAACATCCGGACGGTGTAAGAGTAACCGACATGGAAGAACCGCTCGGAGAGTCGAGAATGAAGATAGGTTATGTTGCAAAGAAACTGTCTGATGAAGGTAAGGTTCAAAAGCATGACAACATTTATTACCCAAGGATAAAAAGAGACAAGAAATTCAGGAAATAAAAGTTAAAACAAGACGATGTCAGACACAACAAGATGTGCATATTGCAGCGGTACGGGAAAAGACCCATATGAATTACTTTCTAATGTAACTGTTTGCCTGGTTTGCAAAGGAGCCGGGCAGGTGGAGATAAAGGAACCTGTTGTTAAGTGTGTTTATTGTTCGGGAACGGGCAGAAATCCTCTTGGTTCCAGAATACACTGTATTGTTTGTATGGGAAAGGGATTTAATCACGTTGTAACTAATGATAAATGTACTCAGTGTAAAGGTTCAGGGAAATCGGGCGACGGTCTGCCTTGCTCACTTTGCGGAGGAACAGGATTTCATAAATAAGTGAAACAAAATGTAAAAATGGATAATACGTTAAATAAAATCAGAAAAAGCTTTCTCAAAAGGCAGGATGCAATAAACAGCTACAATGCGCAGAAGAAAGCTTTTTTTATTTCTAAGGAACAGATTATAAAAGACCTTAAGGAAGCAAAGAGTATCTGGACAGAAACTAAATGTATTTTACACAAAACAGAATTTGAATAAACATAAAAATCAGGAAACACAATGAAGAATTCCACTAACAACGAAACAAACATATTACTCGCTCCAAAGGCTATGTCAACATTTGTTGAAACACCATACATTAAGGATATAACAAGCCGTGCACTTACGTACATAAAAGCAGGATTTCCTGTGCACTTCAGAGGTCCGTCAGGAACAGGTAAAACAACTGTTGCCATGCACCTTGCGGGTAAAATCGGCAGACAGGTAGTTGTAATCCACGGAGATGCAGAATATAAAACCTCAGACCTTGTAGGCAGTGAGCAGGGTTACAGGTTTCGTAAACTCGATGACAGGTTCATACATTCTGTCCATAAACTTGAAGAAGATATGGAAAAGAAATGGGTAAATAACCGTTTGACTATTGCTGTTAAAAATGGTTTTACGCTTATCTACGATGAATTTACACGTTCAAGACCTGAAGCAAATAACATACTGCTCCCTATACTTCAGGAAAGAATGTTCAGCACTTCGGCAGGACACGAAGAAGATTATTATATGAAAGTTCATCCTGATTTCTGTGCGATATTTACATCCAATCCTGAAGAATATGCCGGAGTTAACAGAACACAGGATGCATTGCGCGACAGAATGGTAACGATGGACCTGGATCATTTTGATTATGAAACTGAACTCGCAATCACAAAGGCAAAGTCTGATCTTCCGTTAATCGAAGCTGAAAAGATAGTGAATATAGTAAGAGGCTTGCGCGAATCCGGTAAAACAGAATTTGCACCTACTATTCGCGGCTCAATTATGATTGCCAAGACACTTACAGCATTAAAGACAACACCATCGCAGTCAAACGGTATGTTTAAAACCATCTGCAGGGATATTCTAACTTCTGAAACCAGCCGCGTAGGTTCAAAGACTAATCAGGAAAGAGTGAAGAAAATTCTTGATGAACTGGTAGATAAATATGTCTGATATCATACAACAACTAAAACAATAAACAGAGGATTATAAAATGGCTAATGTAAACGTTATAAAAGGATTGCAAAGCGTCAGAACAATGGGGACAGTAAAGAGTAACTCCAATCCCGATAAAAACTCTGACTTCCTTAAACTCTATATGATTGAAAAGGAAAGAGCAAGACTCTGCAAGGAAAAGGACAGAATCCTTATACGGCTTGAATCTATTGAAGCAAACCTCAGGGACATAGAAAAGTTTTATTCGGAAAAGACAGAACAAATAAAAGCAAGTCTGGGTACAGGAAGGAAAATCAGCAAAAGAAACTCCGGTTGTGCAAAAGAAGGAAAGACGAAGTGGAAGACAATGTCTATAGATTATTAGGATTGACAGCAGATGTCAGAAAATTAAACGGGTAAAGCAAAATGGCAGAAAATTTAACACATTCGATTCAGGCTACAAACCTGGCAGATATACTCGAAAGAGTTCTCGATAAAGGAATTGTAATTGCAGGCGATATAAAGATACAGATTGCCGACATAGACCTGCTTACTATAAAAATCAGACTTCTCGTCGCATCGGTTGATAAGGCTATGGAAATGGGTATTAACTGGTGGCAGGATGACACATACCTTTCTTCAAAAGCTAAAGAACTCGCGCAGAAGCAGGATGACCTTGTAGCAAGACTCGAGAAACTGGAAAAATCAAACAAAGAAATTTAAGGAGGATATTATGATATTCTATAAAAACATTCAGGGTAAGATAAAAATTAATAAAAGGATGTTGAGTTTTAAAAATATCTTAAATCAAAGCAATTTAGTTATCAAATTAAAACCTATAAAACTATGGAAACAGATAAAGGCAAAGAAAAGAATCAGGATGCTGATTTTGACCTGTTCGGACTCGGGGGATTATTTAAAGGTATCGAACGATTAGTCGACCTTGCGGGAAAACTTGAAGAAACCGGAGAGATAAAGAAAGAGGGAGACATTAACTTTGACAGTCTGAAGAAGGGAATGAAAGGGGTTTATGGTTTCACAATCAAATCTGCAGTTGGCGGTTCGCCTAAGGTAGAAACATTCGGTAATATAAAGAAAACTCCGGAAGGTCCGCAGGTTGATGAAGTAAGAGAACCGATGACCGATATATTTGACGAAAAAGATGAACTCGTAATAATAGCTGAAATGCCGGGTATTGAAGAAAGTAATATTAAGATTGATATAAAAGAAGATATACTCGAAATATCTGCTGTAAACAAAACCAGGCAGTACTCAAAAGAGGTTTTGCTGCCGTGCAAAGTAAATGCTAAAGATTTAACATCGAAATACAATAACGGTATTCTTGAGATTAGAATAAAGAAATAAGGGATGTCACTGACAGGCTTAAATAATCCTGAATTACAACTTGTCTTTTTCGGTGGAAAAGGCGGAGTCGGTAAAACAAGCTGTGCAGTCGCAACAGCAATGGGATTATCGGAGAACTTCAGGACATTGCTCATATCAACAGACCCTGCTCATTCGGTTTCAGATAGTCTTCAACAGGCAATAGGATTCAAACTCCAACCGGTAGATGGAGTTGAGAATCTTACTGCCATTGAAGTATACGCTGATGCTGCACTTCTGGATTTTAAAGAGGAACATAAAGATGAACTTAAGAAACTTCTGGAAACATCTACATACCTTGACGAAGATGATATAAAAGAAATGCTTTCCCTTTCCATTCCGGGAATTGATGAAGTAATGAGCTTTAAAACGATTATTAATCTTGTCAGCGAAGGCAATTACGATAAATACGTCGTTGATACAGCCCCTACAGGACATGCTTTACGCCTTATTTCATCTCCGCAATTACTCGACCTTTGGATAAAAGTTGCAGCAAAGATGAGGTGGAAATACAGGTTTATGATGGAAAGATTTTCCGGAACTTACCAGAAAGATAAAGCAGATGATTTGCTCTTAAGCCTTAAGAAAACAGTTAAACGGATAGAGAGTATATTAAAGGACACTTCCAGGTCAGAGTTTATCCCTGTATGTATTCCTGAGTCGATGGCAATACTCGAAACAGAAAGGTTTCTTACCGAATTGAATAAATTCGGCGTTAACATAAAACAGATGGTTATAAACAATGTTATGGAATCAACAGGGTGTGATTTCTGCAGGAAAAGAAAAGTATCTCAGAGTAAACATCTGCAGGAAATATACGACACTTTCAAATCTTTAAATATTGTACAGGTACCGTTACATCCCGAAGAAATAATCGGGATACCGGGTCTTCAGAACTTTAAAACATTTCTTCTGGACAATCATAAGAGGATATAAATAACAGATAATTCAAAGTAAAAGGTTGAAAAATATAATATGAATGAAATAGTATTAAGAGTAAAAGAAGCATTAGTCAAAGATGTTGGAAGAGCAATCGCGAGAATCGACCCGAAAGACATGAAACTTATCGGTATAGAACTCGGCGATATAATACTGATTGAGGGTAAGCGTTCAACACCTGTGAAAGTAATGCCTTGTTATCCTGAAGACAGGGATAAACACATCATTCAAATTGACGGAATAACCAGAGAGAATGCACAGGCGGGTATTGACGAGAAGGTTAAATTAAATATAATAAAAAGCCGTGAAGCTTCAAAAATAAAGCTTAAACCAGATACAGGCTCGGGTTCTTCATTCAAAACCGATGATGCTAAATACATCGGTTCTCTGATAACAGGATTACCAGTTACAAAAGGCGATAAAGTTAGAGCAACATTGTTTGGTAACAGGAATATAGATTATACAGTAACCGGTACATCACCGGACGGTGTGGTTCTGATAAACACAAA
The DNA here is from genome assembly GCA_026390735.1 of Ignavibacteriota bacterium. Classification (GTDB taxonomy): domain Bacteria; phylum Bacteroidota; class Ignavibacteria; order Tepidaquicellales; family Tepidaquicellaceae; genus CAIKZJ01. The sequence continues at coordinate 6,397 of JAPLFJ010000020.1, forward strand.
CACGATTCTTCAGCTTGAATTAGCGAAAAACACCACTGAGAAAAAAAGTAAAATATCCTACGAAGACATTGGCGGTCTCGGGAATCAGGTTCAGCGCATAAGGGAAATGATAGAACTTCCTCTGAAATATCCTGAAATATTCGAAAGACTTGGCGTAGACCCGCCCAAGGGAGTTTTCCTTTACGGTCCTCCGGGAACAGGTAAGACTATGATTGTAAGAGCGGTTGCAAATGAAACGGATGCATATTTTATAAATATATCAGGCCCCGAGATAATGGGGAAATTTTACGGTGAGAGTGAAGGCAGAATCAGAAAAGTTTTTGAAGAAGCACAGGCACATGCGCCTTCCATAATTTTTATAGACGAGATAGATGCTATTGCTCCTAAAAGAGAAGATATGGGCGGCGAGAAGCAGGTTGAAAAGCGTGTTGTAGCACAGTTGCTCTCTCTGATGGATGGTTTGCAATCAAGAGGGAAAGTTATTGTTATCGGTGCCACAAACATACCAAATTCAATCGACCCTGCATTAAGAAGACCGGGGCGTTTTGACAGGGAAATATCAGTATCTATACCAGATAAAAAAGGAAGACTGGAAATTCTGCATATACATACAAGAGGAATACCTTTATCGGCAGATGTCGACCTTGAAAAGCTGTCAGAAATCACACATGGTTTTGTAGGAGCCGACCTTGAAGCACTGGCACGTGAGGCAGCAATGACAGCACTCAGAAAAATACTCCCGCAAATAGATTTCGAAATAGCGGAAATACCATACAACCTGATAATGTCACTGGAAGTGACGATGGATAATTTTTATGAAGCGATGAAAGAAGTTGAACCATCGGCAATCAGGGAAGTATTCGTTGAAATACCTGACGTAAAATGGGATGATGTAGGCGGACTTGATGAAATCAAGGACACACTTAAAGAGGCAGTAGAATGGCCGTTAAAATATTCGGAATTATTCAGAAAAGCAGGAACAAACCCGCCGAAGGGTGTAATCCTTCACGGTAAACCTGGAACAGGAAAGACTTATCTGGCAAAAGCACTCGCAAGTGAAAGCGGAGTAAATTTTATTTCAGTAAAAGGCCCGCAGATTTTAAGCCGCTACATCGGTGAATCTGAAAAAGGTGTGCGCGAATTGTTCAGACTTGCCAAACAGGCTGCACCCTGCATTCTTTTTCTTGATGAAATAGACAGTCTTACGCCCCGCCGCAGCAGTGACGGTTCAGGTTCGGGTGTCATAGAAAGGGTCATCGGTCAGTTCCTGACAGAGATGGACGGTATCGAAGACCTGAAAGGTGTAATCGTTCTCGCAGCGACAAACAGGATAGACTTAATCGACCCTGCACTTCTCAGAAGCGGACGTTTTGATTTAATATTTGAATTGCCGTTACCTGATTTAAAGACAAGAGAAATAATATTTGCTATACACACCAGGAATAAACCTCTTGGAAAAGTTGACATGAATAAACTAGCACAAAACACCGAAGGCCTTACGGGTTCGGACATAGGTTTTATATGCAGGAAAGCTGCAATGCTCGCAATACGCAACACGATAGAAAAGAGCAAAGGAAAACCCGAAGAAACTGAAAGCAACATTCTGATAATGGAAAATCATTTTGATGAAGCAGTGAAACTGGTTTTAAAGCAAAATGGTCTTAAAAAATAAATCAAATGGAAATGAATAATAAAGGAGTATACATTTACGGTTATATAAAAGCAGGTTATGACACTGTAAAATTGTTGTTGCCTTTAAACTCAGGAGTCTATACAGTTTCCTGCAGCGATGTAACTGCTGTTGTATCCGATATGGAAAAAATTGATTTCAGTAACCTTAACATGGAATCACTGGCGCAACTTCTGGTTCATCATCAGAAGACTATTGAAGGGATTATGAACAGCGGATGTAATGCTGTAGTGCCATTCAGGCTTGGAACAATTTTAAACGATAAAACTGAATTAATTAAAATAACAGAAGGCGGTTATGACTTAATATCAGAAGCATTCACAAAAATAGAAAATAATGTGGAACTCGATGTGGTTGCTGTGTGGAGTGATTTCGGAGGACTCATAGAAAAGTTTTCTCTGCATCCTGACATTAAAGATTTGAAAGAAAAGATAATGAGTAAGGGCGGTAACGTGCAGCAGTCAGATCAGATAGAAATTGGGAAGCTGCTTAAATCGAAAATTGATGAAGTGAGAGATGTCTTCGCTGCAAGAATTACTGAACTGTTGTCACCCTTGTGCAAAGAAATGAAATCGCACGAAGTGATGAACGATCAGATGGTTATAAACACAGCTTTTCTGATTGAAGGAAAGATGCAGGAAGAATTTGAGAATGTTATCACAGCAATAGACGAGGAGTTCAGGGGAGAACTGAACTTTAAGATTGTCGGCCCGCTTCCTTGTTACAGTTTTTATACTGTTGAATTAAAAGAGTTTGAGTACGGCTTAATTGAAGAAGCAAGAAATGTTCTGTCGCTCAGCGAAGTTACTTCTGCAAAGAGCATAAAAGATGCTTTCAGGAAAATGGCTAAAAAGTACCATCCCGATAAATCGCGTGGCGCTGATAATTCAGCTATGTACACCAGGGTCAGCAATGCTTATCGGACATTAGTCGATTACTCTGCCCACTCTAAAAAGACAGAGTTTGAAGAAAGTATTTTTCTCGGAAAAGAAGATGTCACAGAAAACCTGATGTCGTTAAAAATGAAGGATTAAAATGCAGAAAGACGGAAAATATGTTTATTGTATAATAGCATCAGACTGCGAAAGCAATTTTGATTGTGCGGGTGTCGGAGGTGATGATGATCTTGTAACCACTATTGGCTTTCAGGGTCTTAGTATGGTAGTAAGCAGCCATCCTCTGAACAAACTTGCTGTCACTCCGGAAAACATTCTCGCACACCAGCGTGTGATAGAAGAAGTAATGAAAGACCACAGCAGGGTTATTCCTGTCAAGTTCGGAACCATAGCAGCAACTCCTGACGAGATAAGAAACCTTCTCGACAGAAAATACACTGAGTTTTCAGAAATCCTGAACTGCTTTGAGAATAAAGTAGAACTTAACATAAGAGGCACCTGGAAAGATATGCCCGATATATACGAAGAGATTAACAGTGAAAACGCTGACCTGCAGTCAATGAAAAAGAGAATTAATAAACTGGCGGAATCCGATAAAAAGAATGATGAAATCGTAAAGACTGGTATGCTCGTTGAAAAAGCACTGATGCAGAAGAAGGAGGACGAAGCAGAAACTATCTGTGATATGTTCAGGAGAATATACATCGAATTCAGGCAGAATAAAACAAGCACGGATTCAATGTTTATGAATACTGCTTTTCTTGTTAACAGCGGAAGAGAAGTTGAAATAGACAATATTATGTCAGACATAGGTACACAGTTCAAAAACAGGTACGATTTCGTTTACACTTTTCCGTTACCTGTATTCAATTTCGTCAATCTCGTTATAATTCCCGAAACTTGGGAAATGTGAACAAAGAACATTAATAAATTTTAAAGAGTATAGAGGTATGATAAAAGAAGAGGAAAATATAAAAGAAGGAAAATACATCTACGGAATAGTCCGTTCCGACTCTCCGATGGATTATGGAATGACTGGCATAGGCGAGAGACAGGACCGTGTCTACACTGTAAATTATAAAGACATAGGTGCTATAGTCAGCAGGTCACCCGTTGTGAAGTACCAGGCACGGAGGGCAGAACTTATGGCTCACGAAAAAGTGCTTGAAGAAGCGATGAAACATTACACAATACTTCCGGTAAGGTTTTCTACAATTACGGAATCGGAAGACGACAGCAGCATCATGAAGATACTCGAAAGAGATTACGCGAAGTTTTATAAATTACTCGAAAGTATTAAAGGGAAAAAAGAACTCGGAGTCAAAGTGATGGCTCTTTCAGAGGAAGTGTTCTACAAATACATTCTCGAAAAGAATGAGGATATCAGGATACTGAAAGAAAAGATTCAGAAGATTCCTTCCGATAAAGCGCATTTCCATTTAATGAAAATAGGTGAGATGGTAAGTGTTGCCTTAAAAAATGAGAAGGAAGTAATTAAAAATATAATTCTTGATAAACTCGCGCCGCTTGCAGAAGACTTTAAAGTCAACGATAATTACGGGGATATGATGATACTGAATTCCGCATTCCTGGTTAAGAATGAAAGGGAAGAGGAATTTGATACAGCAGTGAAGGAACTGGATGCTGTATACAGCGATGTGCTTAAGTTCAAGTATTTCGGAGTGCTTCCGCCTTACAATTTTGTAAACCTCGTTATAAACCTGGAAGGAGCATAGTATGTTTCTTATTGACGATTTACTGCTTGTCCCGTTTACAGGACCTTTAAACGGGCTTGTGTACCTGGCAGAAAAGATAAATGAGGTAGTGGATAAGGAATTGAACGACGGCGGGGTACTTAAGGAAAAACTTATGGAACTGCAGATGAAGTTTGAAATGGATGAAATTGACGAAGAGGAGTTCACAAGAAAAGAAGAAGAAATCCTTGAAAGATTAAGAAATATTAAATAACTGAATGCTAAACAATAAAACAGGAAACAAATGAGTAATCTATTTGACGTTAAAAAAGCAACAGCAGAATTCCTTACAGGAATGATAAAGTGTACAGACATAACCGTGCTGAAGATGGAAAAAGCAGGTGGAGTATGGAATGTGATTTCGGAAGTGTACGAGGATGATTCATTCATGAAATCGATGAAACTTCCAGTCAAGAAAGTACGTTTGTTTTATTCTGTAAAACTGGATGAAACTCTTGAGGCGGTATCTTATGAAAGGCTTTCGAATTACGAAGGTACTGACGGCTCAGTAGTATAATTACAAAAGATATTAATGATAATTTAATGACGGGACAAAATACAGAATGAACAATGGTTTAATATACATATACTGTCTGTCGGAATCTCCGCTTGAACTCACACAGTTCACTGATTACACAGACCTTAAATGTTTTGAATGGGGCGGTTTTTATGTAGCAGGAAAATACGTTACAATCGATGAATATTCAGAGGATAATTTAAAGCAGAACGTAAACGATGTAGTATGGATTGAAAAGAATGCAAGAGAACACGTAGCAGTTATCAGCAAGGTTATGGAGCATAATAACATCATTCCGTTTAAATTCGGTACGATATTCAGCACGAAAGAAAAACTGGACACGTTTATATCGGATTATTCGGCATCCCTTGCAGATAACCTGAAGAAGTGCGAAGAACACGAAGAATGGTCTGTGAAGATATACTGCAACAGGGAGACATTCAAACAGCAGATTGAAACACTAAGCAAAGAAGTATCGGAACTCGAGACTCTCATCAGGAGCAGTTCACCTGGCAAGGCATACATACTTGAAAGAAAGAAATCAGGTCTTATAGAAACGGAAATTGACAAGCACAGTTACATATACGGAACAAATTATTATAGTTTATTCCTGAAGTTGAGCGAATACTCGGAACTCAACAGTCTTCTCCCGAAAGAAATGACGGGAAGGAATGACGACATGATTCTTAACGTTGCTTTTCTCGTAAGTAAGAGTAAAGTCGGCAATTTTAAAAATACGGCCACGATGCTGAAGAAAGAAAAGAACATACTCGGACTTGACGTTGTGGTAACAGGCCCCTGGCCGCCGTTTAGTTTTATTTCAATAAAGGAAAAATAATGGGCGCAGATATATTCAATAAGAAGCGCGACGTTACTATCGTGGAAATACTCGACAGGGTATTGACCAAGGGAGTTGTTATTTCAGGCGACCTTGTGATATCAGTCGCAGATATCGACCTGGTTTATTTAGGGGTCAGACTTCTTCTCAGTTCTGTTGAAACAATGGAACAGTTAAAACTTAATAAAGGAAAAACCGGGACTGATGCATAAACTCATTTACGCCATAATACACGCTAAGAAAGAATCTGTCTGCAGACTTATGAACTTTGATATAGGCATACAGGGTATTAAAGGCAGGGAGTTATCGGCTGTTTCATTCAACGATATCTGGGCTGTTGTCAGTGATGCAGAGAACAAGGATTCAGAAATGAACAATGACGACGCACTTGAGTTTGCAGCAGTGACAGAAGAATTATCCCACATGTTCACCCTTCTCCCTATGCGTTTTGGTTCTTTACTTAAGTCAGATGCTGAGATTCTGAAAGTTCTTGAAAAGAATTATGATGCTATAAGGAACAACCTTATAAAAGTGGAAGGGAAGTCAGAATACGGATTAAAAGTGTTCAGAAACTCTTCTGATATTATTCCTGTGCCTGAGCTTGCTGAAGTAAAACAGGCAGAAGGAAATTCAGTGTATAAAAATTACATACTGAATAAATTTAATGAATACCGTGCTGATGAGACCCTTCTTGAATATTCTGAGAAACTCAAGACTGAAATAGCAGAACATATCTCAGGACTGAATGCCGTAATAAAGTGCAACAAAGTAACAGGTGGGAATAATGTGTACAATGCTGTATTACTCCTTGAAAAAGAAATGACAGATAACCTCACTCAGACAGTAATTGGTATACAGTCCTGTCATAAAGAACTGAACATGATGCTCACAGGTCCCTGGGCTCCGTACAATTTTGTAGACATAACTTTAAAGTAAATAAGATGAAGGAAAATAAAATACTCTACGGAACAGAAGATATGGAAGTACTTACGGCACAACTGGACACACTTAGCGCAATAACAGACTCACGCCTGAACGTCAATGCAGACAACGTAGATTCGGGTCTGGCAAAACTTGTACTCACCTTGGTTGAACTCATCAGGAAACTGATTGAAAAGCAGGCAATGAGAAGGGTAGAAGGAGGAACACTTACAGACGAAGAAATCGAACGTCTCGGAGAAACACTTATGAAACTCGAAAACAAAATGGAAGAACTCAAGAAATATTTTAACCTTTCCGACAGGGATTTAAACATAAACCTCGGTCCTCTCGGTGATTTAATGTGATATATGTATCTGTTCATTCATCTGCGTTCCCAAGCATCTAAAAAACTGGAACGCGGATAAAGCGGATTTCCAAGCGCGGATTCCCGCTGTTCTTTCTCTTACCTAATAGATTTCTTTCTCTATCTTAGTGACCTTCGTGTCCGCCACGGCGGATGGTGAAATCTCTTAATCTCTAACCCATACGCTGGTAAACAAGAATTATCTTTTCTTGTCTTTAACCCTAAAAAACAATCAGTGAAAATCAGCTCTAATCGTCTTTAATCAGTGTGCCATTTCTTCTTCTATCTTTTCTTGCCATTTTGTCCGCCGCGGCGGATTTTCACTCTTAACTGTATAAAATATCTATCTGCGTTCATCCGTTCTTTCCGCGTTCAATTCCTTCTCTTAATTCATCATTCATAATATTACCAATGTGCCGTTCTTTCATCTCATCCTGAATATATATATGTCTTTTATGAATTATTGTTATTATCTTACTTGCAACATAAAATTTTACATATAAGATTATGGCAGAAGAAAAATCCGACATACAAAGAAGACTGGAAACAATGTCTGGCAATAAGGAGCAGTTTCAAAACCCCGTACGGATTGATATCGGCAATCAGTTGAACAGTAAAAGACCTAAAAGCAAAATAGGCTGCTTCTCTGTATTGATACCTATTGTTATAATCGGATTGATACTCCTCTATTTTCTCATTAATAATCTGATTATTCCTTTGTTCTCTCCCAACGACATCAGCGGTAATTTTATGGATTATACTTACATTCCCGAAACAGGAAAGCTGTGGATAATAACAGACGGCTCATTCCATTACACATCAAAAACTACAACAGGTGGTTCTTATTCGATTAAGTCTAAAGGATTATTCTGCAAAACCTGGACATACGTCTTCGACCCTTTGAAAAATGCAGTTGATAATAAAATAAAGACTGAATATGACGATCTCCCGCCAACTTATAAATTATTTTACAATGATGGTAAAATATGGAAAGTATGCTCACAGAATTCAGGATACGATGCGGAAGTCTATGTTTACGACGCAAAGACTCAGGCAGAGTTGTACAACACTGCTGGTTTTACTGCAAAATATAAATTATTAAATTCAGGTTTATCAAATTTAAGAATGGAGTTCAATCCTTTATCAATAAATTTTGACACAAAAGACGGCAGGAACCCTGTGTATCTTGTCGATGCTGATACAATTTTCACAAATCAAATCGATGCAAATAAATATTCGAATTCCAAAGTAGAAAGTTATTCGGATTTCGCGCTCGGAAATGATGATCAGGGAAATTCAAGGTTTAAAGTTTATTACTTAACCGGGCCTGAATCTAAAGTGAAAAGTTCGTTGACTATGTTTATTACTTTGCAGTATAAATCCGAAATATCCGCATCAGACTTGCTTCCCGATAAAATATTTATAGAAGCAGAGAAACTTTTTTCTAACAGTGAATGCTGTATCATATTCCATCAGGATGCGGCAGGGGATAATTCCAAAAGATTATTAAGTTGTGTTAATTCAGACGGCAAAATATTCTGGACAAAGAAACAGGAAGAATTGTTTGACGGTCTTGAAGGACGTAAGAATAAACCCTTTTCAAGTATGTTCTTTATAAAGGGTAATGTATCAGCGCAGAAATCAGGAGACATTGTTATATTCAAATACAAAGAGGGTGGACTTATTGCCTTCGATTATAAAACAGGCAAAGAGCTCTGGCGGATAAAGATATAGTTTGTCACTTACCTATATAATCAGTATATATTAATCGTATAATGTAAGTATATTTTATTCAATGACAACAGAGATAAAAGAAATATCGGAACTCGCAGTTCAAAGTTTAAAAGGAATCTTCAAAGACAAACTTGACAGAATAATATTATTCGGTTCTTATTCAAGAGGGGATTACGATGAATATTCTGATGTAGATATTATGGTACTGTTGAACGAAGACGCAGAAGAACTAAAAATGTTTGATGATGCAATATCGGAAATGATATCAGATTATTGTATCAGGTTCGGAGTACTTTATTCAATCGTAATAAAAAGCAAAGAACAATTCGATAATTATTCAGGCGTCTTGCCATTCTATAAAAACATCGTAAGAGAAGGCTCTGTCTTGTACGGACGACAAGATAAATGATTTAATCAGGTACAGATTAGCTAAATCCAAAGAAGAGCTTCAGGTCTCGGAAGAATTATTATCACTTAAGCACTATTCACAATCTATCAACAGGTCTTAATATTCCATTTTCCACGCGGCAAGGGCAATGCTTGCACCATTACAGTTTGATTCCAAGAAGCATTCAGGAATCATTGCATATTTTATTGAATACTATGTGAAAGAAGAGTTGATTGAAAAGAACTACTCAAATATTATTAACAGTGCAAGACAAATAAACAGTTACGAGTGAAAACGTGCACAAGATGGCAAAGAAAGGAATGGAACGCGGATGACGCTGAAAGAACGGATAAGAGCGGATAGAGATTTTTTAGGGTTAGAGATTAAAGAGAAAGAACTTTTCCCGCGAAATTCACGAAAAGAGATAAGAGATAAGAGATAAGAGAAGATCCGCCCAACAAGACGGCGGACACAAAGAACGTGGATTTTTTAGGGTTAGAGATTAAAGAGAAAGAACTTTTCCCGCGAAATTCACGAAAAGAGATAAGAGAAGATCCGCCCAACAAGACGGCGGACACAAAGAACGTGGATTTTTTAGGGTTAGAGATTAAAGAGAAAGAACTTTTCCCGCGAAATTCACGAAAGGCACGAAGGAAAGATTAGAAACTTTGTCCTCTGTTCCGTTTAAAAACATAACGGAATGACAACGAGTGTTTAAAAGAATTATTAATTGCAGATTAGAACAGATTAAAAAATTAGAGAAAAGATGTCCGCGATTCCTTTTAAGAGCATAAAGGAATGACAACGTGTGAATAAGAGAATTAATATATGCTAATTAAGCGAATTAAACGAATTAGAGATAAGAACACTTTTAGGGTTAGAGA
>JAPLFJ010000009.1 GCA_026390735.1 Ignavibacteriota bacterium
ACTATTTTACAGATTTTGAGTGTAAACAGTTTTAACAAAGTATTGTTAAAAGAACTATTTAAAAATTCAATTATCACAAATAGTACAGATGACAAAACTAAACAACTGTTTTTGTTTGACTTTTAACGGGACAGTAGTGAATAAGTTTTTAAAATAAACATAATCGTTATATTTGTCAACAAACAAACCCCGCATAAACGTTCATTATTTAAGTACTTATTATTACCATAAACTTCGTTTAAGGTTCGATTTATTTTATAAATAGGGATTTTTGTTTATATTTTAAGGGGATACCTTAAATGTTGAATTTTCCGATTAATAAACATATTTTTTAAGAATATGGATAAGCAGTATTTAAATGATAATTACGATGCTCTGATAAAAGATATTAAGGCTACTTGTGAACAGACTGGAAGGGATTTCAGTGAAATAACATTGGTTGCAGTAAGCAAGACATTCCCCGCTGAAGATGTTGTAAAAGTGAGGGAATCCGGCCAGATACACTTCGGAGAGAATAAGGTACAGGAATTGAAGAGTAAATTTGATATTTTAGGGACTGAGAATATTAATTGGCATTTAATCGGACATCTGCAGACGAACAAAGTGAAGTATGTAGCTGACTTTGTTTATTTAATTCATTCTGTTGACAGTCTGAAACTTGCCGAAGTTATAGACGAACAGGCAAAGAAGTATAACAGAATAATTGACATTCTCATACAGGTAAACACAAGCAGCGAAGACCAGAAGTCGGGTATTGAACCCTCAGATGCAGGAGGTTTGTGCGCTGGTATCAGCAAACTGGAAAATGTACGCATCAAAGGACTTATGACAATCGGAATGTTTACCGACGATGAAGATGTGATAAGGGATAACTTTAAAACGCTGAAATCGGTTTATGATGAATTAAAGGCAGATTATCCGTCGTTTGAGTATTTATCGATGGGAATGACGTCTGACTATAAAATAGCTATTGAAGAGGGTGCAAACATGCTGCGTATCGGCAGTGCAATATTCGGTTACAGGAATTATTCAGAATAAACTTTAAAAATATAAAACATAAATAATTATGATTCTTTCTTCCAAAGACATTAAGAAAAGGGATTTCAAGAAATCACTCCGCGGATTCGATACTGACGAAGTGGAAGCATTTCTCGAAACAGTAAGCAGTCATTACGAAAAACTGCTTGTAGAAAACAGAAATCAGGCAGACAGGATTAAGTCGCTCTTACAGGATATTGATATCTACAAGGAAAACGAACTGAATCTTCAGAAGGCAATCATTAAATCACAGGATTTAGGGGAAGAAATCGTTGCTAACGCAAAGAAGAAATCCGATAACATAATCAGGGAAGCAGAACTCGATGCCCGTACAATCAGGCAGGAACTTGAAGACGAAATTCTGAGCAAAAGACAGGAACTCGAAGAAATTAAACAGAAGAACGAAAAGACCTTTGACGATTTCAGAAACTTCCTTCATGACAAAATCACTGAACTCGAGGATTTTTCAAAGAACAGAAAAGTATTAAACATGGAACTATCCCCTGCTACTGAAATTCATAATTACCGGAATGACGAAACCGATTCACACGAAGATGAGGAAGTTGTAAAACCGATGAAGAAAGTATCCTTAAATTCGAAACCGCTTGAACATCCTGATGGTTCTTTCGATGACAGTTTTGAAATTAAATAATGAATTTGTAAAACAGAATAATGAACAAAGAACATAAAGAAGCATATAAGTATATAAAGGGTGTTACGGATAAAAAATACGATACAGGTATTATACTTGGTACCGGACTGGGCGGACTCGTTAAATTTATAGAGAAAGAGCATTCCATAGATTACAAAGACATTCCGGGGTTTCCTGTCTCGACAGTTGAATCGCATACAGGTAAACTCATTTTCGGAAAACTTTCGGGCAAAAACATAATAGCAATGTCAGGCAGATTCCATTACTACGAAGGATACAATCACCAAAGAGTTACTTTCCCGATACATATTTTTAAACAGGCAGGTATAAAAAATCTGATAGTCTCGAATGCCTGCGGTGCAGTCAGCACGAAACTCGAGAAGGCCGACCTGATGATTATTACATCGCACTTCAACATGCACTTTGCAACTCCGCTGATCGGTGATTTCAAACGCAACGGAAGTGCTTCGAAGTATTTTTATGATGCTGATTTAATCGCTCTTGCAGAAAAGGTTGCTCTTAAGAACAACATCAACATCAAAAAAGGAAGTTACGCTTCGGTTCAGGGACCTAACCTTGAGACGAAGGCAGAGTACAGATTAATGCAGAAGATTGGCGTTGATACTGTAGGAATGTCCACGATTCCTGAAGTGCTTGTTGCACGGGAACTCGGCATAAGGACTCTGGGATTATCCATCATTACAGACCTTGGCTTTCCTGATACTTTAAGGGTTGCAATGCTCGAGGACATACTTGAATCTGCGGCTAAAGCGGAACCTAAAATGGTAACCTTAATTAAAAAACTTGTTAACGAATTATAATTACAAATAAATGAATAAAATGACTGAACAAAGAAGAAGAATACTGGAATCTGTTAAAGCAATCAAAAAACATATTCCCGTAAAACTGAAACCGAAGTTTGCACTCATAGTTGATGATAACTATACGCTGCCTTACGGAATCAACATTCTTAAAAAACTCGATTATAAAGACATACCGCCTAAAATTGATAACTTTGATAAAGAGAATAAAGGGAAAATCTACTTTGCAAAAGCAGGCTCAAGGGATTTGATTATTTTCAAAGGACGTTTTCATTTTTACGAAGGTTATTCTATGCGCGATATCGGTCATATTATTTATATTATGAGTTATCTGGGTATAGAAAAGATTCTATCCATCGATGAAGTTGCTAACCTCAACCCGCGTTTCGAATGCGGCGAACTTGCATTAATCTACGACCACATAAACCTTATGGGTGACAATCCGCTTATAGGCGAAAACGACGAGGAACTCGGAATCCGTTTCCCTGATATGAGCAATGCATACGACAAGAAAGTGTTTGAAAGAATCGTTAAAGTATTCCAGGATAATAAAGTAAGAATAAACGAATCTGTTTACTTAAGCATTATCGGACCACAGACGGAAACCGAAGCAGAAGCAAGGTTCTACCGTGAAATAGGTTCAGACGTTCTCGGCTATTCACTCGCACCCGAAAACATAACAGCCGTTCACGCAAAAATTAAATTTGCAGCAATCGGACTGATTACACGCGATTTAATCGCTGACAGAATGCTTGAAGATAAACGCAGCGTTGACGAGAAAAAGAAAGACGAACAGAACAACAGAAGATATGCACACAGCGAACTGAATAAAATACTGGTTAAGATTATCAAATCGCTTTAATTTTATATACTGTAAACTGAAACAATTTAGTAGTATTTTTGTTTCTATTGTAAGGGTAAATTACAATACTATATCTATTAATTTAATTAAATAAATGAAGAAGTTATTATTATCGGTACTATTACTGTTGGGTTTTTATTCTCTGCCTTTAAGCGCACAGACTTACGATACAATAAAGGTTGATGCTGAAAGCATCGAAGAGGCCGACGGCACAATATCAAACTATTTAACAGACTTTTTCCCGATAATTTCGGAGAACTTGGTAAAGGAAATAACCGATAAGAGGATTATTGAAAGAATTGATAAACCCGTTGAAGCAGGCGGAGGTGTTTTCTACAAAGTAAATTACCTTGTTCCGAAAAGTTTCCTTCAGGATACTATGAAAATCCTCTGGGAACTCAACATTCCCGAGTTCCGCTCGCATCTGTTTCAGATTTACGGCAAAGATACCATATACATCGACACATGGAATAACGTTATCGGTACTGCTAAGGATAAAACCTACGCAGGACACTTCGAAGCGTTCAGGGTGAGAAACTATCCATCGTGGAAAGACCCTGAGAAAGGAAAGGAAGATAAACCCGCAACACCTCCCGGACCGAACAATCCACTCGGTCTGTTCGTTGTTCACTACGATGAAAGTTCACTCAGGTACTTTCACGGAACAAACAAGAACAAACTTATCTATTCAAAGATGAGAAACCTCTCGCACGGATGCGTAAGAAACGATAACGATAACATCGCAAAGATGAAAGAATTTCTTATCAAGCGCGTGATTAAATCAAGAGACCTTTCTTCCTGGATTGGAAGCAAGAAAAGCATGACGTATGATTTCGGCAAGGTTGACAGATTCCCTGTAAGAATTCTTTATAAGACTTATACAATTGACAGGGATGAGAAAGGACTTTTCGTTGAACTTTACAAGGATATATATAATTATTCAAATTCCCGCAACGTTGACACAAAGTGGAATGCTGAAGAATTAATCACATTAACCACAAAGGAAAATCTTTTAAGCGAGTTTAAGGCAAAGGCAAAAGGTGAACTGACTGAAGAGAGATTAAACCAGCTCGTTGATTTTGTTTTAAAGAAACTGGACACTTACGAAAAGTATTACATAAACGAATTAAATTTCTGAATATAATTTAAACAACCTTCCCTTCGCGGGGAAGGTTGTTTTCTTAAAAACTCTCATCCCTCCATTTCTTAATCCTCCACGGCGAGTTTATATCAGGCCGCGACAGGTTCATATCCGCAAACCCGAATAGTCTTACCACATTGCTCGGATTAAAAGTAACCGTCAGGTTAAATCCCCTTTTCACATTAACGTTCAGACTGTCTCCCATATAAACAGTAATGTTATTCCATATAATATCAGTCTTCTGTGAGTTCTGGAACAACCTGCTAGTTGTCCGCATCTCAGTCGGCTTATCCCAGGATATATCATAACCCAGTTCCCAGTCCTTGTAAATAAAGAGGAAGTCTTCCGTCATCAGTCCCGAATAAACAGAAGTATCTTTAAAAGTGTATGCATACTTGAAATTAGTAAAGACACCGTCAACAGTCATCTGGTCAGATATAATACTCGATGAACCTGATTCATCCAGTGAAGGCGAGAAAATATTTTCGCACGAAGTAAGTACTCCGAGGGCAAAAAACAATATTACTATAAAGTATTTTCTCATTAATGGTATACAGTTACAGCAAGATAAGTATGAAAATGAAAACTTTCAACGATGTAATGAAGATAGGAAAGTATGGATGTCAAAGGTTTTTTAATAATTTATCGTAATCTGAATGTGAACCAATCCAAAACCAAATTATTGTAGCATCTTCTTTCAAACCTAAAGCCCGGAAACCAATTGATATTCTTATAGAGTATACAGGTTTTGAATTGTGTATTTGTTTGAAACGAAGACTTGGATGACCTGGGTTATTCTTCCATATTTTGAATTTAGATAAAGCTTTAGATTGCACTTCTTTGGGAAGAGCATCAAAACTTTTTCTGAATTCATCAGTTATCCTGGGAATCATTAGTCATTAAACGGTTTTGTCTTTCCACTTTTATAATCTTTCAATGCTTTTTCGGCTAATATTGAGAGTTGTTCCTGTGAATTAATGAATTTTTCATTCCAGATATCTTCATCAGAAATTTCGTCTAGTATAATCTGAGCAATCTTATTTTGTTCATCCTCAGAAAGCAGCGATGTCTTATCTATTGCCTTTTTTAATAAAGTTGTCATATATTTCCTTTGTAAAAGTTACAACTATTATAAGATATAATCAATTAAAAAGTTATTCTTTAGATAATGAGTTAAGTAATGCTTAATTACTGAAGTTTGCTCTCAGGACACTCCAGGTGGTATCAGCAGAGGTTGCCTGTATGTCTTTCCATCTGTGTATTGACCAGAGATTTCTCGAGTCAGCAGAGAGTATAAGACGGATATTGCCTTTCAGTGTTTTTGCAACGTTTGTTTTCTGATGGTCAATACGCAATAGATATTCGGCATCGAAGAAAGCCGTATCGCCGAAAGAGTTAAGAGTTGAATTCGAGAAGAACAGGTTTGAAGTTGCCGCCGGATCGGTGAGGCTTAACAGACTTGTGAAATATGTTTTCTCGTTTGATATATTCCAGAAACGGAATATAGGATACTGATTTCCCGAAACTGCATCGGGTTCGTAAGTGTATCTTCTTGGTGAATAACTTGTATCTACAAAACACTTCATGTAATTATCTTTATCCTTCTCGATGATTGAATACATAAGGTTCACGGTTACAAGTTCAGGAGTTGTTGGCGGAATAAATGTTGAACGCGATGTCACGGGTGATTCTGCATCACGCAGCGAACAGGAATAGATTGATATTCCGAAGTATAAAGCAATCAGTATGACAGCAGTTCTTTGCATTAATGTGTTTTACAAAAGTAAATCATTCTTTTTGAATTTTCCCTGTCAAAAGCATTACCGTAATAATCTCCGAAGATATGCACAACTTTAAACCCGAGAGTCCTAAAAACTGCATTTATGTTGTCAGTGCTGTACAGTCTCAGCCGTTCAGTATATTTATCTTCACCTATATTAATATCTTTGTACACAAAATTATTCTCTATGTACCTCTTCTGAATTACTTTCACACCGTCGTATACATCTTCGGATTCGCTTACAAGAGTCCTCCTGAGATTATCAGGATTAATAAAATCAAATACGAAATATCCTCCCTGCTTTAACGACTTATAAACATTCTCAAACACTTTGAAATTATCTTCATCGGATTCGAAATACCCGAAACTGGTAAACACGTTTATTGCCATATCAAAAGAGTTTCCGAAAGAAAAGTCTTTCATATCCTTAATCATAAACTCAACGTGCAGGTTTTTTTCCTCTGCACTGCTTAAACTTTCCTTTGCCTGCGAAATAAGGTATGATGAAAGGTCGAATCCGGTAACGTCGTATCCGCGCCTTGCAAGTTCGATTGAATGTCTGCCAGCACCGCAGCAAACATCCAGAACTTTATCGTTATTGCTCAAAGGTACATACCTTTGAATAAGGTTTATGATATCACGGGCTTCCTTTTCGTCCCTGTGGCTGTAGATTTCGAGGTAGTATTTATTCGAGAACCATTTTTCGTACCAGTTTTTTTCAGACATAGTCATTATAGAATAGTTACTCTGCCTTCTATTGCCTTTGCAAGTGTCACCTGGTCCGTTAATTCAATATCAGAACCGATTGGTATTCCTCTTGCAATACGGGTGACTTTTATGCCGAGCGGTTTAATGATTTTGCTGAGGTATAAGATTGTTGTCTCGCCTTCGACAGTCGGATTAAGCGCAAGCATAATTTCTGATATGTTATTCTTCTCGTCGTCTTCCAGTCTGTACAGTAGTTCCTTTATGCGTATATCATTTGGACCTACGCCGTCGAGCGGAGATATTCTTCCGTGAAGAACGTGGTAGAGTCCCTTGTATTCATTTGTCTTTTCTATGGCGTAAACATCCTGCGGCTCTTCAACCACACAGATTGATGCACCGTTCCTTTTGTCAGAACTGCATATTTTGCATACTTCATCTTCGGTTATGTTACAGCAGGTCTTGCAGAACTTTATCTTATCCTTAATTTCAATCAATGCCTGCGAGAGTTTTTCCACTTCTTCGCGGGGCTGTTTTATTAAGAACATAGCAAGACGCTGAGCAGTTTTCCTGCCTATAGAAGGAAGTTTCGTTAACTCAGTAACGAGAGTTTCGAGTGTATCGGATATGTTCAGCATTGATTAGAATCCTAAATTCAGTCCGGGAATATTAGGAATCATTCCTGCGGTTGCCTTGCCCATTTCATCTGCTGAAAGTTTCTGCGAACTTTCGAATGCCTTGTTGCAGGCAGCAATGATAAGGTCTTCCAGCATTTCTGCATCGCCTGATGCCAGCACTTCTTTTTCGATTTCGATTTTCTGTATAACGCTTTTTCCGTTAATAGTAACTTTCACCATACCACCGCCCGATTCTTCAACGAGTATTTTGTTTTCAAGTTCGGCCTGTATCTGGTCCATACGATCCTGCATTTTCTTTACCTGTTTCAGCATTCCCTGCATTTGATTCGGTTTCATTTATTTTTATCTCCTGTTTATATGTTTATGAATTATTAAAATCTAAATATTTACTCCAGAGGTTAAACAGATTTCCTGTTGCAACAACATCGCCGAAACAGTAGTCTGCAATCGTCTGGTACTCTTTATTGTTATAAAGGTCTTTCACCATATCACCTTTTACTCCGTCTGCTTTCGGGCTTGGAATACCAAGCTGCTTGCAGTAGAAGTCCAGCGAGAACTTCCTGCGTGCACCTGTCGGAGAGTGTTTGTTAAACGTTAACTCTTTCATAAGGTCTGTGTGATATCCTTTTATGTTAAAATCTGTGCCGCTCATCAGATTATATGTAGGTCTAGACTTCAAAAGAAAAGTTCTGAGCATAATGAAAGGACAGTCGAACTCGCGTCCGTTAAACGTGATGAACATATTGTAACCTTCGTGCTTAATCTTCTTCCAGAAGAGGTCTATGATTTCTTTTTCAGTGCCGCAGATATAGGTAAGTTTTGAAAGATTCTCTTCCCTGTATATTTTTTCATCATCAGCACCTTCCTCAGTTTTTGGTACATCATAATCCAGAACTTTTTCCGATGCAAGTTTGGCATTCGGGTCTAAAACAGTTTCCTTCGGAGCGTTTACAAGAACAGCTCCTTCTCTTTTATTATAGTCCATCATACCTATTGCAACTATCTGCGAAGTGAAGGGTGTGAACACAAGTCCTTCAATTGCTTTTTCTCTTTCCTCATCGGTTTTTGCAAACTTAATGAGGTATTCTCTTGTCTCTTCGTCGTAATGCGTATTAAAATCATACGGAGCGACTTCAAGGTCAAACACTAATATCTTTTTTCTCTTTATATCCATAATTATATTTCAAATAAGTTTTTTGCGGAAATCTTTATATCTTCATAACAATAAAACGGCTCACCGAATTCAGCACCTATCTTAAACCCGAAAAATCTTGCTCTCGCTTCAAGGTCTTTCCAGAAAAGTTTTGTGCTTATGTATGTTTGCGGCTCACCTTTTGCATCAGCCGAAGGTTTATAAAACTGTGTGGAATAGCATTCAACTGCTTTCAACTTCTGCTTAAAGACATCGCTGATATCAACGATGAATGATATAGGGAAATCATGTGCGTGACGGTAATAAAACACACGGCCTGGCCTGAAAGCAGCCAACTTCCCTGTTTTAATCTTTGCAAGTCCCGACTGAAAAGCACTCTCACGTATAAAACTGCTCGCATTTATATGGTCTGTGTGTCTGTCCGATTCATAAGGCGCAAAAAGTATATCGGGTTTCGTTTCCCGTATTACTTTAATCAGTTTTAAACGGTTGGTTATCGTATTTTCTATGTTGCCGTCTTTCATTCGTAAATTTGTCCTGTAATGCACGCCCATCACCTTGCTGGCATTATCGGTCTCAACCTTACGTGTCTTAAGATTGCCCCGTGTACTCAGTTCACCCTGCGTTAAATCAACTATACCAACTTTTTTACCGTCATTTATAAGTTTAATAGCCGTACCTGCCGACGTAATTTCAACATCATCGGGATGAGTGGCTATAAACAATGCATCTAATTTCAATTGAAGCTTGTTTTTAATTGCAAAGGATTTAATATACTCAATCCTGTACTTTGAATAAATTTAAAAATATTATTAAAGTTCTGTGTATAATTTGCTCAAAAGTCCTTTTATTCCGTGTATCCGACTGTCTGAGTAAGTATTATTTTCTGATTTTCTTTAAGACCCATCTCTTTTGAAAGCATTTCTTTATCAACCCAGGCTCTGATTACAACTCCCAGTCCTGCCGACGTACAATACAGATAAACATTCTCGCCTATAAAACCTGCGTGAGCACCTGAATATATTTCTTTATCGGAACCCTCTTTCAGTCTGGAATAATCAGCAACGTAAACAAGGTTCACGGGAGCGGTATAAACAAAATCCTGCCTGCCTGCGAAATTTCTTAAGTCCTTTTCTGTAACCATATCCAGCGAATGGTCTTCTGCAGAATACTTATACGTTCCGTTTTCCATTATCACATACACGTCCATCGCCCTTGAATCATTTGCCGTAGGCGCAGTCCTTTTTCCCGATTCGTCCCTGTTTATTCCAAACGCTGCCCAGAGCAGGTTCGACAACTCCTGATCGGTGATTTTCTTTGAGGATATATTCCTCGAAGAATGCCTTTTGTTCAGTGCTTCCATCAGCGGCATACCGCCCGTTTTTTCAGGTGCAATTAACTTAATCTTATTCGTGGATACAGGTTCCGGCTTTTTACCAAAACTGTTAATTCCGGAAGCAAAGAATGCCAGTGCCAGAAAGAATGTTACGGGTATTATAAATATCTTTTTCATAATAGGGTGTTTGTTTCTTCAAAACTAACAAGAATAATTATGCAATGAAATGATGAATAAAAGCACCAATGAGTTGGGTGTGCATTAGTGCTTTTTGTTTAGGGTATAGGGTTTATGGTTATACGTTTAAAAACGAAAAATGTATCTGTTTGTCGTTGTAACTCAAAGAATGACACGAGAATTCCTCAGAGTCGTACCTTCTTTCCGTACCTGCTGCAAGTCCGGGAAAATCATTAAACTCTGCTTTTTCAAGTTTGATGATTTCCATATTCAGAATATCAAGAGCATCATCCTTTTGCATTTTGCTTTCATCCTTATTCATATAAAATATTTCCATCGCAGTGGCTCTGATAAGCTTATGGAAATATTCAGCATACACATTTGTCCTGTTAAATATTTCCACACTCACAACTTTATCGCCTGAGAACATAGCAAGCCCGTTTGCATCATTGTCCAGGTTAAAGTACTTAATAAACGAATCGAAATCCGCCTGCTTCTTCTCCATCAGCTCAGACAAGTCCGAAGTCTCAGACTTCATGCTGTACCTCGATTCATAATGACTGACGCTATCCCATACGTCGCTCTGGCTCGCATAATAGCTGTTACCCGATTTCAGGTTCTTATTTACGTTCATGTTCTTCTATTTTCTGAGCATCGCAGGAGCAATAAAGTCTGGCTTGGAAAACTTAGCCGACTTATGCCGCCATCTGCCCTGCTCTATACAGCTCACCGTAATGTTTGTTTTCGACTGCGGCTCCAGCAATACAGATGTATTCAGAACCCTGTTCTGCTTCGCACCGACAAGCACATCACCGTCCATAAAGAAAACAAAATGCGAAGACGTGTTTAAAACCATTAAATTGTTAACCGAACCCTGTTCATCGACTTCATTCACAACAATAAAATCATTTTTGATAGCATTATCAGAACTCACATAGTCGAATGTATCTGCATACTCTGTCTTAAACTGCAGTAAACCGAAACCCTTTGATTTAGAAAATGAAAGACCCTCAAAATTCATAATTACTCCAATGATTTATTATTAATAAAATTTGTTTCTCTTCAAAATTAATTGTTTCAGGTAAGCGATTATTATCATTTTATGATAATTTTTTCCGTACACCCTTATAATCATATATATATTACGATTGGTTACGAATTTGGAAAAATATTTAATTATTTTTAATAAAATTTGTGAATGACAGAGATAGAATATAATTTAGTGCGTAAAAAGGTTAAAAATGCGAGTATCAGGATTAGCAGTAATCTTGATATAACGATTACTGTTCCCGTTTCGTACTCCAAATCCCGTCTCGACAATCTTATTGCAGATAAAAGTGAGTGGATTTCCAAGACACTGCTAAAACTTTCGAAGAGAAAAAAGGACATAGATTTAAAGGATAATGAAGTACTGCTGTTTGGCGAGAAGTATACACTTACAGTCGACCCTTCGGTAAACAATAAGATTCTTACTTACCACGAAAGCAAGAAGATTGTTTCTAATCACGAAATCACACGAAAGAGTTCTATCTTAGTGGAATGGTACATACATCTTGCAAAGAAGGAAATAACAAGAATGGTAGGTGAACTCGCAGAGAAATACGGCTTTGAGTACAGCAGGATATTTATACGCAACCAGAAAACAAAATGGGGAACCTGCTCATCCAGGAAGAACCTTTCTTTCAACTGGCGTTTAATACGATGCCCGAGGTCAGTCATTGAATACCTTATAATACACGAACTCTCGCACCTGAAAGAGATGAATCATTCAAAACGGTTCTGGGAACTGGTGGAATCCATGTGCCCCGATTTTAAGAAATCTAAACTATGGTTAAAAGAATATGAGTCATACCTGTTCAGTCTGTAAAATATTGTTCTCAGTATTGTTTTGTTTATTCATTGCATTCACATCCTGTAAAGACAAAACTGATTCACCCGGCATAACGGCTGACTCGGTTTCGGCAGACACAAACAAACAATACGTATGTATCAGCGATTCTGCACTCAACAGCATACTCGACAAAACCATTTCGGACTTCGCAGCTAAGAACAATGCTTTGATTAACTGGACTTCGTTCGGTAAAGACAACAGGGCGAATGCAGAGAAAATGCTAAAGAACAGGAATTTTGTGTTTCCTTTGTTCAGACAGCAGATAATGTACCTTCATCAGTCAGAAATTACTGACACAATACTCGTATATTATGGTAATAAGTCCAATACCTTCGTAATTAACATAATAAACGGAGTATCTCTTTTCGACAGACTTAATGACCTGAGCAACGGCCTGATGACGGTTAAAGTTAACAGTATTGATTACTCGCAGAAACTTTATCTGGTTAAAAAGTACACAGACTTTCAGCACAGGGAAATGAAAGTTACGGAGTTTTACCTTAAGGCAGAATTAATCGATGTTAAAAATATCGGGATTAAAGATAAGTTACTTAGAGAAAAATTTATACTGGAAGAATAGTATAAATTAATTGTTTGACAGGCTCATAATGTATGCGGGCCAGTATTTACCGGGTCCAACCATTGACTTATGTATTTTGCCCTTAACCTCAAAACCACAGTTCGTATAGCACTTAACCGCTGAAGCATTATTCTCATAGACTTTTAAAGTCAGGTTGTTCAATGAAAGTTCGTTGAACGCTACATTAATCAGTTTCTGAAGTGTTTTCCGACCGAACCCTTTACCCCTGTTCGCAGTATCCCCGATGAGCATACGGCAGACTCTTGCACTTTTCGAACTTTTATTTATGTCGTTAAGTTCGCAGTGTCCTATAACTTCTTTTGAGCCTGAATCAACCACCTTATATATTTGACTTAAATCACTTCTTATGTGTACAGACAACTGTTCTTTCGTTAAAGGAAACCTGAAACCGGTTCCTGCAAAAAGTATTAATTCATCTTCGCTTTTAATCCAGTTAATTAATCTGTCAAAATCTTCTTCCGTGAATTTTTCTAGTTTGATCATCAATAAAGTGTGTTGTTCAAATTTAATGATTTTATTCGTAAAAGGAGTTGTCAATATAAATGACTGCCGAATAAAATGTAATTGTTATATACCTAAAAATCGTCTTTATGAGAATTGTAGTTTTCTTCTTTCTGCCAGAATACTCTGCACGCTTCTGCTTCTGCAAAACCGAACAGGTCTCTTTTCAGTTTACGTGCATTCCCCTTGCCGAGTTTTTCTGCCATATAGTAGAACCCGTCTCCGTGGTCGTTCTTCCGTACGTCTTTATAAATCGCCATTGCACTCAGCAGCGGACGACTTGCCTTATCCTCAAAAGCAGAAATATCATCGAGTATCTGGTTCAATTGTTTCTGTCCGTTCGTATTCCGAAGGTTAAACTTTAAACCGCATTCAGTTACCACATCGCTGTAATAAACAAACTTCCCTTTTTGCCGTGCTGCTTCTATCAGGTATTTCCGTACTTTTGTGTTCAATGATTGTTAAATTATCCTAACTTAGCAATAGTGGGATTCAATTAACAGTCGTTTTTAAATATTATTTCCGCATTTCGTAAACCTGTTTCTGTTTTACACTGACATTAAATTATAATAATTGTAAATTTGTGGTTATTTCAGATTATTAGCATGATTAAAGAAGATTGTATATTTTGCAAAATCTCCAGAGGAGATATTCCTTCGTATAAAATATGGGAAAACGATAAGTTCTTCGCTATTCTTGATATTTTTCCGAATACAAAGGGTATGACGCTGATTATTCCCAAAGAACATTACGATTCTTATGCTTTTGAGATGCCCGATGACGTTTATTCAGAGTTTATGCTTGCCGCAAAGAAAGTGGGGCTGATGCTCGATGATAAGCTGAAAGTTCAGAGGACAGCTCTCGTTATGGAAGGTATGGGTGTGAATCACGCTCATTTAAAACTTTATCCTTTGCACGGACTGGGGGATGGGTTTACTGCTATGATGCCCGAAGGGAGTGTTTTCTTCGAAAAGTATGAAGGGTATTTGTCAACGAGGCTTGGACCTAAAGCTGATGAGGTGGTAATGAAGGCTTTATTTGAAGAATTGGCACACTGATTATTCTGATAATGACTGATTTTCACTGATATTTTTAGGGTTAAAGATTAAAAGAAGGAATTGTAGGAGTAGAGATGACCCAGAGGGTACCCCCTGCTAAAAAACGCTTCGCGTATCTGCTTCGCGAGTAGGAATGACAAGATGGTGGGTTTGGTTTTTAAAAAGTTAATAAAAGATTTTAAGAGAAAAAATTATTAAAGATTAATTAATATATGAAATACGAACATTTAACGATTGAGAAAAAATGGCAGGAGTTCTGGCTGAAGAATAAAACTTTCAGGACGCCTGAAATGGACGAGCTTGATAAGTCAAAACCGAAGTATTACGTCCTCGATATGCTTCCTTATCCAAGCGGAGACGGTCTGCATGTTGGACATCCCGAAGGATATACTGCAACTGATATCATTGCAAGGTACAAAAGAATGAGGGGTTACAATGTTCTTCACCCTATGGGCTGGGACGCTTTCGGTCTTCCCGCTGAACAGTTTGCACTGAAGAAACAGGTTCATCCTAAAATTGGTGTGGAAGAATGTGTTATCAGGTTCCGCGAACAACTTCAGTCGCTCGGATTTTCTTACGACTGGGACAGGGAAATAAACACTACTGACGAAGATTACTACAAATGGACTCAATGGATGTTCCTGAAACTCTATAATTCGTATTTCGACGTTAATGAAAATAAAGCAAAACCTATCGCTGAATTACTAATTCCTCTGGATATTAATGAAGATGAAAAGGAAGCATACATAGATTCTCAAAGACTTGCGTTTATTTCAGAATCACCCGTTAACTGGTGTCCTGAACTCGGAACCGTTCTTGCAAATGAAGAAGTCCCTGAACAGATTGAAAAGGGATTTACAGTCGTTAGAAAGGCTATGAAGCAGTGGAAACTGAGAATCACAAAGTATGCACAGAGACTGCTCGACGACCTTGATAAACTTCAGTGGCCTGAAAACATCAAGAAACTTCAGATGAACTGGATTGGAAGAAGCGACGGTGCCATCATTAAGTTCAGAATAAAGAGTCAGAGTACAAGCACTGAAAATGACATTGAAGTGTTCACAACAAGACCCGATACACTCTTCGGTGCATCATACATGGTCTTTTCACCTGAACACAAACTTATAAAAGATATTACAACACCCGACCACAAAGAAGCAGTTGATGATTACATAGAAGCGGCTTCGAGAAAGTCTGACCTTGAAAGGTCAGAACTTTCTAAGGACAAGACAGGTGTGTTCACGGGTGCCTATGCAGTTAACCCTGCAAACAACTTGGAGATCCCTGTTTACATTTCTGACTATGTTCTTATGAGTTACGGAACGGGCGCAATAATGAGCGTTCCGGGACACGACGACAGAGATATGGAGTTTGCTAATAAATTCGACATAGAAATTATTCCTGTTGTAGCTCCGGAAAAGTTTAAAGATGTAGCATTCAAGAAAATCTCTTCGGATGCAGGCGATATTATAATTTCAGGCAAAGGTCTTGAAAAGCTTATGAACGGTGCTTCAAAAGAATTCTCACAGTATCTCGATGAGGTAAGACACGGCAAGAAATGTTTTACAGATGAAGGATATGCAGTGAACTCGGGATTCCTTACAGGACTTAAGACTGCAGAAGCAAAGGAAAAGATGATTGTATGGCTTGAAGAAAAAGGTATCGGAAGAAGAAACACCAACTTCAGGTTAAGAGACTGGCTGTTCTCTCGCCAGAGATTCTGGGGTGAACCTTTCCCATTGGTTTACCACGCAGACGGAAGCATTTCACCGCTTGAAGAAAATGATTTACCTGTTGTTCTTCCTAACGTTAGTTCATACACAACGAGCAAAACAGGAGAATCGCCTCTTTCATTGATAGATGAATGGGTTAATACTGAATTCAGCGGTCAGGCTGTTAAACGTGAGACTAACACAATGCCTCAGTGGGCGGGTTCCTGCTGGTACTTCTTAAGGTACATCGACCCGAAGAACAAAGATACTTTCTGCGACATAGAAAAAGAGAAATACTGGATGCCCGTTGATTTATACATCGGCGGTTCAGAACACGCAGTACTCCATTTGCTGTATGCAAGGTTCTGGCATAAGGTTTTATTTGACTTAGGTTACGTCACGAGCAGTGAACCTTTCGGTTCGTTGTTTAATCAGGGAATGATACTCGGTGAAGACGGTGTTAAAATGAGCAAGTCCAGAGGCAACGTTATAAATCCTGACGATATGATTGAACAGTACGGTGCCGACTCAGTTCGTTTGTTCGAAATGTTTATGGGACCGCTGGAAGCCACTAAACCGTGGAGCAACGAAGGTATTGCAGGTATTCACAGATTCCTCAGCAGAGTGTGGAGATTAATCATAGACGAATTCACGAGCGATGTAAACACAAGAATTATTAAAGAGCCGCCTTCTGACGAACAGAAGAAACTGCTTCATACTACAATTAAGAAGTTAACCAAGGACATAGAAGACGGCGACATGAAATTCAACACTTCCATCGCACAGATGATGATATTCATAAATGAACTTTACAAAGCTGATACTATAAGTCTTGAAGTAATAGAAAAGTTTATACTTCTGCTGGCGCCATACGCTCCGCATTTAGCAGAAGAAATATGGCATAAACTCGGACATCAGACATCTCTTGCTTACGAACAATGGCCTGCATTCAACGAAGAGTTTACAAAATCTTCTCTCGTTACTGTAGCATTTTCCGTTAACGGAAAAGTAAGAGCAAAGAAAGAAGTTGAGTACGATATGAGCGAAAAGGACCTTGAACAGAATGCACTGGATGAAGAATCAGTAAAGAAGCACATTTACGGCAAACAGGTCATAAAGATTATTATAGTAAGAAACAAAATGGTGAATGTTGTTGTTAAGTAAGTAAAGAAAACATTAATATGGAAAATTATTATCCGATACAATTAAAGAAGACTGAGAATAATTCATTGTCTGTAAAATGGAATGATGAAAGTGTTACTGAGATAACTTTAACAAAACTCCGTGACGAGTGCCCCTGCGTTAACTGCAAGGGTGAATCAGTTATATTCGAGAGTTATATACCCATTAAGTCACCTTTTAAAGCCGCAGGGTATTACGAAATAGATAAGATTGAAACAGTAGGTAATTATGCGATTTCTATCAAATGGAAAGACGGTCACGACACAGGGATCTATTCATGGGATATACTCAGGAAACTTTAGTCCTGAACTGCGTTTACAAGAGCATTGGTGAGTGTTTCCACTAATGCTTCCCTCGTGAAAGGTTTAGAGATATATCCGTCAAAACCGTTCATAAGTATTTTTTCCTTATCGCCTGCAAGTGCATAACCCGTTACCGCTACTATAGGAACATTCCCGTAACCTTTTACCTTCTTTATCTCATTGGCAGTCTCTATTCCGTTCATGCCAAGCCCAAGGTTGATGTCCATCATTATAGGTCTGTATTTCTTCTTCCCGATTATTTCAAGTGCCGCACGTCCCGATGACACATCATCTATGTTATAGTTGTTAAGCAGAAATCTTTTAATAAGTACTTTATTGGTCTTGTTGTCCTCTACAAGCAGAAAAGCAGGTTTCGAATCTTCTGCTGCTGTGTATGTTGTTACAAACCTGTTCTTTTCCACTAATGTTTTTTCGAGCAATAACTTATCCACTAAAGGAAATGAAACCTTAAACGTCGCGCCCCTTCCGATGTCGCTGTCTACTTCAACTTTCCCGTCCATCAGGTCAATCATCCTCTTCGATAATGTCAGCCCGAGTCCTGCTCCTTCATAAGTCCTGCTTATGCCTTCGCTCACCTGTCTGAATTCATTGAATATAACTTTCTGATTGTCTTTAGAGATTCCGATTCCCGTATCGGTTATGCTTATTACGCAGTAATTGTCCTGAGTACATACCTTCACGCCAATTCCGCCTTTGTGCGTGTACTTCACGGCATTGTCAAAAACATTGGTGACTATCTGTTTTAATATTTCTTCGTCCAGATAGCAGAAACATTCCTTGCTGTCTATATCAAGAGTATAACTTAAGTTCTTAAAGTTTGAGAGTTTGTGGAAAGTTTCAGATTGCGAAGCGATTACAGACGATACATTAATGCATGCAGGGTTTGGTTTAAAATCTGCCGATTCAAGATGCGAAAGTTCAAGTATTGAGTTTAATGTGTTAAGGAGTCTCTTTGCGGAAGAGTGTATGTCTTTTATCATCGACAGATGGTCTGAGTTGCTGAGCTCTTCCCTGAGTATGTCGGAGAATCCGAGTATAGCACTCATCGGTGTTCTGAATTCGTGGCTCATGTTTGCCAGCAGGGCAGTTTTCATCCTGCTCGCCTCTTCAGACCTTTCCCGTACTTCTACTAATTTTGACACATCGTTATAAACTGCTACTACACCCGTCTTATTATTATCAAACGTGATGGGCAGTCCCATAATTGACACCCAGATTTCTTTTCCGTCCCTGCATTTTCTCCTGGTGTCTTTTCTTACAATCTCACTGTGAGCAGCAAGCTGTGTCATTTCTTCAGATTCGGATATTAAATCAGCTGGTACTATGAATTTATTAAGGTTCTTTCCTTTTACTTCGTGAAGTTCAAACTGGAATAGGTTTGTAAAAGCTTTATTCGTATGAATAATCTCATTATTATTATCGATAATAACTATTGCATCCAGCGATTTTTCATAAAGCTGCACAAAGAAGGAAGAATTCTGAATCTCCCTCGAGTCCCAATCTTGTTTTGTCATGTTTAGTTTACGATTTTATACAGTTACCCCTGTTTTTTTCGAACTACCCTTTTTTCCTGTTAAAACCTTTGAACATGCTGCCAAACAGTCCGCCGATTACTCCCCCGTAACCGGTCATCAGCATCACATTCGATTTTATTGCACAAGTACCTGAAGCGCAACCTACGTACTTCCAGTACAGGAATCCGCCTGCCATTCCGACTACTGTTAAAATGATTGTTAAAATATATTTTTTTACTAAGACTTTCAATCTCATTATAATATTTCTTTTAAATATTTACCTGTGTATGAATTCTTTAACTCCGAAATCTCTTTTGGAGTGCCCGCACCTACAACATACCCGCCTTTGTCTCCTGCTTCAGGTCCTAAGTCAATAATGTAATCTGCGTTTTTTATCACTTCAAGGTTATGCTCAATCACAAGCACTGTGTTGCCCTTCTTCAGCAATGCATCAAAACATTTCATAAGTTTTGATATATCGTAATAATGAAGACCCGTTGTCGGTTCATCGAATATAAACAAAGTATTTCCTGAAGCAGATTTCTGCACGAGATGAAAAGCAAGTTTCACTCTCTGAGATTCTCCGCCAGATAATGTAGAACCCGACTGACCGAGTTTAATGTATCCCAGTCCTACATCTTCGAGTACTTTCAGTCTTCTTACAATGTTCGCGAATGGTTTAAAGAACTTTATGGCTTCCGACACTGTCATATTCAGTACTTCGTGTATGTTCTTGTGCAGTCCGTTGCCGCCCTGAAGTTTCACTTCCAGCGTGTCTGCCTTGTAACGCATTCCGTTGCACGATTCGCATTCAAGGTATATGTCTGCCATAAACTGCATTTCAACCTTTATCACACCCGCACCTTCGCATGTTTCACATCTTCCTCCCGGTACGTTAAAAGAAAATGTTCCGTTCTCAAAATTACGTCTCTTAGAAAGCGGAGTATTTGCAAACGATTCTCTTATATCGTCGAATGCCTTTATGTAAGTTACAGGATTGCTCCTCACACTCTTGCCAATCTGCGACTGGTCAATCATTTCAACATTCTCAATATGCTCATGACCGAGTACGTCGTCATAATCAGTAGTTGCCTCTTCAAAATACCCTTCAATCTTTTTCTTAAGCGCTCCGTAAACAACATTGTTTATCAGTGTTGATTTTCCCGAACCGCTTACACCCGTTACGCACGTAAAAAGTCCAAGCGGAATTTTCACGTTTACGTCTTTAAGGTTGTTCTCGCGTGCACCTTTTACTTCTATGAATTTTGTATCCTTGTCTATGGAACGGACGTTTGAATTAAACTCAACGTTTAATTTCCCGTTCAGATATTTCGATGTTAATGTATTAGTACTTTTCAATAACTCGCTGTAAGTCCCTTCAAACACTACCTCTCCGCCGTTCTCGCCCGCAAGCGGACCTATATCCACAATCCTGTCAGCTTCCTTCATCATATCCTTGTCGTGTTCTACAACGAGCACCGTGTTTCCTATGTCGCGAAGCGACTTCATTATGCTAATCAGTTTCTCATTATCTCTCGGATGCAGTCCAACCGAA
Organism: Ignavibacteriota bacterium; assembly: GCA_026390735.1. GTDB lineage: Bacteria > Bacteroidota > Ignavibacteria > Tepidaquicellales > Tepidaquicellaceae > CAIKZJ01. The sequence goes on from JAPLFJ010000009.1 coordinate 20,641, forward strand.
GGTTCGTCAAGAACGTATATCGAACCCACAAGCGAAGAACCGAGCGATGTGGCAAGGTTTATCCTCTGAGATTCCCCGCCCGAAAGCGTTGCAGATAATCTGTTCAGAGACAAATACGTCAGCCCTACATCAACTAAGTATTTCAGACGCGTTAATATTTCTTCCAGTATCCTTGCAGCAACTGATTTTTTATAAGCATCGAGTTTCAGTTCTGAGAAGAAGGTATATGCCTCTTCAATGTTCATCTTCACAATCTCGTTAATTGCCTTACCGCCTACCTTTACGTACAGTGCCTCTTTCCTTAACCTCGCGCCATAACATTCACTGCATAATGTGAATGCCCTGTAACGGTTCAGAAGTACTCTGTAATGAAGTTTATACGACGCTTCTCTTTCAACTCCCTTAAAAAATTTATAGATACCTATATACTTCCCGCCGCCTTTGAATATAAACTCTATCTGTCTCTCTGTAAGTGCCTTTACCGGTTTATGTAAATCAATTCCGTGCTCTTCTGCCTCAAGTATAAGCGATGTTAAATGTCCTGAATGTTTCGGAGTTGAGAACGGTGCTATGGCATTGTTCATAAGCGATTTGTTCTTGTCGGGAATCACAAGACTGTAATCGATATCCATCGTCCTGCCAAAACCCTGACACTTACCGCACGCACCGTAAGGATTGTTGAACGAGAAAAGCCTCGGCTCAGGTTCTTCGAAAGTTATTCCGTCAAGCACATAATACTTATTGTATGTCCTGTCCTTATAATCATCGCCATCAAACATCCTGAGTGTCAGATATCCGTGACCTTCGCTGAATGCCATTTCCAGTGATTCCGTAAGCCTGGAAACAGACTCCACATCTGAACTGTCATAATTCATCCTGTCTATAATTATAAGAACCTCATCTGCGTCCGACTTCTTAAAACTCTTTACCAGTTCAGCGTTAGTCACATCATTCAGGTCATACGTTTCTTCGCCGAGTATAATCTTGTAATACCCCTTCTCCCTTAAATTATTCAGTAAGGTTTCAGTACTATTTACCTCATCAATTTTTATACTCGTAAGTACGTATAACTTTTGCTTGTCTTTTTTCAGTAATTCTTTTATTATCGAAGAAGGAGAATCCTTTTTCACAACCTTATTGCTGACGGGAGAATATGTATCGCCGACTCTTGCATACAGCAGTCTTAAATAATCATAAATTTCTGTTGATGTTCCGACAGTTGACCTCGAATTCTTCGAACTTGCCTTCTGTTCAATCGCCATAGAAGGTGCAAGTCCGCTTATAGAATCAACATCAGGTTTGTTCATCTTTTCAAGGAACTGCCTGGCATAAGAAGACAGACTTTCCACGTAACGCCTCTGTCCTTCCGCATATATGGTATCGAACACCAGCGACGACTTTCCCGAACCGCTCACTCCCGTGAACACTACAAGTTTATACTTGGGTATATTAATGCTTATATTCTTAAGGTTATGAACTTTCGCCCCTTTGATTATAATAAACCTCTTCGAATCTTCAGTGGATTCAGCGGTCTTACTCTTAATATTTTTAGGTTTCTTTACTTTCAATATTTTTACTAACCCATAATTTACTTTTATCGTGCAGAGAAATAAAGTCAAAAGGCAATAAAACTGTAATATCAAAAGTGATATGATTATGTTTCAATCGGATTGATTGAATTATATGTAAGGATAAACAATTTACATCACTATTTCTTCTCTTCTTCGGAAGTCTCAGTATGGTTCTTAATAATCTCTTCCAGCTTTGAAAGAATCCATTTCTTCATCACAAAGTTAATCTCCTTCTCTATATCCTTCTTAAACAGTTCAAGTTCTGTTACTTTGTTATCCTCATCATACTTTTGCTTTTTGCGGACAAGTTTCCTGAAATAGTACACCAGTAATTCGTGCCTTTCCTTATCATAAGCAGTAAATATCTTTTCGTTCTTAATATTTCCGTAAAAGTTATGCAATAGTTTTTCAAGCCCATCATACTCTCCCTTTTCATAATATATCTTAAGTTCAAGACTATAGATATCATACTTATAAACGATTTTCGGATGCTTCAGGTCATTCATAATTTTTAAGGCTTTCCCGTACTCCTTGTTTAAGTAGTAATAATGCAATAAAGCAAAGTTATGCATATCTTTATAATGGTCGGGATGAAGTTTATCAGAATGTTTATCTATGAATTTTTTAAGCAATGGCTTACTTTCTTCAGTATTGCAGGATATTACAAAATTTCTGTAAAGGACTGGCTGTAAATAACTTTTAACTTCATCCTTATACGTCTCATTTTCTATAAAATCATAAAGCAATCTTGAGTTTTCTGTGCTGTATTTTAAATTTATATCATCCACTCTTTTTCTTATCACACAGTAAGTTATCAATATACTGAAATGTGTTTTGGAAAAAAGTTCGTTGTAATATTTTTTTGATTTATAAAATTCCTTCTTATAATTATCATAAGCACTATCATCATTCAGATTCAAAAACATTAGATACAATTTATGATAAAGTATTACTAATGCCTTCTGATGTTTATCAAAATACTTAAATTCTTCCCTCTGAATGATGTTAAACATCGGCTTCAGGTCTATCATATAAGGTTTAGAACTCTTAACGCTCGAATCAATATTCTGTATTTTAAAATTCAGAAAGTTTATAGTAAGCCGAGCTATTGAAAACACGAACAGGTTCATCGAACTCTGGAGTGTATATTCCTGCTGTTCGGTTATTTTTAAATCACCATAGAATTTAGATTCTGTAATGACCGATGCCCTGTAACTTATGTAGTTTAATTGAAAATAATCAAGATATTTGTCCTCGTCGGGTTTATCTTCCTCAAGAATTTTATTGCAGGTTTCTACTACGTCGGGGACAATCTTGAAATATCCTTTCGAAAGCATAGACTCGCATAAAGCCATTTCCTTTGTTAACGGTTTTGAATGTACAGCTTTAACCCTGAAATAATTTAATACCTGCTCACCAAGTTCGGAAAGTAATTTCAAAGTTGTATTCTCAGAATATTCCATTTCCTTAATCACTATATCTCTCACAATTTTAAATTCGCCTCCTTTTATCAATTCCATATTCTTCGTAATAATCCTGAAAATCTTTTCATAGGATTTTATTGAATTAAAGAACGGGGACTTGAGGTACTTCTCAAAATCCTTATAATCTTCATCTTTGAAGTATTTCAGATGATTAAATATAACTGGCACTTTCATCATAACAGTAAAATCATTTGTTTTTTGTTCTTTAAATATAAGAAAAAAACGCAATATTTGGTATATAATTGTATCTACACACTTGCATTAAGATGGTAAAATCACTCCCAAAAAAAGTTTTTCTATCTTACGGAATATAAATAATTTGCACAAACTCATTTATAAACTAAACAATAAAAACATGAAAAATTTAATTACTCTGTTTTGTCTTATGTTTGTTTTGTTTTCCGTTTCCCCGGAAATTAGTTATTTAGATTTAAAAGTCCATTCCTGTAATGTATTTACAGAAGTAATAAAAATTGAATATGCATTAATTGATGGTCAGTGGTGGAAAATAATTTATTATAGTGATGGAAATATTGAGATACAAATGTCTCAAAGTGCAGGAGATTAATTTTAATAATTCAATATTATATTTCTAAAGATTATAAATAATAGAACTAAGTTTTCCTAAAATCATTTTAAACAAATTATAAATTTAATCGAAAGGTACAAAAATGAAAACATTAAAATTGTTCGTTTTGTTAAGTGCTTTAATCTCAATTTCTTACTTATTGTCCTGTGATATGAATAAAAACTCAGTAGTTGAAAGTCCAGCTATAAAAGACGGAAGGTCAACAACGGGTAATCAGAATGAAATTGATGCGCCACCTGATAAATGTCCAATCCCATCTTCTTGTAATAACGGAAATGGTGAACATTTATGTCTTTATTTAACAAACGGAACAACAAATGAAGAATTTGTTTACGGAAATATCCGGAAAATTAGAGTTACTCATACTGGAACTGATTGTGTAGGTAATTCATATTATTGTAATTACATTCTAAATGGTGGTAATGCAACTACTATGGGATGTGTACTACCCTGGTACACAAATTACTGTCAATATACACGAACAGTGTGTCTCGAAACATATGACAATGAAACATATACAGGAAGCAGAACTTTTGGATATCAAAATTTTTCGGGCTGTACAGTAACAGTTTATCTTACTGATAATTCTTGTGATTTTGGCGGGATAGAAAGAAACAATGATCTATAAGAAAATAGGAATTGCATATAATAATTTTTATCTTTATTTTAAACTTAATCAAACAAAAATATTATTTCAGCAGATATGATGATAAGAATAATTGTTTTCCCTTGATTTTCCTTTGTATTCAATGGCTATAGTTGATACTTAATAATAGGTAATAAAACAGATAAATTAGCATTTAACAATTTTCAAATAATTAAATTTTAAGATTATGAAAAAATTACTTATTGTTTTAGCTTTACTGATAACCGTGAGCGCAAATGCTCAATGGGTTAAAGTGCTTAACGGGTTAAGTTATAACTCACCCGTCTGGTCTCTGGCTACAAGCGGTAATTACGTTTATGCAGGGAGTGGTTTCGGCGTTTATTATACAACTAATGACGGTTCAAACTGGATTAGAACTAACCTTAATAATGCAGTTGGATACTCAATTTTGATTAACGGTACTAATATTTTTGCTGGTACACAAAATGGTGTGTATAAAACAACTAACAACGGAACTAACTGGACTCAAATGGGACTTACTATCCCAATATGGACGATGGCTAAGTACGGTGACACTTTATTTGCAGGTACACAACCATTTGGTGTTTACCGTTCCACTAACAACGGAACGAACTGGACACAGACTTCACTGAATAATAAGCTTATAAGCTCTTTGGCAATAACAGGAAACACTATTTTTGCAGGCGATAATTCTCAAGCAATCGTTTACCGTTCAACTGACAATGGAAATAACTGGTCACAGTTTAATTTAGGAGGCGGGCTCACAGTTTCAGTTCTCAGCCTTGCAGTTATAAACAACACTATTTTTGCAGGTGTGAATAATTACGGCATATATACTTCCACAAATAACGGATTAAACTGGACTCCGAACAGTTTTAACAGTACATCAGTTCTTTGTCTTCTGGTCAATGGAAACAATATATTCGCAGGTGTCGCAGGGCAAGGAGTTTATCTCTCCACAAACCAGGGTGTCAGTTGGATTAACAAAATGCAGGGAATGGGTATTCAATGGATTAGGTCATTAACGGCAAACAGTCAGTACATCTTTGCAGGAAACGATTCCTGCGTCTGGAGGCGTTCACTGACTGAAATTGTTGGTATTCAAAAAATCAGCGCAGAGATTCCTGATAAGTATTCCATATCGCAGAACTATCCGAATCCGTTTAATCCGGAAACAAATTTTAATTTTTCATTGCCAAAATCCTCTTTCGTAAAGATTACTGTGTATGATATTTCCGGTAAGGAAGTTGAAACACTCGTTAACGAACAATTACAGCCAGGTTCATACAAGGCAAACTGGAATGCATCTGCATTCACAAGCGGAGTTTATTTTTATAAGTTAGTTGCCGATGGATACAGCGAGACGAAGAAAATGCTCCTGGTGAAATAAGTATGTTTTATCTTTATTCCCGTCCATTTATTTCGGACGGGAATAAAGAACATTTATAAGAAATACAATAAAGCAATTCTTCTGTTTTACACTTCCTTCTTATTTGCAATTGTTTTGGAACATTTAGGTGTTTAATTTCGTTTAATATGAAAGAGCATATATGACAATATTAGAAAGAACTATATTTTTTACGATATTATTTTCTGTAATTTTCTCTGTACAGTTTGTTGTTTACAAAACATTCAGGAATTACTTACTAAGAAAGAACCTCGACAAAAAGGCTGTTAATTATCTTTCGAGAACTCCATTTCTCGTTTTCTTAATTCCATACATTCTGTTCTTCGTTACAAGGTACGATATGGCAATACTGCCCGACTGGCTTAATAAGACAGTTATACTGCCCTTCTTTGTTTTTCAGGGAGCAACAATTTTTATAGGGCTGTATTTAATCATAGGAAAAATAATTAAACTTCCTTTTGTGCTTATAAACTATATTCTCTCAAAGATTAAGTTTTTAAGTAATAAACTCGAAAGTATAAAGAAGAAGAAGAAAGTCGTTCAGTTCGATGCATCAAGGCGCAAATTCATTACTGCAAGTACAACAGTCGTAAGCGGTTATGCATTCGTGGGTGCAAGCGTTGGTGCCATTCAGAAAGATAATTATATTGTCGAAGAAACTACGATTAAAATACCCGGACTTCCTGAAGAGCAGAGGGGCACTAAGATTGTAATGATTAGCGATATTCACAGCGGTCCGTTTATGGATACTGGATTAATGAGCAGTTATGTTGATGTCATTAACGATATGAAACCCGACCTGATATTTATCCCGGGTGATATGACAAACTCAAAACGCGAAGAAGCTAATCCGTTCGCAAAATCATTCAGGGAATTAAAGGCAAAGTACGGCGTGTACGCAACTTTCGGTAATCACGATTATTTCAATGACGTGAATTATATAGGCGATGTTATTAAGAATGAAACAGGTATAAGACTTCTAAGGAATGAAGCTTTGCTTATTGATGTTAACGGCAAACCGTTCAGCATAATGGGTACTGAAGATACTCAGGACAGCGGCGGGAAGAGCAATCCAACGATTGCAAAGTATATTACTCAGACTGTACAACGTGCGGCAAATATATTCAAAGAAAAGAATGTAGACTCTGCAACCGTTCCTAAAATATTACTCAACCATAAGCCTTACGTATTCGATGACGTTACTGATCTGGATTTCGATTTAATGCTCAGCGGACATACGCACGGCGGTCAGGTAGTTTTCTTTAAATACGGAGATATAAATATTTCAATCGCAGCAACAGTACATAAGTACATCAGCGGTCTCTACCAGAACGAAGGAAAGTCTCTGTACGTTTCAAGAGGCATCGGAACAGTAGGGCTGCCACTAAGGTTTAACTGCCCTCCTGAAATCACAAAGATAACTTTGATGTAAAAAACGCACACTGATTTTTCTGATTTAGAACTGATTCACACTGATATAATACTTCTATATTCTTATCTCATTCCCTAAATAAAACTTTTCTCATTATTTGCGTTAATTTGTGTTAATTCGTGTCTGTTCTTTTCTCTTTACCTGAAGAAATCTCTTTCTCTTTGCCTAAAAAACTCTGTGGGCTCTGTGCGTCCGCCGCAGCGGATGGTAAAATCTCTTTACAGTTTTTAATCTGCGATAATCAGTTTAATCTGCGAAAATCAGCGTTCTATTCCTGCATTCTTTATCCTCTTATTCCAGTATATATAAAACGGAACACCAAGAAATATTAACGATAAACCAATCCCCGCATCCCTCGGATTCTGTATAATCGTCACAACAACCAGTGTTATACAAAACAGCACAAATATAAACGGCAATACAGGATATCCAGGCACTTTATAAGGACGCGGAGTATCTTTCATTTTCTTCCTCAGAATAAAAACTCCGAATGCTCCCGCACCATAGAAAATGAATGTCGAAAATATAAGCATATCAGTCAACTGATCGAACGTTCCTGAAAGAACCAGCAGACTTGCCCATATTCCCTGAATCAGCAGAGACATATGTGGAGTCTTGAATTTACTGTGATGATTACCCACTGATTTAAAGAACAAACTGTCTTTCGCCATCGCAAAATATATTCTTGATGAAGCAAGTATTGTTCCATTCGTAGTACCGAACGTTGAAACCATTATTAATACCGAAATAAACAGAGCACCGCCGTATCCGAGAAACTTTCTCATAACTTCTATTGCAATGATGCTATGCTCGGTGTTAGCAATATTAATAATCTCACCCACGGGCATTACGTACAGAAAAACCGTATTGAGAGTAAGGTAAACAACTATAACGAGTGCCACACCGCCAAACAGAGATAAAGGAATATTCCGTTTCGGATTTTTAACTTCCCCTCCGAGATATCCGATATTATTCCAGCCGTCATAAGCCCAGAAAGCTGCAAGCATTGCAGCAAACATCGCTCCAAAAAGCCCAAGACCCGAACCGTACTGAAAATCAGGTTTATTCAGGAAAGGAGTTAAATTCTGAACCGAGCCGTTGCTGATTGTTAATCCGAGAATAACTATTATGATTATACCGAGTATTTTTAAACCTGTAAATACATTCGTAATTGCACCGCCGATTACTACACCTAAATAATTAGCAACAGTAAGAAACATTATCGTTAGTATTGTAAGTCCTTTTACACCGAAACCATGAAACGGATAGAAAATACCGAAAATGCTTATCTGTTCCATACCTGCTGATAAATGAGGTAGTGGAATTACTGCATTAACCGATTCAGCAAAGACGTATGCTATGGAAGCAATCGATGCTGACTGAATAACCGAGAAGCAGCTCCAGCCATACAGGAAAGCAAAAAAGTTACCGTACATTTTTTTGAAATATGCATACTGACCTCCGGGTTCTGCAATCAGCCCTGCAATCTCTGCATTAGTAGCAGCACCAATCATAGTAATAATACCGGGTATTAACCAGCAAAGAAGTATAAGTCCGGGTGTACCGAGTTCTACAGACATCGGAGCAATCTTCTTAAAGACTCCCGAGCCAATCATCGAACTTATAACAATCATTAATGCAGTGAACAACCCAAGACGTGTAAGTAATCCCGAATGATGTGTTTCAGTATGTTTTTTCAATAATGCTAAATTTTAATTGTTATAAAATAATTTCTCAACAATCAAAAAACAACAACTTAATAAATCAAATATAAAATATCAAAAATCAAATATACAGATTAAATATCAAATATGGATTAATGGTTTACTAGTAAGTAAAATTATTAAGGAAATTGGGCTTAATTTAATATCTTTGTAAATCCGTTTAATCAGTGTAAATCAGCGTTCTATTAGCTTAAAATAATCAAAGATATTTAATCTTTGATATGTATATTTGATATTTTATATTAGATATTTTATTTGAAAAAGACCTGTGCAGCCTTATATATATCCAGGTCAACTGTCTTCAGTTTCCCTATCGCTTCTGCAATAGGAATATCCACTATCACGTTTGCCTGTATTGCACACATTCTTCCGAACTTCTTCTGCTCCACCATTTCCATCGCGTATATTCCGAACCTCGTTCCGAGCATTCTGTCGAACGCAGTTGGAACTCCGCCCCTCTGTACGTGACCGAGAATAGTAGTACGCGTTTCAAAACCTGTACGCTTCTCGATTTCGTTCGCAAGATAATGACTTATACCGCCGAGTCTTGCACGGCCGAATTCATCGAACTTCTTGTCTTCTTCATTCACTTTAAACTCATCCATCAGAAACTCTGCGCCTTCGGCTACAACTATTATCGAGAATAATTTTCCCTTTATATACCTGTTCTTCAGGACTTCAATTATATTTGCTACAGTCACTTTTATTTCAGGTATTACTATAACATCAGCACCGCCTGCCATCCCTGAGTACAAAGCAATCCATCCTGCGTGACGTCCCATCACTTCAAGCACCATAATCCTGTGATGTGATTCCGCAGTCGTGTGAAGCCTGTCGATTGCATCCGTTGCTATCTGTACGGCAGTATCAAAACCGAATGTGTAATCCGTTCCGCTTATATCGTTGTCAATCGTTTTCGGAACACCTATTACGTTTATACCGAGGTTCTGTGCAAGCTGCGCAATGTGCATAGAACCTTCTCCGCCGATTGTTATCACCGCATCGAAGTTTGCACGGTTAATCCTGTTCTGAAGCGTCTCTGCACCGTTCTTCTGTTCGAAGGGAGAAAATCTTGAAGTACCGAGTATAGTTCCGCCGCGGTTTACTATGCCTGCAACGGTCTTGGAGTTCAATGCCATATAACTTTCATCGAACAAACCTTTCCAGCCGTTTAATATACCAACGACTTCATAGTCAAGGTCTGCGCCTTTTCTTGTGATTGCACGAATGACTGCGTTTAATCCCGGACAGTCACCGCCCGATGTGAGTACTCCGATTTTCATTTCTTAACCCTTCTTATTTAATAGATATAAAAAAGCCCGCAGTTTATTTCTGCGGGCTTGTATAAGTTTAATTAACTTTTCTTTTCTGTCTTTGATTCCGATTTCGGTTTTGCAGTTTCTTTTGCCTTATACGGTTTAACAGGAGGATCGTCTATTAAGTATTTATACTTAGCAACAAATTCCTCTGTCGACATATTGCCGATTAAAGCAAGTCTTGCAACGTTCTTCAGTTCGTCAAAATCATTCTTCTCAAGTCTTATCATATATTTTCTCGCTACCTGATAACTGTCTGAATCCACATCCACTTCTCTGGTAGCAATCTTTCCGTCTTTGCCGATGATGTCTTCAAACTTGATAGGGATTAACTGTCCCTTGTCAACCGTGACAATAGCACCCGTATGACCGCTCAGTAAAAACCTTACCGCTGCATAACCAAGGTCCTGTGTGTATTCGCAGTCGTATGGGATTGGCGATGCACATCTCAGTTCATAACCGATATCCTTGTTTACGATTGTTGCGTTGATTCCTCTTTCTCTCAGTCTTCTTCTCACTTCGTCCTTTGTGATTCTGCCAAGGTCAATTTCCGAAAGTCTGATGTGTCCGTGTAAATCTGTTTCAAGGTTTACGTAAGGATGATTCTTAAGTTCTTCAGGGTCGATGCGTGTGATGATACCTTCTGCAAGTATCGCAACACCGTATGAATTTCCCTGTGACATTCTTTTGATTATCGATGCTTCAAGTATATCGCAGATAGTTTCAAAACTTACTGTTGTATCCCTGAACTCTTCACCGATGATAGTAAGCGTAGCGCCTGCTGCCTTGCCGATACCGAGTGCAAGGTGTCCTGCTTTTCTTCCCATCGTTACTACGTAGTACCATCTGTTCGTCGTTGCAGCATCCACCATTAACGACTGAACTATATGAAAACCAAAGTCCCTTGCCGTCTGATACCCGAATGTAGGCATATTGCCGGGCAGTGGTAAATCGTTGTCAATAGTCTTCGGAACGTGTGCAACCTGTATCTGTCCCTTTGTTAATGAATCTATCCTTAAAGCACTCGTTGCCGTATCATCACCGCCGATAGTAACGAGGTAATCTACCGAAAGTTGTGTTAAAGCTTTTATTGTTGCATCGAGCATTTCCTTGCTCTTTGCAGGGTTAACTCTTGAAGTGTGAAGAATGCTTCCTCCATCGAAATGGATTCTTGATACGTCATCAATTCTTAATTCAGTAACGTGGCTCGAATCGCCTTTGCTTAGGTACGAAAAGCCGTCATAAATACCGATAACGTTTAATCCGGAATTTATTGCTTCTATCGTTACTGAACGAATAACTCCATTAATACCCGGCGCAGGACCGCCTCCGACAAGAATTGCCAGTGTTTTTTTCCTGTAATGATCTTCGCTCATAATATAATTTAAATTTGTTTGGTTGTTCGAATTTTTCGAATAAGATGTTTGTCAATTACATACTACAAATTTACTAAATTATTCTTATATCTTATAGTCATAAATAGGAGTGCAAAAAGATAGAAAACTCCCGCTATGAAGAAGATAATCTTAAACCCGAACATCATCGCAAGTATCATCGTTATTACTGTCCCAATCACCGAGAAGAATCCGTTCACTGCCCAGGAAATACCTACCATTCTGGAGTCGTCGTTCTTCAGCATCGATATTCCCGTAGGGAATGGCATGCCCATAAAGAATGCAAGCGGTGCGAGCATTATGATTGTAATTATAATCCTGAGAATCAGACTTAACGAAACAAACGCTTCGAACATCAGCGGACTTACCAGCCCGATAAACATCGTATAGATTGCGATTATAAGGAATACTGAATATAATTTTGTCTTGTTTCCGTTTATAAACTTTTCTGAATACTTTGCGCCAATCCCTGAGAATATCAGCATAGATGAAATTACCGTCAGCATGGTATAAACAGGCTGTCCGAGGAACAATGTGAACTTCTGTATAAGTGCTATCTGTATTGAAATGTATCCGATTCCGATGAATGCAAAGAACATCAGGAATTTCTTGTCCGCTTTAAACTTACGCTCGCCCTTTATGAATATTGCAGGGACGATTAATAGTAATACCGAAACCATTAAAACCTGTGCCAGCATCGTAAGCAGTGTTATCTGCGCAACGGGCTTTGATTTCAGTGCGAGTATTGCCTTGTCATCCTGCGAGAATACATCTTTTATTGTGCTCCAGCTTACATCTGAGAATTTATAGTTATCATCAAAGAACGGTTTGTCGTCTGTTGCAGGTGTCAGCACAGACGGATTTTTTGCAATTTCAAGTTCTATGTTCTTTGCGTTTACAAGTTTGTTGTAAACATTATCCTGCTGTGTAAGCGGGTCATAATCTATTTCAAGGTTTAATGCACTCGCTTCGTTTCTCATACTCATCATATCGAACATATCAAACCCGTTCTTCTTGTAAACAACTCCTGCAAGGTAACTGTTTGTTACTTCGTATTCCGTGGCAGGTCTTTTGAAAACAACATAGTTCAATTCGTCATTCTTTATTCCGAGTTCCTTACCCGCTTCTTTCAGAGTTGCTACAAGTTTCGGTAACTGCGATTCAGGTCTTGATATATAAAGCGTTCCCCTGCTGTCAAGATGAGTTAAATAATCCTTTACTGCTTCCTTAGTCATTATGAAATTCTCAACCATCGACATCGAGCCGCTCGATACTGCCGATGCGCTGATTGTGTGTGCGGAAATTATAACGTCGTATACATCCTTGCTTCTTTTCAGTACCGAACGTGCATCATCTGTTATGATTTCCACTCTCGGATTGTTGTTTATCAGTTGTCCTGTCCATCCTGCAAGAGTACTTGTAATAATTTCGTTCAGCAGTCCGTTAATCTCAACACCAGTAACCTTCTTTGCTGCGTGGAACATACTCACGAGCACTTCCCCGCCGCCGCCCGAACCAACTATGAACACCTTATCGGCAGAATCTTTCCCCACGAATGCAAGGTTCGAAGCATCAAAAGGTTTCGTTAGCGGTGGCATCTTCCTAACGTTAGGAATGTTCGTTGTTGCATTGCCTTCATCAATGATTGCGAGCATCACGTTGTAACCGTCGGGCGATGCTTCCTCTTCCTTCATCACGTCAATCTTTGAGATTGTATTCCATCCCGTAAACATATTCAGGTCAGGTCTTTCGGCAATGTAGTTGGCATAAATCTTATTCGGAGTAACTCTTATCCTTAAAATATCATCTTTCTTTATCAGGAAAGCAAACACAGAAATCATCAGCACCATCGAAACCAGAAACAATGTATTGTTCTTCCTTAAACTGAAAACCATCGCCGCAAGAAATCCGAGCGCTGCAACAAATACTATAGTTCCGTTACCGCCTGCAAAAGGCAGCAGTATTGTAAACGCCAGAACCGAAACTCCCGCACCGACTAAGTCGAAGAAATAAAGCTTCGACACCTCATCCGAAAACTTTGTGAGCATCACTGATATAATCAGCCCAGAAAAGAAAAACGGAATAGTAATAAGTATGTAGTATATCGGAATTATAACAAACTGTATCTTCTGCGTGAACAGACTGAACGGGTCAATCGGAATATAGTATGAAATCACGAACGTAAGAATAACACTCGACCCGTATATAATAGCAAGAAGCGAAAGAAGTTTATCTATCGGCCTCTGCATAATCTTCGGAAACAGCGAAAGCGCAACACCGCTCACACCGATGCCGAGCAGTGCTACACTGATAATCATAAAAGCAAAATGGTACCACAGCGAAACCGAAAGAATCCTCGTCAGCGTAAACTCGTGCAGCAGCGAAGCCATCGAAACTATAAAAATCCCCAGCAGGTAAGAACCATCCAGGTTTTCCTTCTTAATAACAGTCGTGAATTTATTTTTCATATAATATTATAATTCAAAATCATTAATCAGGGTTCCTTTCCGCAGAACAAATTGTTATCAACTCTGCAAAACTCCCCCTCACATATCAACTGCAAAAATAAATTTATTATTCTTAATATTCCCTGTAATACGCAGTCCACAAAACACATAATATGTAGTTCCGTCATTCCTGACGGAAACAATATTATCTTTGATTTCCACTAAGCTCGTTTGTAGTTCCGAACCAACGAAGCTGCTCGCTTTTAACATTCCTTTCGGAAATAATCTGCTCTGAGATTCCACTCTTCTGGAGGGGTGGATATCCTTTTGCCCTGGCGAAAGGATAGACGGGGTGTGTCTAAACACAAACCCTTTTTTACACATACACTATAGAAACAACACCCTCTTCACTCCGTTAGGAGTGAAACGTTTGTAGAATTAATTAAACAGAATCCCCACTCCGTTAGGAGTGGTACCTTAAAGGAATAATAAAAATGACAGTAAAATTAATATTTCAACAAATTCCCTATTCGGAGTGTATTGCAATGTATTGAAATTACTACTTTTGGAATGATAATAATATGAACAAGCAACATACAATATTATAGTTACAAAACTTTTATTATGTCAGGAGTATGTTTAAATATGGTAAGCAAAACCAGCTTTTCTGGTATGCAGATTATAGCTGTTTTGCGTCTTTTTATGCATGCTCTCAGTATGCCCTAAGTTAGCTCTAAGCAAACTATTAGCAGACATCTGCGCCAAAACTTCGCCACATATGCGCCACCACTGCGCCATTTTCCTGATTCTTTTTTTGAAGGGTTGTTTTTTGGTCTTTTCAGAGTTATTTAAATGGGATTACAGGATTTCCTGTACGAAAAGCTCTGATAAGTTTCATTACAAATATACATAATTATCCTATTAAAAACAAGTGATTATTTTATACCCGCGCTGAATGTTTTGTCTCTTTTGCCGTCTGCTGTTTACCAGAACAACTTTCTCTGAATTACTTACTGGATATTTTATATATTGAGGCTAATTTCTTTAATAACTTTTCCATCTGGTCAAGTTTAATCATGTTTGAACCATCGCTCAGTGCTTTCTTCGGGTTCGGATGTGTTTCGAAAAAGAATCCGTCCACACCAATTCCCGCCGCTGCACAGGCAAGCGGCTCTATAAACTCTGGATTTCCTCCGCTGACTCCGTTTTCCTTCGACGGCATCTGTACTGAATGCGTGGCATCGAATATCACAGGGTAACCAAACTTATTCATTATCGGGAATCCCCTGAAATCAACTACCAGATTCTGATATCCGAACGTTGTGCCTCTTTCAGTTAAGAAGATTTTCTTATTGCCCGTTGCTTCAACTTTCTTTGCCTGATAGACCATATCCTGCGGTGCGAGGAACTGACCTTTCTTTATGTTCACTATCTTTCCCGTGTTGCCTGCTGCCTCCAGAAGTTCTGTCTGCCTGCAGAGGAATGCAGGTATCTGAAGCACATCGAAAATGTCGCCTATGATTTCTGCATCGAGTTTTGAATGTACATCCGTAAGAATCGGTACGCCAAACTCTTTTCTTACATCTTCCATTATCATTACAGCTTTATCAAAACCTATTCCGCGGAATGATGTTCCTGCGGTGCGGTTTGCTTTAGTGTAAGATGCCTTGAAAATGAACGGGATGTTCAGTTTATCAGTCACGGTTTTTAACTTTTCACAGGTCCTGAATACTACGCTTTTGCTCTCAACAACGCAGGGACCGGAGATTAGTATAAAATTGTTTGTTTTTTTAAACCCCAGTTCCTTGTATAAGTATTTAGGAATCATAATTAAGTTATCGTTAAGTAATTTTGTTAAAAGATAATATTTCCTTTGTATATTATCTATTCAAATACTGAGTTAATTTGTCTTTCAATTCTTTCTTTGTGTATGCTGATTTATTATACATTCCCGCATCAAGCCTCTGGCGCATTGCCTCGTAAACACAAGCTGCAACTGATACGGAGACGTTCAGCGACTGAACAAGTCCTGCCATTGGAATGAGAAAGTTAGAGTCTGACAATTGTTTTGCTTCTTCGGAAACTCCGCGATGTTCGTTGCCAAATACCAGCGCAACTTTCTTCGTGAGGTCGAGGTCGTATAACGATGCATTCTTTTTGTCTTCTTCCATGTGTGTGGAATAGATTTTATACTTTTGCTTTTTCAAATCGTCGAAACACTCTTTTACCGATGTGTGCCTTACTATTTCAACCCACTTCTTCGCACTCGCAGATGAAACCTTGCTGATTCGCGGAAACTTTTCCTCCGCATTATAGATTAAATATACTTTATCGATACCAACTGATTCAGATGTGCGGAGTATGGCACTTACGTTGTGCGCATCGTGAAGGTTTTCGAGCACTATTGTAAGGTGCTTCTGCCTTTTTGCAATAACTTCTTTGAACTTATTAAGTCGTTTTTCTGTCAATATTATAAGGATTAATTAACTTTATTCTTAAAAATTAATCAAATATGTTACTTAAAACAATTTAAAATGATGAGAACTCTCAAAATTGCACTAATACTGATTATTTTCCTTAATACGTTAGTGTATGCACAGAGTAATAATCCGGACATAAAACCAATTAACAGAAGCTGGGCTGTTGGTATGCTATACACTGAAAGCGGATTTGGGTTATTCGGAACATATTCCAAAAGTATTGGCAGGATTACGTCATCAATGATAAGACTTTCTGTTTCAGGAGTCTCGGACCCGAACGAAGTGGAATACTACGATTACTACGGAAACTCTTACGTAAGGAATAAAATTAACAGAGTCTATGCGGCGACACTGAGCATAGGGCTTAAGCATAATATCTTTTTTGATGACATTGACGGTAACTTCAAGCCTTACATAAAAGGAGGTATTGCTCCTGCTTTAATTATGATGACTCCGTATGACAGAAGTTTCTTTAACTCATTCGGATATGCACAGACGAGTTTCGGACTGGGTGCTTTCGGCGGTATTGGAATCGAATACTATGAATCGAGAAGTTTAGGGATGAGCCTTGGGATTGAATATTATTACGTACCCGTGCTCGGCAGAGAAGTGAGCAGTATTAAAGACAGAAATATCACGAACGTAGGCGGACTGCAGTTCTGCTTCAATGTGATGTTCTTTTAGAGATGTATAATTAACTGAAATTAAAACTTAATAATTAGTATTTTTAAGCATTCGGACTTAGTCTGCGGAATCATAACGGACTAAGTTTTTTATTTAAAACAATATGTTAGATAAATTAGAAAGAGTTAAGCAAAGATATAATGATATATCTGATTTGCTTTCAAAAGAAGAGACGATTAAAGACCAGAATGAATTCAGGAAACTTTCCAAAGAGTATTCTGATTTGACTGACGTTGTGAATTCATACGATTCTTACCTGAAACTTAAGAATGAACTGGAAGAGAATAAAGACCTTATGTACAATTCAGGTGACGCAGAGATGAAAGAAATGGCAAAGGAAGAAGTTGACAGACTGACAATTGAACTGGAAGCATCGGAAAACGTGATTAAGGAATTCCTTGTTCCAAAAGACCCTATAGACGATAAGAACGCAATACTTGAAATAAGAGCAGGAACGGGCGGTGACGAAGCATCGCTGTTCGCAGCAGAACTATACAGGATGTACAACAGATACTTCGAAGTGAAACGCTGGAAGACAGAGATAATGGTCTACAGTGAATCATCAATTCCTGGCGGTCTTAAAGAAGCAGTGATAAACGTGATTACAAAAGGTGCTTATGGTAATTTAAAGTATGAAAGCGGTGTTCACAGAGTTCAGAGAGTTCCGAAAACAGAAGCAAACGGAAGAGTACACACTTCGGCAGCATCGGTTGCAGTACTTCCTGAAGCAGAGGACTTTGATGTTGAGATTAAGGAAAATGATTTGAAGATTGACGTGTACCGTTCGGGCGGTGCAGGCGGACAGAACGTGAATAAAGTTGAGACGGCAATTCGTTTAACTCACCATCCTACAGGACTGGTTGTTATTTGCCAGGATGAACGTTCACAGCTTAAGAATAAACTTAAGGCAATGAAAGTTCTCCGTTCAAGACTTTATGAACTCGAACTCGAGAAGCGCGAGAAAGAAACAAGTTCGCAGAGAAAAGAAATGGTTAAGACAGGTGACAGAAGCGAGAAAATCAGAACGTACAATTTCCCGCAGAACAGACTGACAGACCACAGAATAGGTCTCACACTCTATAACCTGAGTGAGGTTATGGAAGGCGACCTTGGCGAAATAATAGAGAAACTTAAGATGGCTGACAGAGCCGAGAAACTCACAGGAAAAGAATAATATTATATCTGCATTTAGTAGCGCTACTTGAAACCTTTGCCCGTTTCATGCGTTAATAATATTAGAATTCTTTTATAATCTAATTAGGGATAGTGTATTGAAGTATATCGTTACAATCTTAATATTCATTGCAGTTTATAACACGGCAATATCGCAAAACAATTCAGACTCTGTTAAAGTCAGTTCAACTATAGACACTACCACCCTTTCAAAAGATAAATCAGGATTTATACCAAATAAAGATAAAGGCGTAACCGTACCGAGAGTTAACAATGCAGAAATCGATGTTGACGGTGATTTAACTGAACCTGCATGGATGAAGGCAAAACGATTCGATAACTTCTCAGAAGTTGACCCTGGTGACAACACCAAACCATCAGTTAACACAGAAGCATTTATTTTTTACGACGACGAGAATATTTATATAGGTTTTAAATGTTATGAAACCGATATTAAAAGCATTCGCAAGACTTTTACTTCAAGAGATTTAATCTTCAGCGACGACTGGGCGGGATTCTTCTTTGATACTTATGATGAAAAGAAACAGGCGTACGAACTTGTTGTTAATCCTTACGGAATTCAGGCAGACCTGATGTGGAATGCTCCGGGTAATGAAGATGAGACTTATGACGCTATCTGGTATTCAGGCGCAAAGATACACGATAATATGTGGACCTGCGAAATGGTTATTCCTTTCAAAAGTATAAGGTTTCCTAACAAGAGCGAACAGGTCTGGAATTTCCATTTGTTCAGAAACCATCCGAGAAAAAACCGTGAGCAGATTTGCTGGGACCCTATATCCAGAGATGACCCTACTCTGTATTCACATTCTCCAAAGATGTACGGGATTAAAGATATTAAGGGCGGCAAGAATCTTGAAGTACTGCCATACGCCTTAGGTTCACAAAGCGGAACACTGTCAGATTTTAACAACGCAGAATCAGATTTTAATAATGAGAAAGTGAAAGGTCAGTATGGCGTGAACGTGAAATACGGAATTACTTCTAACCTGACTTCCGACCTTGCTATCAACCCTGATTTCTCTCAGGTAGAATCAGATGCCGCACAGGTTGATGTTAACAATACTTTTGCACTCTTCTATCCCGAGAAAAGACCTTTCTTCATCGAAGGTAACGATATTTTTAAATCTCCGATGAACATAGTTTATACCCGCTCCATAAACAATCCGCTGTTTGCTTTTAAGTTAACGGGTAAAATCGGAAGAACAGACGTTGGCTATACTGTTGCCTACGACCAGAAAACTCCGTTCATCGTTCCGTTTCAGGAGTACAGTGATTTTATTGCAACAGACAGGACATCTACTTCGAATATACTAAGACTGAAACAGGCAATCGGAAACAATGACTCATACATCGGAATGATTCTGACGGACAGAGAAGTGAATAAAGATACTAAGAAAGCATTCGACGTTGACGGATACAACAGAGTGTTCGGTTTTGACGGCAGCTTCAGGTTCCTTGAGAATTATAATGTCTCGTTCCAGTCAGTCAGGTTGTTTACGAGGGAAATAAACTATCCTGATTATTATAATCCTAATATATTTGATAACGGCAAATACACTGCAGCGCTCGACGGCGAGTACTTTGCAGGAAATTCAAATTATTTATCACTGAACAGAAGTGCACGTCACTGGAATTTCAGTTTATCTTACAACGATGCATCGCCTGTATCAAGACGTGATAACGGTTATAATTCAAACAACGATTACAGAACAATTCAGACAAACCAGGTTTATGATTTCTATCCTGAAGGTAAAGTCATCAATAGAATTGAGCCATCTTTGTTTGGATTTATGAGATACGATTATGACGGTAAGATACGTGAACAGTTTGCACAGGCTTCTCTCTGGCTGAGATTCCCGATGCAGATAAATACAAACTTCGGCTTCTTTCTTGTGAACAACGAATCATTCAAAGGAAAATATCACGAAGGAGTAAGAAGAGCAACTATTAATTTAAGCTTTCAGTCATTCAGCTGGCTGCAGGGGGGATTCCTTGTTGCAACAGGGAAATCTATTGTCAGGAATGATGATTCTTTTGTGGGATACATGAACGATTATGAATTATGGGGAACAATCAAACCAATCGACAGAATTACACTTGAGAACAACTATACATACTACGAACTGCTGAAAGAATACGCAGGCGAAAAAATCTATGCAGGTTATATATTCAGGAATAAGACAAACATACAGGTAACAAAGAACCTTTCAGCAAGATTAGTGTTTCAGTACGATACTTTCTCCGGCAACTTCAATTTCTCGCCGCTGATAAGTTATAAACTGAACCCGTTCACTATATTCTATGTAGGTTCTACTTACGACTACAACGATGTAGTATCTACTCCTAACGATGTATACAAAAAGGTTCTTACAGACAGACAATACTTCCTGAAACTGCAATACCTCTGGAGAATGTAATTATTTATGGTTCAGTAAACCGTATTTTGAAAGAAACTTTATATTCTGTCTCATTGTGTTAAGAGGAAATTCCTTCGGTGAAACTGCCCACGAATTAATTAAATCCCTGAATGCTCCAAGCAGGAAATGCCTGAATATGTTAACGTTAATGTTCTGGTTAAATGTACCCTTCTTTATTCCCTCTTTTACTATCTTCTCTCCGAGACCTACGAATTTTTCGTAATACGGTGTGAATTTTTCAGGTGTTCTCATAACGATTCTCTGCTGTTCGTGTGCGACAACTATTGCCGTAGCAGAATTCTCAGTGAAAGTATCAAAAATCATGTCAATCATCGCATCATATTTTTCGACCATGGTTAAATCTTTTCTCGAAACGAGACTGTCCAGATTATTGTAAAGGCCGCCCCATATCTGTTCGAATATTTTGTAAAGTATGTCATCTTTGTTTTTGTAATAAACATAAATGCTCCCAATTGATACATTCGCAAGTTCCGCTATCTTTGCTATCTTTGCATCGAAGAAACCTGATTCTGCAAACACTTTTATAGCGGCAGACAATATATCAACTTCCTTGTTCCCTTCTTTTTTCCTCATAAGATTGATTTATTTTGAATATTCATTCATTTATTAAAATTAATCATAGTATACATAAATATCAAGATAGAAATCGGGAGACCCTGTATATACAGAATAGACAAGCCATTTATGCCATAGGGGAAAAACAAAAGCCCCCTCTCCGCTTAGCTCAGAGAAGGGGCTATATGGGTTATACGGAATTTTCTTATTTATTATTCAAATATCTTTTCCACATCCTGATACTTGGAATGCATAATATCTACCGCTTTATCTATAACCGCACTGTCATTTGTCTTTAATGCTTCTTTAAGGGCGGTGGTCTTTGCAACTAACTCTTTTACTGTACTCTGGAATACTTCCGTTTTCGGTTCCAGTCTCTTAGGCAGTTTTGCGTTCAGACACGCTTCGGCTTTTGCAATCATTCCGTCCATCATTGGCTCGATTGATTTGTAGTCTTTCGCAGGGTAGAACTTATGGAATATTACATAAAGGTCTTTATGGTATTCATCCACTTCTTTGCTTACAGGTTTTAATACTCTTACCATCTTTTCATAATCAGCGTGCAGCTTTTCTGCTGCATCGAGCATTACCTGGTCATCTGTACCTTTTGCTGCCGCATAATAATTTTCTACAGATGCATTGAGCATTTTCAGTCCGTCATTCCATTTTGATTCTTTATCTTTTAATATTCCGGGAAGCTTTGCATTGTTAATTTTATCCATATCAGGTTTGATTTTTTCTACCATACCTTTTAATGCTGCAATATCCTTCGAAGGATATGCTTCGTGCCATATTACATATATTACATCATGAAACTGAAATAATTCAGGAACCGACGATGTAATTTCAGTAGAATCAATTTTATTCTGTGCCATTATACCTGCAGATAAAAGCAGCATATTGACAAACAGCAGTACCAATAACTTTCTCATAAAGATTTTTAACCTCCGTTTAGTTTAATTAATTTATGTTAAAATATTTCGACAATTCTGACGATTAAAAGAGACACATAACAATTATGACGAAGCGGGTTACTTCTTCAGATTCCCCCTCCTGAAATAACAATTACTGTCATTTGTCAGCATTCTGTGACGATTATTAAACCATTTTCCATTAACTCCTCCATCGCATGGCGGGACGTAATCTGGGTTATTAACATCATGTTTATTTAAACATTTATAACCATTGCCGTACGTAGAGTCGCATCTGTTTTCAATTGAGTTTTCTCTGGCTGTAATGATATCTTTGTTTTCCTGTTTAGTACAGGAAACAAGGACTAAGAATGTAAGTATTATGACAGTATTTTTTAAAATGTATCTCACATAATATAGATTAGCAAATAGCGTGCCTAACCTTTATTCTTGAGACCCCATTTTTCCAGTCTGTACCTTAAATTTCTTTCGGATATTCCGAGAAGTTTTGCAGCTGCTGACTGGTTACCGTTCGTCTGATGCAAAGCATCGTTAACCATTTTTCTTTCGAGGCATTCGACTTTTTCAGGTAAAGAAGAACTTTCATCAAAGCAGGAGTTCAAATCATTCTCGCTGCGCGGCTTTCTGATACCTAATGGCAGATCATCAGTTGTGATAATCTCGTTCCGGGATAATACTATTGAGTGATGAACTATATTTTCAAGTTCTCTTATGTTTCCTGGATAATTGTATTTCATTAATATGTCCAGTGCCTCTTTTGAGAAATCGAGGTTCGGTTTACTGGAATCGCTTTTGTACTTATTTATAAATGTTGATATCAGCAAAGTGATATCCTCTTTTCTTTCTCTTAATGGA
Organism: Ignavibacteriota bacterium; assembly: GCA_026390735.1. GTDB lineage: Bacteria > Bacteroidota > Ignavibacteria > Tepidaquicellales > Tepidaquicellaceae > CAIKZJ01. The sequence continues at coordinate 43,775 of JAPLFJ010000009.1, forward strand.
GGCAGATTAATGTTAACAACGTTCAACCTGTAGTATAAGTCTTCCCTGAATTTTCCTTCTTTGATAAGTTCTTCAATGTTCTTGTTTGTAGCGGCTATAACCCTGACGTCTACGTTAATCGTTGAACTTCCGCCGACTCTTTCAAACTGTTCTTCCTGAAGTACGCGCAGAAGTTTTACCTGTATATGCAAAGGCAGGTCTCCTATTTCATCAAGGAAGATAGTACCCTCATCAGCAATTTCAAACCTTCCCCTGTGCTGTTTTTCTGCACCTGTAAACGAGCCTTTTTCGTGACCGAACAGTTCACTCTCAAGTAGGTTTTCGTTTAATGCTGCACAGTTAACAGGGATGAACAGTTTGTCCTTTCTCTTACTGGCAAAATGTATCGCCCTTGCGAGAACTTCCTTTCCTGTACCGCTTTCCCCCAATATCAGAACTGATGCTTTTGATGCGGCTACCCTTCCCACTACATCGAGTATCTTCTGCATTTTCAGGGATGCGGTTACTATACCTTCAAGTTTATTTCCCGATTCGAGCTGTTCCCTGAGTATTTTGTTTTCCGATACAAGATTATTCTTCTCTAATATTCTTTTAATGACAAGTTCAACTTCATCCAGATTATACGGCTTGGTAATAAAATCATAAGCCCCCTGCTTTAGTGCAAGTACTGCCGTTTCAACAGATGCATACGCAGTCATTATCACCACCGCTATTTCAGGATTTATCTGCTTCAGCTGATTTACAAGGTCTATGCCAGATGCACCGGGCATCTTCAGGTCCGACAGTATTATATCAACTCTGTTCTTCATTACATGACTTAATGCCACGTCAACCGAATCAGCTTCAAGCACATTATATCCGCGGCTCTTCAGGTCACCCGAAAGTATCAGTCTCTGTGACTTTTCATCATCGACTACTAAAATTGTTACATCCATAATTATGGTAAAGTTATTATAATTTTTGTACCTTTGTTTATTTCGCTTTCAACTTCAATGTTGCCATTATGCTGAAGTATTATCTGCCTGACTATGCTCAGACCCATTCCTGTACCGTCTGACTTGGTTGTAAAGTATATATCAAAAATCTTTTTCAGGTTCTCTTTCGGTATTCCGCACCCTGTATCGCTTAGTTCGTAAACAGACTTACTGCCTGCTTTTCTGTACTTAAAGTTTACAGAGCCGCCTTCACCCGTTGCATCGATAGAATTCCTGAACAGGTTAATGAATACCTGTTTCATCTGCTGATAATCTATGCTAACTTCTTCATCGGATTTAATGCTTGTGTAAATCTTTATCTGTTTTGCTTCCGCCTGTATGTTTACTATCTTCAATAATTCATCGAGGAATTCTGACACTTTAATCCTTTGCATAACAAGGTTTGCAGGCTTTGCGAACCTCAGAAACTGTTCAATGATTCCGTTTACCCTTAACGACTCTGAATGCAGCACTTCGGTAAGAGTGTTAAAATCTTCTGACTTAATCACTTTGCCGTATTCCCTGTCAAGCCTCTGCGATATCATACTGATTGTATTCAGGGGATTTCTGATTTCGTGTGCAACACCCGATGCAAGTTCTCCCATTGCAAAGAATTTCTCGTTCTGAGTTAACTGCTTTTCAATCTTTCTTATTTCCGTTATATCTTCTATCACAAGAGAATATGTGTCGAGTACATTATCATCCGTATACACATCAGTGGAATTAAGCATAAACGATTTATTGTTCCCCGCAACTTCCTGTGAAACCTCGTAATTCCTTACCTGTTTTTTTGCAATCAGTGTTTCCAGTATTGTTCCCGAAACAGAGCTTACTTCCGATATGTTCGTTCCGGTTATATCAGAATAAGGTAGTCCGAACATTTCAAAAGCCGCTTTGTTGAATATCCTTATTCTGCTTTCCGCATCAACAGTTATAAGTGCGAGAGAAAGATTTTCGAGTATGTTCCCCGTGAACGTCTGAATCCGTTTGAATTCATTCTCAACAAAAGTGTAGTTCTGGTTTGAAATTACCAGCGACAACACAATCACGGTGATTACGATTACAAGCAACGAAACAATCAGCGTCCTTGTGAGCATTCTTGATTCTACGGAAGAAACTTCTTCCATCGAAAGTCCGACTCTGAAGATGCCTATCTTTTCATTATCAATCCTGAACAGGCTTACCGATTCAAACACATCACTCCCCTGAAACTTCAATACGCGTGAAACACTCTCGCCTCCATCAAGCAGTTTCCTGAGTTCAGCATCATCTTTTACAGCCGAAAGTTCGTTAACATTCCTGTTTGCCGCGAGGATTTCTTTCTCGTTCTGTAATGCCACGTAAACAATGCCTGTGCCCTTACCCATATCGAGTATTAACTTCCCAAAGCCAATCTTATTCTTAAAGTTCAGGTATGATTCAGCATCGAGATTGACAACTATAACACCGTCGCTGTTTGCTCGCCTTACTGCTACTGCAAACCTTGAACCCTTCTCAAGACGCGCTTCTTTAAGCCCTATCACAAGTTCCTTTTCCTTTCCTTCGTACAATGGTGTCAGGTAACTCTCAGGAGTGTACTTTCCCTTCTGGCGCTGGTGACCCGAATCAGATACTGCGTTGCTGAAGATCCTTTCCTTGTTCTGACTGAAAACATTAATCCTGAACACTTCATTTTCGTCGGCTACTTTAACGAGCACGTTATCGCTTAAAAGTTTCAGACTGTCCAGCCGTGAAACATTCCTTGCCACACCGAGAAGATGCTGTGCCAGCAGGTTTTCCATCTCGCTGTCGGATACTATTGAATTTTCGCTGCTCTTGGATACAACGTGCAGCATTGAACTCGCATACTCACCAAGCAGATGATAAATCTCGTTCTTGTTGGAATTATACTCGTATATAGTTGAAACGATAATTATTACAACAAGTACGACAGAAATAATAATTATGTTCTTTGGTTTAAGGAATGAAAATTTCTTAATATTTATATCACGGCCTCTGTTCATATCTTAAAACTATGATATTCATTCAACAGAAAAAAGATAAATAGATGTGCAGCAAGTATCGGACAATAAAAAAGGGCTGCCTTCCGGACAGCCCTTTGTATTAAAGTTAAATCTGTATTTATTTGATAAGCATCATTTTCTTCGTCTCTACGTATGAAGCACTTTCCATCTTGTAGAAATAGAATCCGCTGGATAAGTTTTCACCGCTGAAATCAACAGAATAATATCCTGCCGTTTTACTCTCATTCACAAGCGTTCGGACTTCACGCCCGAGTAAATCGAATATTGTAATCTTTACAAAGCCGTCTTTTGGTAATGCAAAGTTAATTTTAGTAACCGGGTTAAACGGATTCGGATAATTCTGGTTTAGCTCATACTTTACAGGAAGTACACCGCCGTTATTTCCAACACTCGTCGGTACTGTCTGAAAAGCAGTTACATTGATATTGTCAACATACCAGCCGTCCCAGTTTACTCCACTGTCACAAGAATCTCTGAAACGAACAAGCATATTAGTCGAGCCGTTTACTATTGAAGAAATATTAAAAGACTGTAATTTCCATGTTGAAGAATCTAAACCGTTAAACGTAGCAATTCTTGTCCATGATGTACCGTTATTACCCGAGACATCAACAAAACCCATATCGTATCCTGTTTCGAGTGCATACTTCTGATACCAGTTTAAATATACTGCAGGGTAAGAAGAAACGTTTAAAGGAACAGAAATCATCTGGCTAACTGTGTTTGTTAAACAAACCCCCTTGAACGAATGTGTTGGTGATAAATATTTATTTGTGACTATTGACCAGTTCGTCATTGTAGGAAAATTCGTTGTACCGTTTTCGGCACTGTCTCTTAATATAGTGTAACCATTTCCGACAAATATACTGACGTTCTTGTCATACATAGTTACAGTGTCATTTTGTCTTAAACGAAGTCTTGCATAAATTACTGAATTATTAGGTGCGGTAGCTCCAACTGTAAAGTTAAAAGTAACACTATCCGATACAAATACACCTAAAGTAGGTTTTGTGTATATTTGAGTAGGGACGTTTAAGTAACCGGAAAGAGGAGTTAATTCAACTTTTACGTTTGAAGCTGCAACTCTGCCTTTATTTCTGAACACAACTTTTAAATTTCCTGTTTCGCTCTGCAGATAAGATGCTTTATTTAATGTAGCAGATCTTAATCCAACATAATCACCTGCAACAAGTGTATAATACTTATTCATTTCAAGACAGGTCTGTGCTTCTGGTAATATGCTTGCCTGAGGAGGCCAGAATCCAATAACACCAACTTCTGGTGTCATACCAAATCTGTGAGTCGCATGACCAGTTGAGTCATTGCTGTAACACCAGTCAATATCACCACCGCGAACTGCATATGCTACAGTACCTAACGGAGTACCAAAGAGAAAATGGTTTTCAGCTACGATATCGCTACCGTATTCGTTAAACACATTATCGTCAGGTGTAGGCGTAGGGTCACACCATGCATAAGGTTTAATTAAATAGTTTCCGTATGTATGATAATCTAAATTAACAGTAAAGTTTCTTGAATTATAGAAAGTTCTGAAGTTTTGTGTTTCAATTTCAGAGAACGGACTTGGACCTCTGTAAGTATCTGAAGAAGGGGTTGTTGAAGAACCACCGTTGACTGAATTCCAGAAGTTGTAAGTACCAAAGTTTCTGTTTATGTCAACGCCAGGACCACCCATAGCAGGGTTACGATTTTTTCTCCACATACCGCCGCCTGTAGGATTTGTTGTTTCATTGTAATAGTACCCGTCAACATTAATAATTGGTGTCCAGTAAATCTCACGATTGTTCAGAATATAAGTTGCAATTGGATCAATATTATAATTCTCAACAAGCCAGTAAACATAATACAATACATTTGACATTCCAAGAGGCTCACGTGCGTGAGTAACACCATTTAGCCAGATTTCAGGTCTGCCTGTTGTTACATCTGGATTCTTTGTTATTCTGACAGTCCACATAGGTCTGTTTTCATACGTGTTACCGATAGACCATTTTGCAGAAACTAAAGTAGGATATTGAGTTCTCAACGAATCTACTTTTGTAATCATTTCAGCTACTTTTAAATGTCCACCCATAGTACCCATAATGGAATGGTTACTAATTAAAATTTCTTGCTGAGACATTTGAAAAGTTTTTTGAAATTCTGCAGGACTCATCGACTGAAGTCTGTTGTAGTATTCCATCCAGTCGGCAATTTCAACCGTATAAGCGACACCCGACTTATTCAGTAATGCGATTTCAGATTCGGATAACCAGGTTTCAAAGTATTCACCGGGTTTATTTATTCCACCGTCAAGGTGTAAATCTGCTGACGCAAGTTTTCTTGCATCCGCTGAGGTCTTCAGAGATATTCTAACTTTAGAATATTTTTCCTGACCTGAGTTATTATTCTTTTGTGCAAATAAATTTGTAAAAAGAAATGAAGCAACTATAAATATAGTTACTGTTAGAAGTAAATTCTTTTTCAAAATAGTAAAGTTAAATTTTTAAAACCCATATTGTGTAAAATAATTGATATATTATTCAAATGGAATGAAAAAGTTTATGTAAATTTCTTGCAAAAAAAGGGAAGTACGTCAGTACTCCCCTTTCATTAGGTTATAATAGAGTCCGCTAATGCGGATAAATCCTATTTAAGAACAACCATACGTTTTACGTCGACAAAACCGTTTGTTTCCAGCCTGTAGAAGTAAATTCCTGAGGTCAGAGACGAGGCGTCAAAATCGACTATATACTGTCCTGCCGATTTGTTTCCGTTTACCAGGTTTGCTACTTCTCTTCCGAGCATATCGTATACTTTCAAAGTCACGAATGATGCTTTTGGAAGCGCAAATTTAATCATGGTAACAGGATTAAACGGATTCGGATAGTTCTGGCTTAAATTGAATTCTTTCGGTATTTCTGTGATTATATTGCTCACTGATACCGGATTGTTTAAACAGGTATCGTTATTTGTGTATGACCAGCCTGAACTGTATGCCAAAGGTGTTGAACCGTCAAATACAGAAGAATTGTTCATGAAAGACATTCTGAAACAAGCTATTGGGTTTGATACGTTGAACCTTAAACTTCCAAGCCAGTAACTCCCTGCCACAAGGGCATAAGGAGTTTTTGTGTAAAGCAAAAGTATGTTAAGACTTGCAGCAGTATCGTTGCAGATTTTTGTTGAAGTCATAACATCATAGTTTGCATTGCCTGAAAGATTAACGTTTGAACTTGTTACAGGGCTTTCCGGAACGAATGAAAATGCGTTCGGTGTACCTGAAGTCCAGTAATTGAGCCTTATGTTTGTAAGACCTACGTTCCACGTCTGCCCGGCTGGAACTGTGCCGTAAATATCAACAAGAAACTGTCCGTTATCAAATCTCGGATTCTGGATGTTAAAATTTACCTTTACCTGCCCGTAAGAAACGGTAGCAACAAGTAAAAGAGCAACTATTGTTAAAAATATATTTTTCATCTTCTTTAAATTTTAATTTCCAAATAATTAGAACGGACGAGCATAACTCTTACCGAAATTGTTATATAGTATTGGTGAATCATATCCATCTATAAAACTATCACCGTTGAAGTCAGCAGATTTGTATCCTGAGAGTCCGAACTGTGATTTATAGACTGTGTAATCCGTCGGGTCAACATATCCATCCTGATTAGCATCTCCACCGTAAATTACAAACACCGAACCGACCTGTTTAAGGTTGCTGCCGTATGCTTTTGTAATGTTATCAGTGAAATTGAAATTGGTAACATTACCTGTCGAGAATACCTGCGGTGCTGCACTCCATGTTTCAAGATGGTTTCTGTGCTTTACAACGATGTAATAACTTCCGTTCGTTGCTTTAGCAAAACTAAGCGAAGTGTTACCTGTTGAATCCACGATTGCATTAGAACTGTCCCTGAGTGTAAAAGGTGTAGTTGGATTCCTGAGATATACCTTCATTGAATCCTTTATCTGAGTTGTTCCGTTGTAGAAACCTTCCAGATAAACTTTCAGGTTCAGGAAGAATGTCTGCTGTGTGGTGAAATTAAACACAGTTGAATAAGGTCCCTGACCGCCTGAATTAATTGCTGCGACTCTCCAGAAATACTGAGTGCTTCCGATTAAATAACCGCTTGGAAGCGTGAATTCCGAAGTTGTTATTGTAGCATTATTGTAGACTATGTTTGTAAACAGATTATTTGTTGCGACCTGAATCCTGTATGTTGTTGCACCTGAAACATCGCTCCAGTCCATGAATGGTGTTAAAGATACACCCACTGCATTGTTTACTGGCAATAACAGTGTTGGTGCTGTAGGAGGCGTAATTAAAGTTGTAAACTGCCATACTTCAGAATATGGAGATGTACCGCCTGCATTAGTTGCATTTGCTCTCCAGTAATAAGTAGTATTATAACTCAGTGGAACGGTAATCTGATACTGAGATAAAGCTCCCGTAACCTGATTCACAATTGTAGTAGTAAAGGTCGGGCTTGTTGATAACTGCACTCTGTAAGTAGTAGCTCCTATAACGTTATTCCAGTCGAGTAACGGTGTTAAAGAAATCCCTGTCGAATTGTTCGGAGGTGTTACTAACGAAGGAGCTGCAGGAGCACCGATTGTCGTTGTAAAATTAAATACTGAAGACCATAAACCTTCTCCTCCAACGTTAGAAGCAGAAACTCTCCAGAAATACTGGGTTGTTCCTGATAAGATTCCGGCACCCACTGCAAAAGTTGATACAGTTATACCGCTCTGGTCTAATGCTAAAGCATTAAATGTGTTATTAAATGAAATCTGTAAATGATAACTTGTTGCGCCCGAAACGTCACTCCAGTCCATAGTCGGCTGAGTGGATACACCCGTTGCAGCGTTAAGAGGCAGCAAAAGGTTTGGTGCAGATGGTGCTGCTACGATTGTGGTAAAATTCCATACAGTTGACCAGTTACTCGTTCCGCCTGTATTAGTAGCATTCACTCTCCAGTAATACTGAACACCGTTCTGTAAAGTACCCGGCTGAATAGCAAAACCTGCATTTACAAGACCTGTAACATCAATCACAGTAGTTGCAAAAGTGTTAACAGTAGATACCTGTAATCTGTAGAAACCTGCATTCGAAACAGGATTCCAGTTTAATGTAGGTGTTAAAGAAATATTAACCGCTCCGTTTATAGGAGATAGTAATATAGGTACTGCAGGTGGTGCATCCTGAGTTGTAAAATACCACTGAGTTGACCAGTTACTTGTACCCGTTGAACCTGTGGCATTCACTCTCCAGTAATACTGTGTGCTGTAAGCAAGAACCGCACTTACAATAGCATACTGTGATGCTGTAATACCTGATTGATCTAAGACGGTAGTCGCCCCTGTGAAAATCTGTATTCTGTAAGAAGTTGCTCCTGATACATCTGACCAGTCAAATGTAGGAAACAACGAAACGTTCGTGGCATTGTTTACCGGTGCAATCAATGCCGGCGGACTTGGCTGTGCCATTACACTAACGCTGATCATGAGCATCAGTAATAAGGCAAAATTTGAAAAAAGCTTTTTCATAACCTAATAAGTTAATTTATAGAAATAAATATATATTTTTTGACGTGAAGTAGAGCATTCATCCAAACTCTATTCTAAAAGTGAGGTAAAATTATTTAATTAATTTAATGTAATTTATAAAGAATATTTTTAAATGTCAAGAAAAAAAGCAATAAACTTGTAAAGCTGCAGATGGGGTATCTGATACACTGTGTATTTTTTAAGATTCTTAAGAAATCAGCTATTTCAAATGATTATATTTAACTTTCATTATTAGATTATTACTGCTATTTTTAATCAGTAAAATTAAATTATCATTATGAAAGCAAAAATTTTTCCTTTGGCTTTACTGGCTTTGGTTTTCACCTTCTCATCAATGCAGGGTTTTTCACAGATAGGATACAGCCCGAGAATTGATTCATTAATAAACCTTGTTACAAATCAGTCAGTCAGTCTTTTAGACCGAAAGTTAAGCGGTGATACTGCATGCGTTATCGGCGGTTTACCATACACAATAGTTACAAGATATTATGGTTCTGCATCAAACATTAAAGCAGCACAGTTTATTTTTGAGACTTTGCAGGGTTACGGGTACACACCTAGGTACCAGACCAACAGTGCAACAGATATTAATGTACTCGCTGTAAAGACAGGTACGAAATACCCTAATCAGTATTTTGTAATCTGTTCCCACTATGATGATATGCCTTCTGGAACTACTGCTCCCGGAGCAGACGATAATGCATCGGGCACAGTTGCAGTTCTTGAAGCGGCAAGAATACTTAAGAACTTCCCGACAGAGTATTCTATTATTTTCGCTACATTCGATGAAGAGGAACGCGGACTTTACGGAAGTCAGGCATTTGCAGACTCTTCATACTTCAGAGGCGATTCAATAGTCTGTGCTTTGAACTTTGACATGATTTCTTACGATGCCAATAACGACGGAAAGAATACTGTTGTAACAAACACTCCTTCAGAAGGGTATGCAAATGATTACATCGGTGCAATGCTTACTTACGCTCCGACATTGGTTCCGATAAAACTAATAGACCTTACAGCAAACAGCGACCACGCTTCTTTCTGGACGAGAAATTATAAAGCATTTATGAACATTGAAGATGAGGGCGAACTTACTCCGTATTACCATACAACGAACGATTTGTTCTCTTCTTTAAATGTAACTTATTTCAGGAATATTACAAGAATTGCAATAGCTGCACTTACATCTTTTTCAAAAGACATGAAGATGGACTTTTATCACACACCTCTTGGCAACGGTAATTTCACAGCGCCAAGAACTGCAACAGTCGTTATTAAATCAAAGAATAAAGTTGCAACGGGTACAGCAGCACCTAAACTATACTATAAAGTAAACAGCGGGACGTATAATTCAGTAAGTTACAATTATGCAAACCTCGATACATTTAAGTATGATATTCCAGGCAATCCGCTTGGTTCAGTTGTAAGTTATTATTTTGCGGCACAGGATTCTGCAGGCAATTATGTATGTACTTATCCTGCGGGCGGAAGAGGAATGAATCCTCCGGGAACACTGGCGCCTGCAACTGCTTTCTCTTACACAGTTGAGAATGTGAATTATGCGTGCATAGGGGCAGGAACGACTACGGTCCAGTATCCTTTTTATTCATACTGGATGGACGCAAAGACTGATATGCTTTTCTTGAATTCGGAACTCGGATTATCAGGCCCGAAGATATTAACGAGGATAGGATTTAATTTTGCCACAGTTGCACCACAGATTTTAAACAGTTTCACGATAAAATTACAGAATACTTCTTTATCAACACTTACAGGATTTGAACAAAGTAACTGGACAACAGTATTCAGCGCTTCCTATACAGTCCCGGGAACGGGATGGCAGTACATCGATTTTACAACACCGTTCTATTACGATGGAGTTAACAACCTTCTTGCAGAAGTATGCTATGACAATACTTCATGGACTGTCAGTTCAACCGTATATTCAACCGCAGCAACAGGCAGAACATGGGCACAGTATCAGGATAATACAGCGGGCTGTGATTTTACGGCAGGGTCAGCACAGGCAAACAGACCTAATGTATGCTTTGTGTACCAGACAGGAACAGGCGTTGGAAATAACGGTTCACTCTTACCAGCAAAGTATGAATTGAATCAGAACTACCCTAATCCGTTTAATCCTTTAACAAAGATTAACTTTGCGATTCCGAAGAAAGCATTCGTAACATTAAAAGTATACAATCTGCTCGGAAAAGAGGTTGCGACATTGATTTCAGACACAAAGAATGCAGGATATTATACAATAGATTTCAACGCATCGGATTTATCATCGGGAGTTTATTACTACAGACTTGAATCCGACGGATTTACGGACGTAAAGAAAATGATGCTGATAAAATAATTTTAAATAATTAAGCAGTTTTAAAGACCCCCGCAAAAACGGGGGTTTTTTGTTGGGTAACAAAAAAACTGACAATTAGTACTTTGGTATGGCAGAGCGGCAACAGAGCGACAAATGACTATATATTGACTTTGGATTGACTATATAATCACTATGTAATGACTATGAAAACACTATATAATGACTAAGTAACGACTATATAAATGGTTTAACATAAAAACTGCTCAGAATCAGACTTTATTTATTAGTACAACATTTTGAGTATAAAAATGATTGTCCAAAACTCTACAGAATAATAACAAAAACGAGTGACTATTATGATTGTCACCCGTTTGCATTTATATTTCTGAATTTAAGCTCTGTCGTTGTCGGCTTTCCAGTTTTTAATTGATTTCTTGATTTCGTCTTCGGACATTCCCGATTCAGCGGCTTTCTTTGCGAGTTCTGGGAATTCTCCGTCGGAGGCAAAACGTAGTCCGATTATCTGACGCATTGTCAGTTTGCTGTCGAACGGTTTTCCCGTTAGCAGATAATGTCTGAAGTTTCCTTCTGTACGTATTGCCCTGTCCTGTGCCTTCAAGGCAAACTGACGCGCATAGGCAAAAAGACTGAACAGAACAACAGATGATAACAGGAAGAATAATTCGGGTCTCATAGACTGACCTTTTTTATACGCAACATATGTATAGTATGCTGAAGATATAAGGAGTAACACGATTATTAAGAATGTTAATATGTGGTACATTGGAATGATTCTTCTGTGATTTGAATAATTTTGTTCTTTCATTTATATTAGTTTTTAGTTTATAGTGATTTTTGAATATAATTTAATTGATTTCCTTTAATTCGTCTGAGTATTGTTTTATCAATTCCCAGGCATCGTTTACGTTTCTTTCTTCGACGTTTGTCTGTGCTATTACAATTCTTAACGTGAACTTCCCGTTTAGTTTTGTGTGCGTTAAAAACATCTTACCTGAGTTGTTCAGTTTATGCATCAGGTCTTCGTTCAGGATATTTAACATATTTTCGTCTATAATGTTTCCCGGCTTGTACCTGAAACATACAACGTTTGCGTTCAGCGGCGCGAGTATTTGAAAATCATTTTTGCTTGATATCTTTTCGTACAGGTCCTTTGCGAGTTTCAGATGGTATCTGACTTTCTCTTTCAGCCCTTCAACTCCGAACGAGCGTATAACGAACCATAGTTTTAATGCACGGAACCTGCGTCCGAGCGGTATGCCCCAGTCGCAGTAATTGTTCGCAACGTTGTCCGAACGCGTCTTTAGGTATTCAGGAATGATTTCGAAAGTGTTTAATAAAACATTCTTATCTTTTACGAAGTATGCAGAACAATCAAAGTTTGTGAACATCCATTTATGCGGATTAAATACAAATGAATCCGCTTCATCTATACCCTCAATCATCCATCTGTATTCGGGAAGTATAAGTGCAGTTCCGAGATACGCAGCATCTACGTGCAACCAGAAATTATACTTTTTCTTCAGTGCTGATATTTCTTTCAGAGGGTCAATTGCAGTTGTGCCCGTTGTTCCAAGTGCTGCAACAACGCACAGAGGTTTGAATCCTTTGTTAATATCGCTTTCGATTGCCTTTTCAAGTTCAGCAGGAATCATTGCAAAGTTTTCATCGACTGCCACTTTAACAAGGTTGTCCCTGCCTATGCCTGCAATCTTTACTGCTTTTTCTATTGATGAATGCGTTTCTGTAGAACAATATACTCTGTACCTTTCGTTTCCCGAGAACCCCTCTTTGTTGATTTTAAAATCAGAGTGGTATTCACGGGCAGTAATTATCGATGCTAGTGTTGATGTTGATGCAGTGTCCTGAATTACCCCAATGAAGTTCTTTGGCAAACCTATCATATCCCTGAGCCATATCATTACCTTCTCTTCTAATTCCGCTGCGGAAGGAGATGTTTCCCACTTCATACATTGAGCACCGAGCGCTGACGTAAGCATCTCTGCAAGTATTGACGGAACGCTTGAGTTTGCGGGAAAGTATGCGAAGAAATTCGGACTCTGCCAGTGCGTGATACCGGGCATTATTATATTCTGAAAATCATTAAATATATTCTTGAAATCTTCGGGTGTTGAAGGGGCGCTATCAGGTAACTGATTATACACTTCGTGATACTTAACCTGAGATTTAACGGGATACATTTCTACTGACTTAAGGTATTCGCTTACCCATTCGAGAATTTCTTTTGATGCATCATCAAAGTTATTGTTATCCATTATTTTAAGTATAATAGTTTTATAATCTGAAATTACTTCCTCTGATTACTTTAAGAAAATACATACCCGTCGCCAAACTTTCAGGTGAATAAACGAAAGAATTAAGTCCTTCGTTAAATACCTTATTTTCAATTGCACCAACTTCCTTGCCGTTTACATCATACAACTTAAACGACACATATTCTCTTTTCAACATATTAAACTCTATTACGGTTGATGAATTAAACGGATTAAGCGGCGGAGTATGTTTCTGCAAACTGGAAGTTTACGGAATAAACGAAAAAAGAAGAATGTTTTTACTTAAATAAGTTAAGACTCAATATATTTTATTAAAAGGGCAGTTATACAAACTGCCCCTTTTTATTATAATCAATTAAAAACCGACTTAAAGAATCCTTTGTCGTTCTTTGATTCAGGAACAAAATTTTCCGATTTGCCGAGTTCTTTCAATACTGTCTTCTCTTTCGAAGATATTTTCTTTGGTATAAATATATGAATCTTTACGAGTTGGTCTCCGCGTCCTCCGCTGTTAAGATGGCGAATACCTTTATCACGCATGCGCAACACATTTCCTGACTGTGTTCCGGGCTCTACCTTAAGTTTTGCCTTCCCATTCAGTGTGGGAACCACAACATCCGCACCGAGTATCGCATCCGCGATGCTGATTTTAAGGTTATAGATAATGTCGTCGTTATCACGTATAAAATATTCGTGCTTTTCTTCTTCCACGAAAATGAGTAAATCACCTGCATGACCTCCACGGGCTCCTGCATTGCCTTTGCCGCGTAAAGAAAGGTACTGTCCGTCTGATACTCCTGCAGGTATTTTTACAGTTTCTGTTTCTTCTTCTTTAATCCTTCCGTCGCCGTGGCAATCCGTACATTTATCCTTTACAATCTTTCCCTCACCGTTACAGTTATGGCATTCGGAAACATTTACAAACTGCCCGAATATTGAACGTGATACCTGTTTAATCTCACCAGCACCGTTGCAAACTGAGCAGTTTACATAACCACTGCTCGATTGAGCACCCGTACCATGACAGGTCTTACAGCTCTTAAGTTTCTTTATCTTGATGATTTTTTCTGTTCCGTCTGCAATTTCTTCATACGAAAGCCTCAGTGTAATCTTCATGTCAGTGCCTGCAACACCCTGTGAACGTCTTCTGCCTCTTGAAGAACCACCGCCAAAGAATTCATCGAATATACTTCCTCCGCCGAACCCGCCGAATATATCACCGAAATGTGAGAATATATCGTTCACGTTATCGAATCCCGAGAAACCTGTTGAGTTAACACCCTGATGACCGAACTGGTCGTACCTCTGCTTTTTCTGAGGGTCAGAAAGGACTTCGTATGCTTCTGCACATTCCTTGAACATCTCTTCCGATTCTTTATTACCCGGATTTTTGTCGGGATGGTATTTCATCGCGAGTTTTCTGTATGCAGATTTTATCTCATCATTCGACGAGCCTTTACTAACTCCGAGTATTTCATAAAAATCTCTTTTTGTCATATCTGTTCTTTTTCTGTTGATACTATTACTTTCGCAAATTTTATAACTTTATCCTTTAACTTGTAACCCTTCTCCACAACTTCAACTACTGTGTGAGGAGCAACATCTTCTCTCGGTACCTGCAGTAAAGCATCGCAGGTATTCACGTCGAATTCTTTCCCGAGTATGTCTATTTCCGTAAGCCCTTCGATTGTGAGTGTGTTTCTGAATTTGTCTGTTACTAACTGGACTCCCTGTTTCAGGGTTTCAAAATCTTTTGTCTCGCCCTTTTCAACAGATTCCAGAGAACGTGTTAAATCTTCGTACACGGGAAGAATCGACTTTATCAGTCCTTCTGAGGCATACTTTATGTAATTGGAAATTTCTGCGTCGGAACGCTTTTTATAGTTTTCAAATTCAGCGGCTTTGCGCATTAAAGCATCTTTGTAAAAGTTAACTTCCTTCTGAAGTATTTCTGATTCATCAGGCTGCTGTTCTTTTCCGTTCTCTTTAATGTCAACATTCACTTTATCTTTATGCTCTTTTTCTTCAGCGTGGTCTTTATGCTTTTCATTTTTTTTCATTTATGAGTATATCTCCTTTATTTATTGATTTAATTCCGAAATTAATTTTGATGTATATTCAACGAGCGAAATCATCTTTGCATAGTTTAATCTTTTTGGTCCTATAATCCCTATCTTACCGTTAACACCGCCTATTGAGTAATCAGCGCAAACGATGCTGTAGTCTTTCAGTTTCTTCTCGTCATTCTCAGAACCAATTTTTATGCTCACTTCATCTATGCTCTTTCCAGGGTTCTGAAATATGTGTATTACTAAATTCTTATTCTCCGTAAGAGTTATAATATTCTTAAAATTCTTAGGGTCTTCAAATTCAGGCTGAGAGATAATTTCTCCCGTTCCCGATATGTGTACCTTGTTGCCCTTTTCATCTTCACTGTTTATTTTATCGATTGAATTGAAGAAAAGTTGCAGCAATTCAGGCTCGTCGTTCTTATAATCACTTATCCTTTCCTCGAATGACTCCTTTATCTGAAGCAGAGTCAAACCGGAAAGCCTCTCGTTAAGTAACTGTGTTATTTTCTCAATTTTCTGGAAATCTATTTCGTTATCAATTTCCATAATCAGTGTTTTTACATAACCTGACTTGATAGTAATAACCAGCAGCAACTTTAATGATGTAATTGAGAACACTTCAAGTTTCTCAAATACACCCGAACTCAGAAACGGCTGAGTGACTACTGCAAGCTGATGCGAAATTACACTCAAAAGTTTTGAAGTACCGCGAAGCAAATCATCCGAATCAAAGATACTGCTCTTTGATTCTTCAATATTGTTTTTAATAAAATCAATTTCACTCTTGTTCAGGACTTCCTGTTTCATCAGTTCATCAACATAATACCTATAACCTTTATCAGTGGGCTTTCTGCCTGCTGATGTATGAGGAGTTTCGAGCAGATTCATATCTTCAAGGTCGCTCATAACATTACGTATAGTAGCAGACGACAGATTAAGCCCTGTATGCTTCGAAATAAGTCTCGAGCCTACGGGTAATCCGTAATGTATGAAGTTGTCCACGATGTAACGCAGTACTTCTTTTTCCCTATTTGATAATGTTTCTGTCATAAAATTGGTAACTATAAATTTAACAACTTTTATAGTTTAATAAAATTCATAATTTTCAGACCTGTTTGCAGGTTCTTAGGATATATCCAAGAGATTATCTATTGTTAAATCAAGGTTTTCGTCGTTAAAGTGACGGGCTGATAATCTTGCCCTTCTCACTTCATTCAAATCGATTTCAGAAATAATTAGTTCCTCATCGAATAACTTACCCGCCGCAACAACATTTCCGAACGGGTCGATTATTTCACTACCGCCCCAGAAATTAACACCGTCTTCATAACCAACACGATTTGTAAAAACGAAATACAGGGATAAGAGTCTTGCGAATGTTTTATGCTGTTCAGAATTTATTTCGTAATTTTTGAAATCAGGTGTATCAACTCCCATTCTTGTGGGTGAGGCTGCAATTCCATACACAATCTTTGCACCTTTCATCGCCAGAGTGTAAGGCAGACTTAAATGCCACATATCCTCGCAGACAAGCATTCCAGATTTACCGAATTTTGTGCCGAATGTTTCGCATTTCTTTCCTGCGGAAAAATACCTGAACTCTTCAAACAATGTATAAGTAGGAGGATATATTTTCTGATGTGTATGAACAAACCTCCCATCGGATAAATATGCAGCCGAATTGTACAATGAATATGAATCACTTTCTTCAACAAACCCGCAGACGATATCTATCTTCTTACTCAGTTCTTTAAGTTTATCGAACTTTGACGTTAAAGAAGGATTAACCGCAACTTCAATGTTTAAATCCTTGAGCGAATAACCTGTGAGTGAAAGTTCGGGAAAGACTATTACATCAGCCTTTTTACCGATTGCTTCTTCACAATAGTTAACGTGGGTTTCAAGATTCTTATCCAGATTCCCGAGTACAGAATTTATTTGTGCCAGTGCTGTTTTCATTTATTTTAATCTCTGAATAATTTTGCTTTTATAACCCTTAAAACACCCGTAATCTTCAGCCCTACTACAAGCAAAGGATAAAGGAAAGGATTATAGTTATGTTTTTTAAAATACCTCATACAGTCAAGATTCCAGATTTTAATCATTCCCGACCTGTCTTTAAAAACACTTACACCCTGCATATGCTTTACCTTTGAATCCGGAAAGAAAACAAGTTTAAACCCTGCATCCGAAATACGCTTACAGAAATCAACATCATTATAGAACATAATAAACCTCTCATCAAGTCCGCCTACTGCTTCAAGCACTTTTCTTTTAAGAAGAAGTGCAGCACCCATCGGCTGATCAACTTCCCTAAGACTATTGTGGTCGAAGTACCTCATCTTCCACCTTGAGAAAAATTCACTCCGCGGAAAGATTGTAGCAAACATCAATATTTCCGAAAACATATCCCAGTATGAGGGAAACGTCCTGCAG
Source organism: Ignavibacteriota bacterium (assembly GCA_026390735.1). Lineage (GTDB taxonomy): Bacteria > Bacteroidota > Ignavibacteria > Tepidaquicellales > Tepidaquicellaceae > CAIKZJ01. The sequence continues at coordinate 61,487 of JAPLFJ010000009.1, forward strand.
GAGTACTGAATCTGTCTGTGAAAATCGAGAAGCTGCGGCGCGACAACTCCGACATTTTCGTTTTCATCAAGATACTTCATCATATCTGCTATTGCAGTGTCAAGAATTTCCGTATCAGGATTAAGAATAAAGATATAATCACCTGTTGAAGCCTGTATAGCCTGATTGCATGCTTTTGTAAAACCAAGGTTATCATCATTCTTTATAAAAACTATATTCTGATCTGTTACTCTGAGAAAACTTTCCAGAACCTGAACAGTCCTGTCAGTAGAATTATTATCTATAACTACAGTTTCCAGTTTTAAACCAGGAATTTTTGCAGTTGCATGAAAAAGTGTGTTCATGCACTCTGCAATCTCATCCTCGCTGTTCCATGTTACCAGTGCTATTGTTAATGATGACATATTAGTGTTTTACCAGTCTTGTATCTTTTTTAAATTTATTATCATTTCTTTTTGGATAATCAAGCATATAATGAAGTCCGCGTGATTCTTTCCGCTTCATAGCAGATTCAATTATCATATATGCCGTTAATACCATATTCCTTAATTCGAGTAATTCAACAGTTACCTTGGTTCTCTTGTAATATTCTTTAATCTCTTCCCTCATCATTTTAATCCTTCTGAACGCACGCTGGAGCCTCACAGTATTCCTTACAATACCCACATAGTCATTCATAATTTCCTTTATCTCGCGCTTATCGTGTGATATCAAAACCCATTCATCTGCATTTATCGTTCCCTTATCGTTCCAGTCAAGCACATCGCTGTAAAAATTCTTTAAGTCTTTGCCTTTTGAAACCTTCGGAAAAATAGTTAATATATTCTTCTTGATGTATTTATAAATCGCATCCGAGAAAACAACTGCTTCGAGCAATGAATTCGAAGCAAGCCTGTTCGCTCCGTGAAGTCCTGTCATAGAAACTTCTCCGCAGGCAAATAAATTCTTAAGCGATGTTCTGCCTTCAAGGTCAACCTTTATTCCGCCGCAGGCATAGTGAGCCGCAGGTACTACAGGAATCATTTCCTTCGTTATATCAATTCCCTTTGAAAGACAGGTCTTATAAATATTAGGAAATTCCTTCTTCAGTTTTTCTGCCCCTATCGGAGATGTATCAAGATAAACACACTTATCGCCGCGCTTCTTCATCTCATTATCGATTGCCCGTGCTACAATATCTCGCGGAGCTAGTGATTTCCGCTTATCATACTTATGCATAAACTCCTTGCCGTCTTTTGTTTTCAGGACAGCACCAGCACCGCGTACTGCTTCTGAAATCAGGAAGACCTGTGTATCATCGTCAATTACCGTTTCATAAAGTGAAGTCGGATGAAACTGCACAAATTCCATATTCTCAACCAGGCAGCCCGCCCTGTAACCCATCGCAAAACCATCACCCGTTGCAATCGCAGGATTGGTTGTATGCAGGTACACCTGCCCCAGTCCGCCCGTTGCAAGAATCGTATTTCTTGCGATTATCTTCTCTACTTTTTTAGCTTTAACATTATAAGCATATAATCCGTAACATGCATTCTTGGTCCTGTTCTCAATCGTGTGCCTGTAACTCTTGCCGAGTTTATGCTTGTTCTTCTTCAGGTTTCTTTCTGTCAGCAAATCAATCGCAAAATAATATTCCTTAACTTCAATGTTCTTATTGATAGAAATCTCGTGAAGCAAAGCACGTTCAATCTCTTTGCCCGTAAGGTCCTTTGCGTGAACTATACGGCTCTTGGTATGACCGCCTTCTTTTCCGAGAAGTAAATGTCCGTTCTTTTGAGTAAACTTTACGCCTATATCAATCAGTTCATAAATCCTCGTTGGTCCTTCACGCACAATCTTTTCCACTGCATCCAGATGGCATAAATCACCACCGCAGGACATAGTATCCTGAATGTGCAAATCAAAATTATCGTCAGGAGCCAGCACAGACGCAATCCCACCCTGAGCATAGTTCGTATTCGACTCTGCCTTCCGTTTCTTGGTGATAATCAAAACTTTTCCAAGCGTACTGAGTTTCAAAGCAAGTGATAAACCAGCAATACCACTACCGACAATTAAGAAATCTGTAATCATAGACCTGCAAAATACATCATATATACTCTATTTAAAATGATAAAGGAAAGAATGTTAATAGTGTGTTCAAACTGTAGTTTAACCACTATCTTACAAAAAATAATTTGTGTGCTCTTAACTTATTGTTTCCAACTACCCTTACGTCAGACTTCAGGCTTGTTCAGGTCAACCTTGCGCTCTAACTAGGTTCAAGATAGGCTTGATCCTCGTATATTTCAGGCTTGACAGGGTTAAACAGTACGGAATTGAGGTTTTTATTTAATAGATTATTCTAATGAAGTAACTCCACTATGAAATATATGAATAGTGGAGTCGTTAACATTCAATAATAATTACACTATCACAAAGTCTATCTTACGCGTTTCTGTGTTAGCAGAAATAAGTTTCACTTTTAATCTTTGTCCTGCACGGTAGGTTTTTCTTTTACGTGCACCGACTGCACAATGATTTCTTTCGTCGTACTCGAAATAGTCTCCCGGTATGTCGCGGTAACGAACCATTCCTTCAATCATAAATTCATCGATTTCCACGAACAGTCCGAAGCGGCTGATGCCAGATATGATAGCACTGAACTCAGTACCGACTTTATCTTTTATAAATTCTACCTGAAGTATTTTCTTCACTTCCCTTTCAGCTGATACTGCATTCTGTTCCTGCACGGAACAGTGCTTGCAGGTTTCACTCAGTGCGGAAAGGTAACGGCTATTTATTTCCACAGTCTCGGTTCTTCTCTTCAGATAATTGTTGTATGTATTCAGAAGCCTGTGCACAATTAAATCAGGATACCTTCTTATCGGCGATGTGAAGTGTGTGTAATCCAGAAAGCCGAGTCCGTAATGTCCGATGTTTTCATTCGTATAAACAGCTTTCGCCATCGAACGGATTATTAAATCGTTTATGATAAACTCTTCGGGCTTTCCTTTCACTTCTTCGAGAAGTCTCTTTATCTCTTTCTTGTCTTTTAAATTTGCCCTGTAGCCGAACTGGCGTATGAACTCAGAAAGGTTCTGAAGTTTTTCTCCGTCGGGCAAATCGTGAACACGGAATACAAACGGAAGATCGCGGCGCAAATCCTTTTCGAGCTTACTGACAAATTCAGTTACGCATCTGTTTGCAAGAAGCATAAACTCTTCTATCAGACGCATCGAATCGAGTCTTTGCTTTATACCTATACTTTTTATCAGTCCTTTTTCATCAATGTCAAAAGTAACTTCGCGTGAATCGAAATCAATCGAGCCTTCATTAATGCGCTTTTCAGTAAGTGCTTTTGCAACGTGCGACAGCAGCATTATTTCATCAAGGAAATCACCTTTCTTTGTATCTATAATATTCTGAACTTCTTCGTAAGTGAATCTGCGCTTACTTTTAATCACACTCTTTGTGAGGTCGTACTTTCTTACTGCATAGTTCTCACTCAGTTCTATAAAGACCGTAAACGCAAACCTTTCAACGTTCGGCTTCAGTGAACATAAATCATTCGATAGAATCTCGGGAAGCATCGGAACTACCTTTCCCGGAAAGTAAACACTCGTCGCACGTCTGAATGCTTCCACATCAACGGAAGAGCCGTCTCTGACGAAGTATGACACGTCTGCAATGTGGACACCTACCTTATAACCGTCTTTTAACTTTTCAATCGAAACAGCATCGTCAAAATCCTTTGCATCGTCGGGGTCAATAGTAAACAAAGTTAAACCGCGAAGGTCCATCCTGTCGCTGTCTATCACACCGCTCTCCGACTTTTCCCTGTACGCCTTGAAAATATCCGTGGTCTCGTCAATAACATCGCTGTCAAACCTTTCATCGAGTCTGTACTTCTTCATTACCGATACAACCTCAACCAGCGTATCGCCTGCTTTACCGAGCACTTCAATCACCTTCGCCTGCAGGTCGTTTATGCCGTCTTCAATATCCTCAACGTTTAATATTTCGCATACAACTTTATCTCCGTAAACTGCTCCGTTAAAATCTTTTGCATTAACGAAAACATCCTGCTTAATTTTCTTCGAGTCAACTGTGACCTTTGCAAAACTTTTCTTCGGGTCAAAGAATCCCGTAACGTAATACGAATCCAGATTAATAATCTTGATAACCCTTGCGTATTCACTTCCTGTTTTTCCTTTGAAGGATTTTCTGAACTCGACTTTATCGCCTGCTGATATCTTCTGTCCCTTCTTGAGTTTTACGTCAAGAGTGTTAGACTTCCCCTCGCTGTCGAGATAGTGCACGGCTATTCTTCCGTCTTCCGAAATAATAACGTCTCCCGTAAGGAATGTGTTATCTTCTATCGGAATGGAGAAATACTTTCCGTCTTTCTTGATTTCTCCCGTCAGCACGAGTTCGTTAAGTGCATCTCGCAACTCGGGGCGCTCCGAACCTCTTATGTGCAGGTTTACAACAAGGTGGTTAAACTTGTAATTTGTTCCTCTGTTCTTCTTGAGGAATACAACTATGTCTTTATGTGGTTTGATAAGATTATGTCTTTAGTTATCTGAATTTGTTTGTTCTATGTTATACCTTTATAATAATAAACAACCTTAGAAAGTGCACTGCAATTAATCAGAATTTAATTCTGTATAGCAGGGCACCGCCTGTTCTGTTATCTGAGGATAATATACTGTTCTGCGAGAACGGGTCGATATATCTTTCGAGCTGAATGATAAGATTCTGTGATATATTATGGATTCCGAAAATGTTATTAAGCGGATATTCTATCAAGAAATTAGTGTTCGACAGATCACGAAGTATCTGTCCACCGAATATTACAGTTGCTCCGGCAAGCTGGGCAGTAACCCTGATGTCAGTGTTTTCGGCAAACGAACCTGTCTGAGAATCCTTGTATGAAATGTCTGTCTTAAGTATAAACGGAAGATACGTATTTACAAAATTTGAGAGGTATGCAGATGCATAACTCGTCCCGACATTTGCACCGAGATTAGAAACTAATGATAATCTCTGGTCTGCGTTAAGTTCATCCTTAAAACGTCCGAATAAAAGGAAACTTATTGCATCGTCATCGGGATTGGAACCGCCGACAGGATTTCCGTCGGAAAGCACTTCCCATTTAATCGGATTCATTTTAAAGACATTCCCCGTAACATCAATCTTAACTTCAACTTTTCTGTTTATGGCGTTATTATTCGGGTCAACAGAACTTGAAGTATAGTCGCCCTTTATGTACAATTCTGGATTAGTTACGTCACCCGTGAACAGAGCATAACCATCTGCCTTAAAACTCTTATAGAATTTATAGTATGAATTCTCGCCAATGTCCACCCTTCCCCTTGTTGCAAAGGATGGTGTTTCATAGTTATCAAATGTAATGTTTGCTGCAATATTACCAGAGAATTCCTGCCCTGACTTTTCTTCAATGATTAACTTCGCGAATATATCTTTCAGAGTTTTAACACTTATGTAATACTTGAAATTGCTCGGAACAGTTTTCTTTGCAGTAGAATCCGACATCCTGTAGAAATAAGAATCAAACGGGTCTAATGAAGATTTCTCAAAATTCGAAAGACTGTCCGTATAACGTGTAACAAAACTTGTATCCTTCCTCGTAAGGTTGGAATCAAGAAGCACTTTGTACGTAAAGTTATCTTCGTATATATTGTACGCAACCTTTAGCTGTGGGACTATTAAGATTCTGCCTTCAGTAAGGTTCAGATCACCTGTCATTAAAAGACTTTCAGGGTTCCCTTTCAGGACTATATCTGTAAGACCTGTCTGTCCGAACAGACTTCCATAAATACTCATAATGTTCTGGTTGACATTCTCATCGAGTAATTTAGCCTGTCCGCTCAGCCTTAATTCCATATCGTTCAGGGTCAGATTTGTTAAGTCTATGTAACCACCCATTTTCATAATCTTATTGGGTGCAGACTTATGCGTAACTTCAAATTTCTGGAAGTTCAGTTTTTGCTTCTCGGTTGTTATATCAGTATTAAAATTATAATTAACACCCGTCATGTCAAAAGTAAACGTACCTTTTTTAATATCCAGACCGCCTGTCAGTACAGGCTCTTTAACTATTCCTGAGATATCAATATTCCCGTTCATCTTCCCTCTCAGGTCTGATATTACGGGTATGAACTGTTCAAGTATTTTAATCTGAAAATCCTTCGCATTAATTTTTAAGTTAACAGGACTTTCAAGAATAGTTTTTCTTTCTTCATTATTCTGGTTGGTGACTAACGGATTGTCATACGGCAATGAACCGTCTATCGTAAGCAATCCCGCATTGTTCGGATTATAAAACGCTACCTGAGGAACCAACAGGTTATTCTTATAATCAACAATGGCGTCAACCCTTCCAAGTTTCATCTTCTGAGCACTTAAAAAATCTGTATTGGCTTCCAGGTTAAGTTCAGGATTTTCAAAAGTTCCTTTATAACTTAATTTAATACGACGTACATTTCCACTGACAAGTAAATCCTTATCGATACCGGGATTAAGATATTTCTGAAACTTTGCAATGTTGATTTTATCAGCGGATAAAGTAAGGTTGCTGTTACCGTCAAAAGAATATACACCGTTAAGATTCAATCTCTGATTACCATCGCTGAGTCTGAACCCCGAAATATCGAAGTGGTGCTTTGAATAACCCGTATCGTCAGTCATATAGTTAAAGACAATCGGATTTGTGTTTGCGAGTGAATAGGAATCGAACAGCAGACTCATTGTATCCAGCTGAAGAGAATAATTATTCAGCGACAAGTCTACAAAACCTTTTGTATACAAGCCTTTGGTCGAATCCATTTTTGTGAATATCCTTACTTCCGGTTTTGCCGTGGAAGTTCTGAAGTCAAAATCGAGAGTATCAAACTTCACCCCGCCTGTGTATATATCTTTAAACCTTACGTTAACATCAGATACATATGACAAAGGAAGTTTACTGTTAAAATCATCTTTCAGGAATACTCTTACAACACTTCGTTTGAACAGAAGGGTAGAATCTCCGTACCTGAAATCTTCAAACCTGCCTGAGGTAGAAAACACGAGTGAATTGTTATTGTGCAGTAACCGTCCCCTGATATCACATTTAAAAACCAGTGTGCTGTCTTTCAGTATAAGCTGTAAAGGAAGCAGACTCTTTATATTAATAGTGTAACTGATGTCAGTATCATAATCAGCATTAGCATAAGACCTTATCCTGAAATCAGTTACCACAGGCTCATGTGAGAAACCCAGAGTATCCATTTTAAGGTTCTTGCTTATCTGGTCGGATATTTTATCAATGTTATTTGTTACGATTGAGGGAATTTCAAGAAACTTAAACCTGCCTGAAACATTAACATCAGCCAGATCCGATACTAAAGTCACGAACCTTGCGGTATCGTTTTTAAAGAAGTTAATCTTAATAGGAGTTTCAGGTATAATATAGTCGGCAAGCATCGACTTCTGAAGCTGCATATCAAGCTTTCCGGATATGTTATCGGGGTCAGTGCCGGAACCGTTTACGTCAAACGTAAAGTTAAGATTACTCTTATCTTCTGCTTTCTTTGTCAGCGATGAAATATCAAGATTACTTACGTTACCTTTAAGGTTATAAACAAGATTGTTTAAGTCCCTTACAAGAACATTGCCGTCAACCTTTGCATAACCCGTAGTTGACTTATAATCTACGTTTAAATCTATGCTTCCTGAGTTTGCGTTTATCGTTCCGGATGAAGATTCAATTCTCTGGTCGTAGAAAGTAGTATTCTTAATGTTGTAATTAATCTTATTTACCATTGTCTTGTAATCTACACCTCTGCCCTCTACCATAAAATCACCCGTTATACTGCTTCTTAGTTTCTCGTCTTTTACAATCTTTCCAATATCAAGGTTTGTAGTACTTGCTTTTCCGTCATAGACTAATTCTTTCTGCGTTATATCAAGATATCCTTTCACCTCGGCATTACCTGCACTTGACTTTACTTCTGCCTCAGCGTTGAATTTCAGAGGTTCACCTTTGAATTTAAAGTTAGCAGTTACAACTCCCAGATGGCCGTAATCAGGAATTTTAAGTCCGGGGATATTTTCCTTTTCGTCTTTCGGGTTTATTACTGCATTCTTACATTCAACATCAAAATACAATTTCGATGGATCGTGCAGATTCTTTACCCTGCCTTTAATATCAAGAGCAGAACCATTGGGCAGACTTACCTGCAATTCACCTACGTTGAAATCAGCATAATTTCCTTTAGCTTTTAAATTCAGGTAAACTTTCCCGTCTAAGAAATTAATGGAAGGCAAAAAGAAAGTAAGGTCATCGGCATCGAATTTATCAACCAGTAAGTCCACTACAAAATTATTCTTCTCAAACGACAGATAATCAATCTTTTTTTTCAGTGGGTTTAGATTTTCCATTGAAGCAATATTGATATTAACGTTTGATTTATCGGTTACGAGTTTCAGGTTCTTTACTTCTGCAAGGTCATTCTTATTAATAAAAGCATCTAACGACAGACTATGAATGTTTAAATCAGAATTTGTATTAAACGAAACATTCTTTATACTTACATTTTTCTCGTCGGGCAAATAACTTCCAGAAAGCTGAATGTTAAGGTTTGTTACATCAAGACTATCCCTGTTAATACTTATAATCTTCTTCATCACAGCATCCCTTATCGGTATACCATCTTGTTTAAGATCCAGGGATCGGAAAGCACCGTTTCTTATTTCAACATTATCTGCATAAATATTCCATTTGAATTCTGAAGTGGTCGTGTCTTCTTCTTTAACCTTATCCGATTTTAAAAGATAATCAAGGTTCCACATAAGACTGTCGTTCTTATCTCTTATCTTTGTGAAATTAATCTGCGGCTTATCAAGAATAAGATTATTAACTGTAACTTTTTTCCTCGCAAGTCCTGATAGGTCAAAAGCAAGTTCCAGCTTGTCAAGTTTAAACATTGTGTCCTTCTTTACAGTGAGACTTATGTTTATAAGCTGAAAATCTCTGAAAATAGAACCTTCAATCCTCTCGACATATAGACGGGAATCCTTTTCGGCAAGCATTTCATTTACTTTGTCAACTCCGAAATGCAGAAGCCAGTTCTTGAAGAATGAAGTCTGTACGATAATTATAAGAGCAAAGAAAAGTAAAAACAGAGCAAGAAATATCTTACGGAATATCTTCCGTTTCTTTTTAACCTGTTTAACGACAGAAGGTTTTTCTTCTGCAGGTTTATCAACTTTTACGATATTTTCCTCATCGTTTGACAAATGTCATTATTGTTTCTTGATTCGCTCTATTATGTTTGATGTTGAATATGAGTCAACAAACTTTAGACTAATAACTTTACCGCCGTATTCTTTAACTATATCCGAGCCGACAATCTGGTCTTCTTTCCAGTCGCCGCCCTTCACAAGATAATCAGGCTTTACATCCTTAATCAAACCATAAGGAGTTTCTTCTCCGAATATAATTACTGCGTCTACACATTTTAAGTTACTTAACACGTATGCCCTGTCAGTTTCATTATTAACAGGCCTGTCTTCTCCTTTAAGTTTCTTAACAGAAGAATCAGAATTCAAACCTATAATAAGATACCTCCCAAGCGCCTTTGCCTGGTTCAAATATTCTATATGTCCGCGATGCAGTATATCAAAACATCCGTTTGTGAACACAACATCCGTAAGTTTCTTTCTTATCTCTGTAAATTCTTCTTTTGTGTAAAGCATTTATTTTTTAAACTCCGATTTTACGTGATTGTAGAGATTATCTTTGTATATAGGAACAATTCCAACTTCTTCCACAACAAGTCCCGCTGCAATGTTTGATATCAGTACTGCTTCGTGAACATCAGCACCGCCGGCAAGACAATACGCAATCGTCGAAATCACAGTATCACCTGCTCCCGATACGTCGGCAACTTTTCTGGCTCTGGTTTTAATCGAATCTATCCTTACTTTTCCTTTTACCTTTTCATAAATCCTCATACCGTGTTCACCTAACGTCAGCACTACATTCTTACATTTTAACTTACCGAGCAGAAACACAACCATATCATCCAGGTCTTCTGAAGACTTCGACTTTCTTCCGAATGCATCCTCTATCTCTTTTTTATTCGGTTTAAAGATAAATGTTTCCTTAAACTCAAAGAAATTCTCAAACTTAGGGTCGACGAGTATTTTCTTCTTATGCTTCTTTGCATATCCGATTACTTTCTTAATGAGAGATTTTGTGAGGACTCCTTTATTGTAGTCCTGTAAAATAATAAGTTCTATGTTTGAATTAATCCTGTTTAATTTCTCAAGTATCTGTGACTCTGTCTTTTTGGAAATATCAGTTTTCGATTCACTGTCAATCCTTATCAGATGATGAGATTCTGACATTACCCTTGTCTTACAGGTTGTGGGCCTTGTTTTATCAAGAATCAGTCCCGATACATCCTGCCCAAGTGCTTTCATTTCGTTCTTTAGTATTTCACCCGATTCGTCATCCCCGATAACTCCAATCAGATACGGTTCGGCACCTAAGGTTTTCACGTTCAGACTAACGTTTGAAGAACCGCCGAGTTTATTCTCTGTTTTATTTAGGTCAAATACCTGTACAGGTGCTTCGGGGGATATTCTGCTCACGCTTCCGAACATATACCTGTCGAGCATAACATCGCCGATTATACAGATTTTCTTCTTCTCTGCACCTTTAAATATTTTATCTATTTTTTTGCTGTCCATTCTTTAAAATATATGTATTATAAGGCTTATTCAATGTAATATTAACTTTAAAAATAGTTAAAGACAAAGTTCAGGAAATGGTCTGCCTGGTACCTCTGCGAGAAGAATACCTGCAATCCGTTACGTGTAATTACCCTGTAAAAGTTTGCACCGTTGGAACTTACAACTTTGTCTATATTCGTATTCGGAAAGAACGCAATAATGCTTCCGAGTACAAAATCATCCGTAGTTATCATTTTCACTTTTTCCGATACCTTCGGTTTTGTTTTTACTGTATCGCTCGAAGTTGTTTTTACGGTATCAGATTTCTTATCTGCAATCGTATAAAGACTGTCACCCCTGTATAGTGTTAAACTTTTTTGTAATTTATCATCGAATACCATCAGTGAAAGATTATAAACACCGCTCTCAAACGGAGAGGAAGTAAACTTTCTTGAATAGTAAATCAAAGCAAACGGCTTTAGCACAAGAATATTCCTTACTTCGTTGTAAGAGATTAAATCTTCCACATTCCTGTCGGAGAATATCTTTTTGCTTTCGGAATACACAAGAGAATCGTTGTCTTCGCGGCGTATCTCAAGTACTGTGCTGTACCTGTCAAAGTCGTAATTGTCATAATCGATACTGTCCAGTATACCCTTTGTTGTTGAAGCCCAGGTGATTGAAACAGTCTGCGGGTTAAACCCGAAGTTTGAATTGTCTATCGAAAATTCTTTTATTGTTAACATCCTGTTGAAACTGATTATGTTCTTATTCTTCTTGAGGTCGATAATCTTATCCGACATAACCGTAATGCTCGAATCGCTTATGTTTGCCTCAAGGTCACGCACATAAAAGATTTTATAGTCCCCTACTTCCTCGCTCTTTAAGTTCAGCTTCTTCAGTTTTTCGGAATAACTGTCGCTCTTTACAACAGCAAGTGCTATCTTGTTTTTCTCAAGGTATGATTTAATGTCGAGTATGTTCAACTCTTCTAATGTGGGTTCCTTCTTCTTTCTCTTTTTGGATTCTTCTTTACGTGCCAGAGGAAAATTACCGAGTAAGAATTTAGAAGGATTGTTAGAGATTGTCTGAACGGCATAGATGTCGTAGTATCCTTCCACTTCTTCAAAGTAAACCTTATCGTCTTTCTTCACGTAGTTCTTCTCAACCCTGTCCCTTATAAGCCTGCCCGTTTCATAAGTATCTTCCCTGAAAGGCTGAGGATAGTAAAAACTCCAGATTAAGTTGCCTAGTATTATAGCGCTGAAGAAACTCACCGCAAGCCACTTCCTGAAATTGAATATCTGCCAGACTGCCATCGGAATAAACAGTATAGCATTTATGACAATGTAACGCGATATCATATTAGTGCCGCCAGTACCGAACAATCCCTGGAGCATAAGCAGTACAAGTTCTGCAATGTTGAAGAATGCAAAGATGCTCAGCAATGTAACGTCAGTCTTCTTCTTAAGGAACCCGCTTATACAGTCGTAAGAAACTTTCAAAGCAAAGAATGATGTTATCGGAGCAATGTAGAAAATGAATACGGGGTATTGTACTACTTTCTGAAGCACTTTTATTCCGCCATAGTCCTCATAGATTTTATTCGTCTCTGATGCAAAGTACATCATGCTACCGTTATCAGCAAGATTTCTTAACAGCCACCAGAGAATAGTTGACAGTGCTATCGTTGAAACAAAAAATGCTCTGTAATTTTTATCGGCGCCTTTTTTCAGAATCAGTTCTGTGTAACCTATATACGTCACAAATATTATACTGAACAGCCATCCTTCATACCTGAACATATTCCCGAATGCAAACATCACTGTTGCAAGTATTAAAGCCCTGTATGACCCGTTCTCTTTCTTGTACAGCACAGCATAATAGATACCTGCGATGATAAAGAAGAAATGGATTGATTCAGGCAGCCCTGAAATACTGAGCCATACCTGAAACGGAAAGAATATAAATATCAAAGTTGAGAGTATTGCACTCTTCTTATCAAACACAATCAATGCCAACTTATAGAAGAAATAAGTTGTGGCAGTTGAGAATAATATGTTGGTAGTAGTAGCAGCAAGATAAAGGTCTTTTATAAATACCATCACTACACCGTTTATCCAGAAATGCGGAGTAAGCCATACACCAGAATATATAATCGGGTTCTCGTGCCATTCAAAAGATTTTACGGTACGGCAGTAATCATCGGAAGACAGCCACTTATAACCCGAACCGATAATCATTAATTGAAAACCGAATTTGAGTGCTATAAGTATCAGAAGTATAAGATAATCATTGCTGAGAATCTTCGCAGATATATCCTTAATTATTTTTAGATTCTTATTAATCACTTATTCAGTTTGATTCTGAAGATAGTTCCTTTTTCAAGAACTGATTCGTGAAGCAAAAGTTTACCTTTATGATAATCATCCACTATTCTTTTTGACAGACTAAGGCCAAGTCCCCATCCGCGCCTCTTCGTAGAGAAGCCCGGGCGGAAGATATCAGATTTGTACTGTTTATCTATTCCCTTACCGTTATCACTTACATCAATTATAACTTCAGTCGGTTTATCCTGAACATCGAATACAATCTTCCCCTGCGGCTTATCCATTGCGTCGAGTGCATTCTTCAGAAGGTTTTCAATAACCCATTCAAACAGGTCACGGTTAAGATTTATGTATACTTCATTCGGTACGTTCAGTTCAATATTCACCTTATTGGAGACCGTACCGTCTGCACCTGTAAGTCTTGGAAGTCTCTTCTCAAAATACTTGCATACATCCCTGATAACTTCGGAAAGGTTTTCCTTCTCAAGTTTTGCCTGAGAACCAATCTTCGAAAACCTCGAAGCAATCTTATTCAGTTTATCAACATCGCTTTCAGTTTCATCTAGAATCCTTTTGTACTCATCTGATTGAGGGTCAGTAGTCTTAAGTATCTCAACCCATCCCATCAGAGAAGATATCGGTGTTCCAAGCTGGTGAGCAGTTTCCTTCGAGAGCCCAACCCATATACTGCTCTGTTCGTGTTTCTTAACGTATGAAAATCCGAAATACCCGAGAAGTATAAATAATCCTCCGACTATAATTTCAAGGAAAGGAAGGAGTTTCAACTGCGTAATCAAAGAAGACTGTCCGTAGTTAACATAATTCAGCACAACAGAATCCCTGTAACTCACTTTAATAGGCGGGTTAACTTTCACCATCTCAGAAGCCTGAGCGAGAAGTATTTCCTGAATCTTCTTTTCCGAAAGAGTTGTATCAACGTTTACATTCTTGTAAAAGTTCACCGCCTTGTATTCTTTATCCGTTGCGATTATAGGAAAGTCTATCTGTGTAATAATTTCATTGAATATAAAATTATACTCCCCTGTCGAACTTTCATCGTTTGCGATGTACTCAAGAGATTTTGCGTACAGGTTCGCAATCAGCGCCTCGCGTTTCTGGATTCTTTCAACCAGAACCTGGGTGAAATACAGGATTGCGAGTGCAATTATCACACCGCTTACGACCAGAGCAATTTTTAACCTGAGTGAGCCTACTTTATACATTATTAAAAATGTTATCCTTTATTAATTAAGATATTCTTATTTTAGCATAAACCATAATATAGCTTGAATCGAAATCTGAAAATACTGACTATACTTTTTGTGATACTGATTGTGTCGTTCGTTGTATCCGTAATGACGGGCAGTGTGTTTATCACACCGTCTGACATACTGAACGGAGCACAGGAAAACGATGTAATCAGAAAAATAATATTTGACATACGTTTGCCGCGGGTCCTGAACTCACTGTTTATAGGTGCTGCCTTAAGTTGTTCGGGTATCATACTGCAGTCATTATTGCGAAATAATTTAGCCGAATCCGGTCTGCTTGGCATATCAGCAGGTGCGGGCCTGGGCGCAATAATATTCTTCATCTTTTCATTTTCTTCATTTTACCTGATAACACCAATATCCTTCATATCAGCATTACTAACAACCCTATTGATATTTTACATATCAAAGGGACTCAATAGCAAATATACGAATTTTTTATCATCAAATAAAATCATCTTGGCGGGAATAGCAATTAATGCGTTATTGTCTTCCATTAATGGTTTTTTACTTATTTACTCGGGTAAATCACTTTCGCATATAATATTCTGGCTGAGCGGCGGACTTTCGGGAAAAGGATGGACTGAATTCTTATCAACAGCGGGATTTATATCCGCAGGATTAATCATATCAGTATTCCTTTCAAAAGAGTATAACTTATTATCGTTAGGTTCAGAACTTTCCACAACTCTCGGACTAAACACAAAAAGATTACAGATATTTTCAATAGTGCTTTCTTCAGTACTCGCAGCATCCGCAGTTTCGGTTGCGGGAATAATCTCATTCGTCGGACTTATCGTTCCAAACGTAGCAAAGTTATTACTCGGCGCTGATCACAGGTACTCCATTCCCGGAAGCATATTGCTTGGCGGAATATTTCTGTTAGTGTCTGATACTATAGCAAGAACAATTATTTCACCTTCTGAAATACCCGTAGGAATCGTAACATCTTTCATCGGAGCACCTATATTCATCTGGCTAATATTTAAGAAAAACAACACGGAGAACTAATGAATAACTTATCCGACACAATAACTGCAATATCAACTCCAATAGGCGAAGGCGGAATATCCGTAATCCGTGTATCAGGAGAAAATACATTTCAGGTAGTTGAGAAAATACTCTCCAAATCAAAAGAAAGTTTTAAGAAGATTAATATCGGTGATATAAGTTCACACACTATACATTTCGGTTATTTATACGATGGCGACGATATAATAGATGAAGTCTTAATCTCAATATTCAAATCACCAAATTCATACACGGGCGAAGACGTAGTGGAAATATCATCTCACGGCGGAGTATTCGTAACACAAAAAGTTTTAGGACTGGTAATAAAGAATGGTGCCGTACACGCAGAACCCGGCGAATTTACAAAACGTGCGTTCCTTAACGGCAGAATGGATCTGTCGCAGGCAGAGGCAGTAGCAGACTTAATACACGCAAAGACAAACGAAGCACACGCATCATCAATAAAACAACTTGAAGGTTCTCTGTCTGAATACGTTAAGAAAGTACGCGAAGATTTAATCAGCGTTACAGCACTCGTAGAACTCGAACTCGACTTTGCAGAAGAAGACCTTGAGTTTGCACACAAGAAAGATTTACAGAAAAGAGCAAAGAGCATAATCAGCGACCTCGAAGAAATAATCAGTTCATACATTAGCGGCAAAGTAATACGCGAAGGCGTAAACGTTGTGATTGCAGGCAAACCCAACAGCGGGAAGTCATCACTGTTCAACGCACTTCTTAAGACCGAACGTGCAATCGTAAGCGAAATATCAGGCACGACAAGAGATTACCTGGAAGAGAATCTTATAATAAACGGAATACTCTTCAACCTTACGGATACAGCCGGACTCAGAACAACAGAAGACATTATAGAATCCGAAGGAATAAAAAGAAGTTACGGCAGAATAAAAGGCGCTGATTTAATAATCTTCCTCGTTGATTCATCGGCATCGTCAGAAGAAATAAAATTATCGATAGAATATTACGATAGAAACATAAAGAGTGATAATTCGATATTAGTTTATACTAAAGCAGACATCTCTTCAAACGAAGATATAAAGAAAGATAATTTAGTAATCTCAATAAACGATATTAATCTTCTCAGTGAACTGAAGAAAGAAATGACGAGGAAAGTCAGCACATCGTTATCAGCAGTAAAATCAGACAGTATAATACTCACAAACCTCCGCCACAAAATCTGTCTTGAGAACACAGTCGCATCATTAAACAACGTAATAAAATCAATTGACGATAACATGTCGGGCGAGTTTATTTCCATAGACCTCCGCAACGCATTAACGCACCTTGGAGAAATAACAGGCTCCGTCACAAACGACGAGATACTTCATTACGTCTTCTCCAAATTCTGCATCGGGAAGTAATATTATAAGTAAAACAAGCTTCTGGTGTTTCAATATCTTAATAATAAACCCACTCCGTAAGAGTGATATGTTTGTAGAATCTTTATTATTATAAACCCACTCCGTAGGAGTGATATGTTTGCAACAACAGATAACAACCGTTTAATTAAAAGTCATATTATAAATTTAGTGGGTAGGGGCAAAGCAAATATCACAAAGGATTAATTACAGGACTTGAATTATTTAACTTATACATTTACTTTACGTTTAATAATTAATAAGGTTAATTTAACAAGGAGTATACACTATGAAATTACCATCAATAACTAACCTTGTCCAGCAGGCGAAACTTACGTTTTTACGTTTTCCGTTTGTTATACTTACCTCCATACTCGGTGCCTTTCTAATGATGAGGGTTATCGGATTTTCACACGAATATGCAGAATTACACGCACAGACTATGTATAATATAGTTATGATGTGTTCGCTCGGTCTGCCGCTCTTCCTGTCCTTTGCATTGTATTCAGAGAGTAAGGGCTTTTCCAGGGTTAAAGGTTATTTATTACAGATTGTCCCTCTGATATTATTAATTCTGTTCTACTTCTCACTTTCAAAAGAAATGGATGTTTATGATTTAGGAAGATACTTCCTGTTCTTGATTGCATTTCATTTACTGGTTTCTTTTTCGCCTTACTTACTTTCGGGAGAAAAGTCACAACTCGACTTCTGGGATTTTAATCAGAAAACATTCCAAAGGTTTATACTTTCTGCACTTTATTCGGGAGTCCTGTATGCAGGTCTTGCCGTAGCACTGCTTTCTTTCGACAAATTATTCGAAATGCACATAGACGGAAAAAGGTACGCACAGTTGTTCTTCTTCATAGCAGGTGTGTTCAATACCTGGTTCTTCTGTTCGGGCGTTTCAGAATTTAAAGAAACGGGAGAGTTTAAATTTCCAAAAGGATTAAAGATTTTCACGCAGTATGTTCTTCTGCCTATAGTTGTTATTTACGTAGTGATACTTTACTTATACTTATTCAAAATCATATTCCAGTGGAACCTGCCGTCGGGATGGGTTTCCTACCTCGTTATCGGATTCTCAACTGCTGGTATATTCTCACTGCTGCTTATATTCCCGCTCGTTGACAGCAAAGAGATTAAATGGGTCAGAATATTTTCGAGAGTGTTCTTCGTATCACTGATTCCGCAAATTGTATTGCTGTACCTTGCGATATTCAAGAGGACGTCTGAATACGGAATGACTGAAAAAAGATACTACGTGATTGTTCTTGCAGGATGGTTAACTATTACCACGCTGTACTACGTTGTATCAAACTTCAGGAATATAAAATTTATTCCTGTAACATTATTTCTGATAGCAGTACTTACTTCTTACGGTCCGTGGAGTTCGTTTACTTTATCTCTTAACAGCCAGCTAAACCGTCTGGAAGAAATACTCAGGAAGAATACGATACTCGTTGATGGAAAGATAGTACCTGCAAAATCAGACGTGAATATTGAAGAAGCCACAGATGTACGTTCAATACTTCAGTTCCTTGTTGAGAGAAAAAAGGTTAACAAGATACAGCCGTGGTTTACTGAAAGTCTCGATTCAATCACAGACAGAAGAGAATACGGCAAAACAGTTCACGGAGTATATGTATCAAAAGAAGAAGAAATAATGATGAAGATGGGAATCAAGACCGAGAACACTGAGAACCTTAATAAAAGAAGCTATGCAAACATATCCACAAAAAATATAAGAGTTGTTGACGTAAAAGGATTTGATAAATTCATAGTGTACGATATTAGTACACCAGACTCAGTAAAAATTCAGGACAGTATGAACACAATTACACCTTCATTTAATTATCAGACCAGCGAGATGTACCTTTACGACAGCAAGGATACATTGAAGATACCTGTTAAGGATATCGCAGGAAACGTAAGTTCGCTTACTCCTGATATAAGCAAAATGACTTTTGATTATAATTTTAAAAACTACTTATACAGGATTATCTTTACCTCATTGATTTATGAGAGAAAAGATAACGAACTGAAGATAAACTATATGAAGGCATACATACTTCAGAAACGGAAACAGGAGTAGAGTTAGTTTAGCTGTGATAGGGTCACAGAGAACATCCACCCAACAAGACGGCGGACGCAAAGAACGCCCAGAGGGTAAAGAGATTTACTTTACCCCTTCCCAAGTTGGAGGTTTAAGAGCAGACACTTCGTTTATGACGAAGGAGGAATTGCGTGATTACATTTTATCCTGTTCACTGTATTAATAATATTTGAATTTTTAGGCAAACTAATTAATACTATATTTGTATATCTTAAAAACACAAAAAGAGGAATAATTCTATGCCGGTCACAGTCACAGGTAAAAATCTTAAAATCGAAGACGTGTACAACGTCGCTGTAAAGAACGAAGAAGTTATATTACATCCCGATGCATTAGCCAGAATAATCAAGTGCAGAGCCTTTCTTGAAAAGAGAGTCATTGCAGGAGAAATTATGTACGGCGTTAACACAGGTATCGGTGAACTTGCAAACGTAGTGCTGAACGATGAACAGGTAAAAGAATTTCAGAAGTATTTAATCTACAATCACGCAGCAGGTATCGGCGAGCCGTTCCCGCTTGAAATAGTAAGAGGCGCAATGCTCGGACGCATAAACGTTCACGCGAACGGTTTCTCGGGATGCCGTCCCAATATCACACAGACATACGTAGCGATGCTTAACAAAGGCGTTACACCTGTCGTCTGTACAAAAGGCAGCGTTGGGGCTTGCGGCGACCTTGCCCCGATGAGTCAGATAGCACTTTCATTAATGGGCGAAGGCGAATCGTACTACAAAGGCGAAAGAATGCCGACCAGCAAGGCAATGGAACTTGCAGGTATTCCTGTACCGGGACTTCAGGCACGCGACGGACTTTCTGCAATCAACGGAAGCAACGTTATGAATGCAATCGGATGTTTACAGGTTTACGAAGTTGAGAGATTGTTAAAGCAAGCAGAAATAGCCGCCACAATGTCACTCGAAGCTTTAATGGCAAACCTGAAACCTTACGACGCAAGAATTCACGAACTCCGCGGATTCAGAGGTGCAATCACTTCAGCAGCAAACATCAAGAAGATGATTGAAGGCTCAGACTTGCTCGGCAAAGTAAAAGTAAAAGTTCAGGATGCATATTCAATGCGTTCAACACCACAGGTAATCGGTGCAGCACGTGACCATTTAAGATGGACACGCGAACAGGTAGAAATAGAGTTAAACGGTATCGGCGATAATCCTATATTCTTACCAGATGACGAAGTAGTATTAACAGGTGCAAACTTCCAGGGTTCACCTATCAGCGTACCGCTCGATATGTTAGGCGCAACAGTAACGATGGTATGCGTACTTTCCGAAAGAAGATTAAACAGATTGTTACATCCTGCATTAAGCGTTGGTCTTCCTGCATTCCTCACAAAAGGAGCAGGAATGTTTTCAGGGCATATGCTCAGCCAGTACACAGCTGATATGCTTATAGTCGAACAGAGAATTCTTTCAATGCCTGCCTCGATTCAGTCAATCCCAGCAGCCGCAGACCAGGAAGACTTTGTGAGTATGGGAATGAACACAGCACTTAAGAACAGACAGATAATAGAAAATGCCTGGGGAATAATCGGCATCGAATACATTGCAGCAGCACAGGCAATAGACTTCCGTGAATACAGCGTAGGCAAAGGAACAAAAGCAGCTCATGCAGCAGTTCGTAAAGTAGTAGAACATCTTGATATAGACAGACCTCTTTTCAAAGACCATAATAATATGATGGCATGCGTAAAGAGTCACGATATATTAACAGCAGTCGAGAAAGAAATCGGCGAATTACAGACATATTAAACACAAATGATTTACGAAAACAAGAAAGAACCATTAGTATCGAAGAAGATATTCAGAAGCAGGATTATGTATGCGGTATATATAGACCTCGTCCTGCTCTCTGTATCTCTTCTTTTAGGAGTAATGGGATACCATTACTTCAACAACCTGTCATACATCGATGCATTTATGAATGCATCGATGATACTCGGCGGAATGGGACCCGTTGACCCTTTGATTAATAATTCAGCAAAGATATTCGCGGGTATGTATGCGCTGTACAGCGGTATAGCATTCCTTACGAGTTTTGCAATCCTGATGGCACCTGTGTATCACAGGTTCCTGCACAAGTTTCATCTTGAAGAGAAGGACGAAGAGTAAGTGTCTCTTTTAATCTTCCTGGAAATAGAATAGTGTTCAATAATTAAAATTATTATATGTTTAACCCCTTCGGAGTTGTATGACTTTGTTTATCCCGCCGGTTTCACCGGCGGTTATTCACATTCAACCCCTTCGGGGTTTTCATTTTAACTGCAAGTATTCAGCAATCAGTTGTTATTCACCTTATAATTGAAACTATGCACACGACAGTAAATTAACAAGGTTATAAAACTCATCAAGATAACAATTTATGTTACATATGATTTTCCGTAAATACTTAAACCCTTGATCGAAAATACTTTTAACCCTTTTTGGATTTGTGATTACTTTAATTTT
>JAPLFJ010000036.1 GCA_026390735.1 Ignavibacteriota bacterium
ACCAAAGACCAAAAAGAATATCGTAGATATTCCATATCTGTAGAATTATAGATAACCCCAAAAAGAATATCGTAGATATTCCATATCTGTTGAATTATAGATAACCCCTAAAAGAATATCGTAGATATTCCATATCTGTAGATTTAAAGGATATCTAATCTTACAATGCCGTCAGGTATTGCATATTAATACTATATAAACAAAAAAACCGTGACTCCTCACGGTTTCTCTGCTCTTTTATTAACTAAATTATTAGGGGGAAGGCTATTTCTTAATGTTTTTCTTAACGCTATTCTTAATGTTATTCTTGCCGAAAGACTGTATGTGTGTTATTATGTTTAATTTCTTGTTTGGTGCTAACAGTACGAAATCGTACGATGTTACGTATCCGTCAAGATTGAAATCACATATTTTGTACCCGTGCTCGGCTAAGATGGTCGAGCTATTGTATAAATTATAATCGTCAGAGTCTATTTGTCCGTCGTAATCAGCATCGCCTGCAAACAATCCGTAAAGTCCTGATTTAAGCAACTTTGCTTCGTTTCCCCAGTACATATCCGCGCTTGTTGTGAAATCGTACAAATCAGAGAATTTATATATGTATGATTCGTAGTTTGACATTACCGCTATATGATTCCTGTGCCTGATTACATAATAATAGTATCCTGGTTCCAGTCCGGATCTTAATGGAATTTTAGTTTCACCCGTTATACTCAATAACTGACCATCGTACCTTACGACTGCCGCTACTGTATCAACAGGAGTGAAATCCTTTGAACTGAGTATTTCTATCACAACCCAGTCAACTACCCTCTGTTCCTTGCCTGTGTATGCATAACTCTTGCTGTTGTTGAGAATGAAAGGAGTTAAATTACTGCTCAGTGTTTCTGGCGGTGTTACAGGAAAATAATTTCTCTGTTTTAAAGCACAACTCATCGTGTCTGTACCTGTATCGTAAGCCCCGCTCAGGAATAACTTTATGTTTGCGTATACGGTTGATAACTGTTGATAATCCTGATAGTCCATCGTGACGTTTAAATTTGTGTATACCCTGTTTGAAGGACTGAATATTATATTATCCTTTAAAGGATATACTGTGCCCGTCCAACCTGAATCAAGAAATGTACTGTAGTATCCGCTTGCATTCGACATGACAGTGGCTCCTGAAAATCCCTGCATTTGTACATTT
This sequence comes from Ignavibacteriota bacterium, assembly GCA_026390735.1. Lineage (GTDB taxonomy): Bacteria > Bacteroidota > Ignavibacteria > Tepidaquicellales > Tepidaquicellaceae > CAIKZJ01. Next base: position 1,190 of record JAPLFJ010000036.1, read on the forward strand.
GATATTGCAACTCCGTTGTCGTCGTATATGTATCCGCTGATTCTGAATCCTGCCGTTACAGACGAACTCGAATTTGCAGTAATATTATTGTAATTTACACTGTACGGTTGAAGCATCCAGCCGTCTTTTGCCAGATATGCTGAGCCCGACCATCCGTGATAAACCGTTGCTGTTATTGTCCCGCTGTTGTTTGAATATGGTTCGCTTAAAAGTTCTGTTGCCTGAACTCCCGATACTCCATTCTGCTGAACAGGGGATTTTACTGAAATCGTTAGTGTGTATGTTCTCTTTGCCGTTGTGATGTTCTGCTGAATAGGTGCCGCTATGTTATTTACTGTATAAGATGCAGGTGTAAAATTGTATCCTTCTTTTGCGGGAATTATGTTTCCGCTGAATCCTGCAGGAACGTATGCTGTGTAGTTGCCGTTGAAATCTGTGTATGTATTCGTTAGTCCCTGAAGTGTAACTCCGCTGATTCCTGAACTGGACTGAGTTGAAGTAACCCTGCCCGATATTTTCATGTAATCGGTGTTTACAACAGTTATTTTATACGCATCTCTGTAGCCTGTAACATTGTTTGTCAGGTTATTGTCGCCTGTAAGTTTTAACCCAATCCAGTAGTTTCCTGCACTTACACCCGGAACTGCGATATTGCTAAGAAGTACTTTAATAGCGTTCAGTGAATTAATACTGCCTGTTACGTTGTAGGTTTGTAATAATACGTCAGTATCTGTTATTATTGAATCCTGCGAAAGATAAATCCCTGCACTGACCTGCTGACTTGTATAATTTTCTGTTGAGTAATTTGTTAAATAAAATGATAAAGAATCAAGGTTGCTTCCTGCTTTTAAAGTCGATGGATATGCCGAAACAGTTAAAGGAACGATATCAAATGCCGAAGGAATATCTTTGTTTATCGCGAATTTTATTGCATCAAACTTATTTATGTTTATCTTGTTGAATTTTATGCCTGTGCTTGTTAATACACCATATGTGACAAGGTTATTGTTAACAGATGTGTACAAAGGGCTTCCGCTCATTCCTGCAATACCCGTACGGAAAGAATAAACATATTCTCCCGTAACATATTCCATTTTACCCTTCCAGTTGTATAGCAGTTCGCCGTTGTAACTGCCTGCTGAGGGGTAAGAAGGATTAAAGAATGTTTTATTGTTTAAATAATAGTTGTTGTCGTTGTTGTAGCCGTAACCAACCCAGCCTGTTAATGAACCGAGAGGTCTGTCGAGTTTAATGATTGCATAATCTGTTGCGGAACTTACTGCAAAATTGTTCGGGAGGTAAATGCATTCAGGATAAGCAAAACCGTATGGGGAATCTGCAAGTCCGTATGCAGGATAGACCTTTGTTGTCCCGAAACTCTGATTTAATGCAACTGTATGTCCTGCCGTTAATACGTGATAAGGGTCTATCAAAACACCTGTGACACCTCCAAACCTGACTGTCATTCTCCATGGAAAAGCGTTCGGGTCGTTAACAAGGTCTATATTATCGAAATTTCTTAAAGTGTCACCCGATAAGTTTAAACCCAGAATTCCTGTGTTTCCGTTCGTATTATTCGATGTAACTGTGGAAGTCACAGTATAGTTTAATAATGTCGTTGTATTGGTAGGGATGTAGTATTGCTTCCAGGTCTGACCTGAAAGATTTGACACCCATAATGTAATCAAAATTAATATTGTGTATAGTCTTTTCATTATTCTGCAATTTTATAAATATACTATTTAACATTCAAATACCGTGCCAATGTTAAAAGCCCGAAATCAGCGTTAAAAAGCAATATTTGTATTTTTTATCTTTTAAAGTTGTCTCAAAATGAGACAGATTTTCTTATTTTGAGACAGATTTCTATAGATTGAAAATATAATCTTCCTGTTTTTAACATAAAATCTCCTGTATTTTCATCGAATATTAAGGTGGTATTGTCAGTTGATTCGTTTTTTTCTCGACCGATACGGTTAAATTACTTTATCATATAATGCTTTGCCATCTTGTACCTAAATACAAATGTAAAAACATTTAAAGCATAAAAGTTTTGTGTTTTATTCCGCAAGCTGGGATGCTTGCTTTACATTCTTAATACTACGAACGTGAGAATCTTTTGTCGAGTTCTTCGGTAGTAAGTCTTATTACTGTTGGTCTGCCGTGCGGACATACATAAGGCATCTGGGATGCAAAAAGCGAATCGATTAAGTTAAACATTTCCTGATGCTGAAGTCTCTCGCCTGCTTTAATGGCACTTCTGCACGAGAATGATTTTGCAAGGTTATCCCTCTTTTCAAGGTTTAATGATATCTCGTATTCTTTGTACTGGTCAATCAGTTCCTGAAGTATCTTTTCTTCCTTGCCTGGTTTTACGTCAGCTGGGATTCCTGTTATCTCAACTACTTCTTCGTTTATAAACTTTAATGCGAACCCGAGGTTATGAATTTCTTCCTGCAAACCTTTTGCAAGCTGGTAATCTATTTTTGTGAGTTTTACTTTTATCGGTAATAATAACTGCTGTGAGAATGCCGATTGCGAATTCAAACGCAGTAATGCTTTCTCATAAAGCACTCTTTCGTGTGCTGCGTGCTGGTCTATAATCATAAGTCCTGTTGCGGTCTCGCACATAATGTACTTGTTCTGGTACTGCCACAGATTAAATTTCTCGTCTTCGTCTTTCTTGTGCTCGAATATATTCTTCTGAATGCCTTCCTCTGAATTAAGAGGTATTCCTGATGCATTATCATTTCCTGAATCCAGGTCATCTCTTCTCGATGCTTCAAATATTGAATGAATAGAAGATGTCCCGGGTGTAGATGGGGAGTTTGAAAATCCTGAATTGAATCCTGAGTTAAATCCCTTTGGTGTAAAGTTAACATCTGGCTTTTTGTGCTCAAGGTTATCGGGAGTATTCTCGAATGACATGGTATTACTGAAACCTATGTCGAATGTGATGTTGCTCGCACGCAGAGTTTCTTTGATTGCTTTTCGCACAAATCCGAACATTGCACTTTCATCCTCGAACTTTACTTCAAGTTTTGAAGGATGTACGTTCACGTCCACTTTCTTCGGGTCTATTTCGATGAATAAAAAGAAAGAAGGGTAGTCTCCCTTTTCTATTAAGTCATCGTATCCCGAATATACAGCAAAGTTTAAACTTTTATTCGTGAAGAATCTTTTGTTCAGGTAGAAGAACTGGTCCTGTTTCGATTTTTTCGTAAACCCGGGTTTTGATACAAGTCCGTTAAGTTTGACTACAGAATGTTCAACGGTGATAGGAATTAATGTGTTTGCAAACTCTTCTCCGAACAGTTCTTTAAGTCTTTCGGATAAAACAGTTTTCCTTAGATTAAATATTAATTCTTCGTTATTAAAAAACTTAAATGCTATATTCGGGTTTGATACTGCCTGTCTGATGAAAGTATCGTATATATGTCTGAACTCTGTCTGGTTTGACTTCAGGAAATTTCTTCTTCCGGGCGTGTTGTAGAATATATTCTTTACTGCGATTGATGTCCCTGTTTCAAGACTGTCCTTTGATACTTCTATCACTTCATTGCCTTCAATCTTCACTACAGTACCTACATCATCGCTTACAGTCTTTGTTTTTAACTCAACCTGTGCAATAGCAGCAATAGATGCAAGCGCTTCTCCGCGGAACCCGAGGGTCTGTATGTTTTCAAGGTCTTCGTAAGTTGAAATCTTGCTCGTGGAATGTCTCTGGAATGCAACGATGGCATCTTCTTCAGACATACCGCTTCCATTATCAATTACCTGAATTAAAACCTTACCTGCATCTTTAATAAGCACAGTAATCTCATTGGCACCTGCGTCTATGGAATTCTCTATAAGTTCTTTAACGACTGCCTCTGGTCTGCCGACTACTTCTCCTGCGGCAATCTTATTGTAAAGATTCTGCGGTAATATTTTAATCTTATTGTCCAAGGTTGTTACTTGTCAAATATTGCTTTTATGAAATCCTCACTGTCGAATACCTGTAAGTCGTCAATCTGTTCACCGACTCCTATAAACCTAACGGGAATCTTCATCTCATTGTTTATCTTTACAACAATGCCGCCCTTTGCTGTTCCGTCAAGTTTAGTGAGTATTATACCTGTCACTTCTCCGAGTGCATTTGCAAATTCCTTAACCTGATTTAAACCGTTCTGTCCTGTCGTGGCATCAATAACAATAAAGGTTTCGTTTGGAGTATCAGGAATAACTTTCTGCATCACACGTTTAACTTTTTTGAGTTCCTCCATTAAATGTGATTTATTGTGAAGTCTTCCTGCTGTATCTATTATTAGTACATCTGCATTCCTTGAAACGGCTGCTGAAACTGAATCGTATGCAACAGAAGCAGGGTCCTTGGTCAGAGGATTCTGTATTATATCAACACCAGCACGGTTAGCCCATATCTCGAGTTGTTCATTTGCAGCTGCACGGAAAGTATCCGCTGAACCTATTAAAACTGATTTACCTGCTTTCTTAAAGTTGTGTGCGAGTTTACCTATGGATGTTGTTTTCCCAACACCGTTAACGCCCACAACCATTATAACGAATGGTTTCTTTGCTATGTCAAAATCAAATGTTTTGAATGATGAAGTTGAGATAGTGAATATCTTCTTTACTTCATCGTATATTAAGTCATTAAGTTCATCATCGGTTTCGTACTTATCAGTCTTTGCTCTTTCTTTAATGTTACCGATTATCGTTTCAACAGTATCGTAGCCAAAATCTGATGACAGGAATATTTCTTCAAGTTCGTTTAAAAATTCATCGTCAATCTTCTTCTTAGCTGTTACAAGTCTGGATATCTTTCCAAACAGGTCGTCTTTTGTTTTAGTTAATCCTTCTTTAAGTTTACCGAATCCAATCTTATCAAGAAAAGACATTATTCCTCCGCATATTTATAAAAGTTTTGTTAAGTTTTTTGCTATTATCATTCTCTGGACTTCTGATGTACCTTCGCCGATTGTTACGAGTTTTACGTCACGGTAAAGTTTCTCGACAGGGAAGTCTTTTGTAAATCCGTATCCGCCGTGAATCTGTACTGCTTCGTTTGTTGCTCTCACTGCAACTTCACTGGCATAAAGTTTTGCCATTGATGCAATCATATTTATGTTCTCGCCTGCATCCTTCATAGTTGCAGCCTTGAATATAAGAAGTCTTGCTGCTTCAATTTCTGTTGCCATATCAGCAAGTTTGAACTGTGTTGCCTGGAAATCGCTAAGATGTTTACCGAATTGTTTTCTTTGTTTTGAATATTTAATCGAGGCATCGAGTGCACCCTGTGCAATACCTAAAGATAATGCAGCAATTGCAATACGTCCGCCGTCGAGTATCTTCATAACCTGTTTGAATCCTTCGTGTTCAACTCCGATTAAGTTCTCTGCAGGGATTTCTACATCTTCAAATATCAGTTCTGCAGTATCGGAAGAGCGCATACCGAGTTTGTTTTCTTTCTTTCCGACTCTGAATCCTTTCATTCCGGGTTCGAGTATGAATGCTGAGATTTTATTCTTGCCGCCTGTTTTATCTGTAACTGCTGTGACGACATAAGTCCCTGCCACAGTTCCCTGAGTGATGAACATCTTGCTTCCGTTAAGAATGTATTTGTCGCCTTTCTTTTCAGCAAAACTTGCCATGGCAATAGCATCAGAACCTGAAACGTTTTCCGTCAGACCCCACGCACCGTATTTCTTTCCTGAAACCAGATCCGGTAAATATTTTTTCTTCTGCGCTTCGTTTGCAAAAGAATTTATGTGGTTTGTGCAGAGTCCGTTATGTGATGCAACTATTAAACCCACGGAAGGATCAATCCTTGAGACTTCTTCAATTATAATTGCGTATTCCACAGTACTGAAATTAGCTCCTCCGTATTCTTCAGGAAAAATAATTCCCAGAAAACCCATCTCGCCGAGTTTTTCTGCCACTTCGTGTGGAAATTCCTGCGGTTCATCGTACTTCATGATAACAGGTGCAATAACTTTTTCTGAGAAATCTCTTGCGAGTTTCTGAATCTCTAATTGATGTTCCGATAGTTTAAAGTCCATATAATGTTAAATTTAAATTAGCGTTTAAGTTATAAAATCTCATCAATTTAAACAATTGATTCCGAATAAAATTCTATTGTTTAAAATAGTATTCAGTTTTTTCCCTTAAATCCGTCTGAAAACGTAATTAACTTATATTTATACAGGTTAAAATCTTTTGCCGTATGTTTCATATTACTTTGCCGTACGTTTCATAGTTCGTTGCCGTACGTTTCATAGTTCGTTGCCGTATATTTCATATCAAACTATGGGTTAACTTGTATCAATCTTATAAGCATTTGCCGTCTGTTTACCGTTTTAAGCAAAAAAATTGGAATGTTTGATAAACATTGAATATTATGAGTTAAATCTATAGTTTTGTGTTAAGTAAATTAATACATATAGCTTTTAAACGATTTAATTACCGTTTATTAATTTCATCATATACCCCGTCTGTGATGTCTTTTTCTGTGTTGATTAATAAACAGAGAGTTGAATTAAACTTAAACGAAAGTATTGAGTATGGGGTTTGGTTTTAAGAAAATTGTAGTTCTTATCATTATTGCATTCCTTTCACAGAATGTCTATTCTCAGCGGTATTTCACAAAAACTTACGATATCGAGAACGGCTTGCCTACAAGGATGGTCTATGACATATGCCAGGATACAACAGGACTTATCTGGCTTGCAACATACGAAGGAATAAGCTGTTACGACGGATTTAAGTTTATGAATTATAACGGCAAAGATGGTCTGCCGATTCAGAAATATAAAGGCATTAAATTAGACGAAAAAGGTATTATCTGGAGTATGCCTTCTTATGTGTACGACACAATGGTTTATTACAAAGACAATGCTTTTGTCAGGATTCCGCCGGCTGAAAAGAATGACCAGCTTTATGAGGCAAACAGTTTTGATATAATGTACGTGAATAATAAACCTGTTATCTGTATGGGCTGCAATAACGGTTTTTATCTTTATGCAGATGATACGTGGAAGAAAATTCTTATATCTGAAATACCTGAGAAAAATGTTGTATCAAAGGTAATAGCAAACAAGGGTAAGTTTTATCTTTCAACAAGATTAGGCCTTTGTGTTCTTGAAAATGGAAATCCTGACTGGAACTTAAACGATAAATTAAAAGATTTATCAGGGAAGATGCTTACTATAGAATTTGAGAATAAAGGAACTCCCAATGAAAAACTATGGGCTATGTCAACGGATTGTATTGGTTATTTTGAAAATGATAAGTTTATTGTATATAAAATTAATTTAACTATACCTGAATTCTCAAACGGCAATGCCGCTTTTATGTGTTTTCATAAAAGTAATAAAATATACTTTGGCAACAACTGGAAAAAGTATTATCTGGACAGGAATATCTTAAAGGTCTTTCCGCTGATGGGTAACAACGGTTTCTCTTCCAACGGAGCTCTTTCGGTTTTTGTTGATAAGGAAGATGATGTATGGTTTACAGATACAAGGGGACTCGATAAAATCGGTAAGACTTCTATAGTTAATTATTTCGAAATTAACGGGATGCTTGAGAATGAGGTCTCCGCTTTTATGGAATTTAAAGACGGCACGTACCTGCTCGGACATAATAACGGACTGACAATTCTCAACAACGACAATAAATGCATGAGAATTCCGTTTAACTCAGGAAATCTCCATTCCACCAGAGTTCTTGATATGTTAAGAGACAGGGACGGGGAGGTGTGGTTTACTGCTAATGAAATGGGTGTAGGAAAGATTAATCCTGACGGTAATATAAAATGGTATAACTATCAGGATAAGGCTACTTTTTCGTGCATTCAGCAGGATATAGAAGGAAGAATCTGGGTAGGAAGCAATTCTCTATATGGAAGTCATAATACAATTTCCATATTAAAAGATAATAAGTTTGTTAAATATATACATTCGGATAAAGTTAACAATACTATAAGAAAAATATTTCCTTCGGATAAGGGAGGTGTATTCGTTGCGGGTATTAACGGTCTCTGGTATCTGGATGATAAAGACGCAAAAAAAATCCCTTCGCCTGAAGGGGGCAAATCTGAAAATGTTTATGCTTATTATAAGAACAAAGCAGGTACTGAATTCGTAGGTACATCGAACGGATTGTTTGTTATTGAAAATGGTAAGATTGTGAAGTACAATAAAAACGGCGTTAACATCACAAGCCCGGTATATTTTATACTGCAGGACAGAGACGGAATTTACTGGCTGGGTTCAAATGACGGTGCTTTTAAATGGGACGGAGAAGGGAAACTGGAAGTCCTGAATACTCACAACGGACTTGCAGGACACGAGACTAACCGTGCTGCAGGTTTACTCGATTCCAGGGGAAGAGTATGGATTGGCACTGACCTTGGGCTGACTTGTTATATGCCGGAAAACAATCACATTAATATTCCTGTTCCTAAAATAATGCTTCTCGACCTCGAAGACAGTAAAGGTGTACAGTATTATCTTGACGAGAATAACTCTGTCCCATATGCCGATAATACACTTATTTTTAATTTCAGGGGAATCTCTTACGTCAATGAGGATCTGATAGTGTACCGGTATAAACTCGAAGGCTACGATAAAGACTGGCAGGAAATAAAACAATCAATGCTCGATAAAGTAAAGTACATAGACGTTCGCCCGGGTGATTACAGATTCTCTGTAATGGCAAAAAACTTTTCTGGTAAATGGAGTGAAGTCAGAACATCGGGTACTATTACAATTGATTTACCTTTCTATAAATCCTGGTGGTTTGTTATACTTGTATTTTTTCTGTTTGGAGGAACGGTTGCATTGTTCGTTAAGATAAAAGACCAGAAATATCAGAATACAAAACTTGAAAGTGAGATTGATAACAGGAAGAAAGTTGAACAGGAATTAACTGACAGTAAAAAGAAGTACCAGGACATAGTGGAACTTTTACCTGAATCTGTTTATGAAACTGACATCGAAGGCAACTTCACTTATGTTAACAGTTACGGTCTTAAACTTCTGGGTTTTACTCAGGAAGATCTTGAAAGAGGTGTGAAAATAGGAGAGGTAATCATAAACGGTGATTTAGACAGATTGCTTGAGAACAGGAAAAAAGTTTTTGAAACAAAGACTATAAACAGGTCTGAATATACGAGTATTTCAAAGAAAGGGAAAAAAGTATCGCTTAGCATTAATGCCATTCCGATAATAAGCGGAGGCAAAGTTGTGGGTATAAGAGGTGTCGCAACTGATATGACTGAACAAAAGGCAGTTCAGGAAACACTGATTAAATACGCAGATGAATTAAAAGCTCTGAATGCCAGTAAGGACAGATTCTTTTCTATAGTAGCGCACGACCTGAAGAATCCTTTCCAGGGTCTGCTTGGTTTCTCGGATTTCCTTCATACCGATTATGACAGTCTCACTGATGCCGAGAAAAAAGAATATATCGGTTACATAAGGACAACTTCAAGGAATGCTTACAACCTTCTCGATAATCTCCTGCAGTTGTCAAGACTTCAGACAGGAAGGATTGAAGTCGCACCTGTTCAACTGAACCTGTTTTCTGAAATAAATTCTGTTATAGGACTTTTTGCCTCGAATGCCATCAGAAAGAAAATATCACTGGTGAATAATGCTGATACAGGTGTCCTGATAGTAGCAGACAGCAATATGCTGAGTTCTGTTCTTCAGAATCTGATTTCCAATGCGATTAAGTTCAGCAAACTGAATGGTGAAATAATCATAGACAGTGAAACACGGGACGGGTTCGTTATCGTAAAAGTTACCGACAACGGTGTTGGAATGAATAAAGATGCTGTAGACAAGTTGTTTAAAATAGATCAGCAGGTTTCAGCCATAGGAACTATGAACGAAACAGGTACAGGTCTGGGATTATTGTTATGCAGGGAAATGATTGAACTTAACGGAGGAAATATCAGCGTTGAAAGTGAAAAGGGGAAGGGAAGTACATTCATGTTCTCAATACCTGTGAAGTAAAGCGTTTATTCTGAATAAAGCGGTTTATCTTATAAATTCCGGGTATTAAAAATGGGTAAAAAAATTGAGCTACCTGCGGAATAGGGTATGTTGATACAGGTAGCCCTCGAGTATGGTCAATCCAAAAATTTCTAAATCTAAAAAAAAGCCCTACTTAACCAAACATAAACTGTTTGCCCCTTGGTCTTTCGGGCGAGGAAGTCCTGAATAGCTTTGGGGTTATTCAGAACCAATCACTATGAAAAAAACAATTTTATTTAATACATAACTCGCTTCTGTATGTGAAGCGAGTTATGAGAGGAGAACATTATGAAAAACAATCTATTTCTTTTTGCAGTGATAACAACATTATTCCTGAAATAAGAAACACAATTTATTCTGCTCTTAATTGTTATATTTAAAAGAACTAATGCATCTTGTAAATTCTTAACAAAATTATACAGATTGGTATCCAATAACAATAAATAATATGCCAGTTAAGACTGAACGGGATAAACGATAACAATCGTTCGATAAGCGATATGCTGTTTTGTGCAGTGAAAAATATGTGGAAACTATTTTCAGGTTCCAATTATTAAAACATAAGTAAAATAAAAAAAGGAGCCAGATTTCTCCGGCTCCTTTTTTGTGATTAAATACTATTCATAATACTTATTTGATAAGCATCATTTTCTTTGTTTCCTTGAACCCTTCGGAATTTGAGAGTGTGTAGAAATAAATTCCACTTGGCAAAGATGAACCGTTAAAAGTAATTTCTTTCGTTCCTGCTGTTACTGTTTCACCGTTTACTAAAGTTTCAACTTCCTGTCCTGCAATGTTAAAAACTCTTAAAGTAATCTTAGATGTTTTTGCAACATCAAAGCGGATTTTTGTAACAGGGTTAAACGGATTCGGGTAATTCTGGTTAAGCCCGAATTTTGACGGAACGCTTGAACCGATGTTTTCTATCCCAACTATATTGAATGCTTTGTAAATATTGTAAACTCTGTAAACAGGTGCATTATCTGTGAATGAAGAAGAGCCCGGTCCGCGGGTTGCCTGGAATTTAACCTTGAATGATGTAACTGTATTTCCTGTCTCAGAAAGTTCAGGATACATTTCATCCCATGTAGGAGTGTTGGTTAAGTTCACAGGTGTTGCCCATGTTGAACCACCGTTATCCGAATATGTATAATAAATATCCTGGAATGTAAATCCATCAAGACTGTCTCCCGGCTGGAAAGCTGAGAATGTAACGAGTATTCTTGCGCCATTACCTGAGTATGCTATAGACGGATGTGAAAGAGGCGTTGAACCAACCTGCAAAGCCAGTCTGTTTGCAAATAATGTCGGATTAGAGATAATAGTCATATTTGATTTACCTGCAACTTCAACCGGAAGTCCGCCGTTAATGCCTGGAGATGAAAATAGAATCTTACAACCCTGTGCATCACCCGAAGTTTGTCCTGTTGCCGTTGGATACAATGTACTCCATACTGCACCCCAGCTTGTCGTGTTTGGTTTAAATGCAACATCAATACCAAACCATGGACTGCATGTGTCGCCATTAACTACACCGCCAAAACCAAATGCTGTTTGTAACGTTCCTGCAGTTCCCCATGTTGTACCGCCGTTTGTTGAAGTTTTGTATCTCATCGAATATGCTGCTGGTGCATTGTCATACCACATTGTAATAAGGTTTGTACCTGCAGAGTTTGCAGCAAAACGATAACGTACATTTGAATTAATACTGCTGAAAGGCTCGGTTACAGTAGTCTTACCGGAAAATGAGTTTGACGATGCGTTAAACTTTATAAAAATCAAACTATCACTCGTTGCCGCTGTGTTGGGTGAACTGTAGACACCACCGTATACATTGTTTCCGAGATAATATCCGAAATAATCTCTTCCCGGATCAGGAACGTTCATTCCTGAAATTGAACCTAAACCAAAACTTGCATCTGTCCATACACCACCACGTGAACCTGATGCATTGTATTTCCTTCCGGAAATAATAACACTTGCAAGACCGCTGTTCTCGAAAAGATAGATCTCCGGATAACCGCTTCTCAAAGGTAAACCCTGCACCTGAAGAGGCTCGCTCCATGTTAATCCGGCGTCAGCACTGTAAATATAATATGCGACTCTCGAAGTTGTTCCTAAAGCATCAGTAGAGTCGACAGTCGGATATGCAACTATTACTGTATCGTTTCTTACGTACAAACCATTTAAACTTGCTCCGTTTGTCTGGTAATCCCAGAAACTTGACGTTCCTGGTATTGAACCTGGATAATTTTCAAGTATGGTTATTCCATATTTCAGTATATGTCCGAAAGGAACTTTTCCGTCATCGAATGCACTGGATATGGTTCTGTTTTTATTCACCTGAGCAAATAATACTCCGAATGAAATGATAAAAAGTAATAATGTAAATGATAATTTTCTCATTTAGACTTCTCCGTTAAATTATGAAAAATGTTATTTAATATAAAATACGTGAAATTGAAATAAAAGATACATTGAAATCAGATAAATATTCAGGGAAAGTATTTAATCGGAGTATTGGTACCGGAATAAATCCGGTACCATACGGGTTAAATAATCTTATCCGTTGTCTGCAATGCTTTCGCTGCCGCTCAGCAGACTCTGGAGGTTTATAGTTGAAACTTTTGTTTTTGTTGCGAGAGCAACATAGTTGCGTGCAAGGTTGTCTTTGCCTGCTCCGAGAATCGAACTAACGAGACCAAGAGATTCAGCAAGTTTAACGGGTTTAATATTTTTGAAAATCAACTGCCAGATATTTTCTTCGAGTGAATTTATTGCAGTCTGAACTTCGTGAAGGTCGTAACCGCTGGCATATCTTTCCTTTGCTATCTTCTCGGTGTAGTGAAGCATCGGGATAAGCTCCTTGTTCTTCGCGCATTCAATAACTTTCTTGTAAAGGCTTGTCAGTTTCTGTTTTGTCATTGTTGCGCCTGATTTGGCATAGCCCTTAAGTTTTACTTCACAGATTTGTCTGCATGAATTATCTACAACAGCGTCGAGATTTCTTTCAAGAAGTGTTATAATGTCCATAACTTTATTTTAAGTTTTCCGTTTAATATGATATACAACGAATATTATTCTGTATTGAATTACTGTTCAAAATTAGTTAAGATATACAGAGGTTTCAAGGTTAATTTAAATTCATATTATGGATACAATATTTCTGGTAGTGAGTCTGTTCCTCCCGAGAACAGTATTGATTGTTTATTACTTCCTGCATCAGGTTCCGGCTAACAATATGCCGTTCATCGGCGATGCACTGTTAACCGTGTTCCTGCCCCGTGTACTGGTATTGATTTATGTTGCTGACAATCTTGGTACTGCGAATCCGTGGTTCTGGATTCACCTGGTTGTTGCAGTTTTCGTTTACCTGGGGTTCGGAAAATACGGTAAAAGGAAAATGCGCAGAAAAGGGGATTAGAAATTTGTAAAGTCCAGACGGGGTCTTGCCTTAACAGACAGCGACTCTTTAGAAAAATAATCCTTGTCTTTAGACGCTAAGTATTTGTAGTATGCCGTGATGCCTATCATTGCAGCATTATCCGTTGTGTATATCAGTTCAGGAATGTGTATTCTGTATCTATCTTTCTCAAGTGTTTTAAACATCTGATTTAAATATGAGTTTGCCGAAACACCTCCTGATATTGCTATGTCTTTCACTTTAAATTCTTTTGCTGCTTTCCTTACTTTTGAGTATAGAGTTTTTATTGCAGCGTGCTGGAATGAAGCAGAAATATCGGAAATCAGTTTGTCATTCCTGTTTGCCTGAAAATTGGAGTCCCTTAAATAATACAATACGGAAGTCTTAATTCCTGAAAAGGAAAAATTATATTTTGAGTTCTTAATCACAGAGATAGGGAATTCGTGAAAATTAATATCACCGTCTTTTGCATACTTATCAATCAACGGTCCGCCTGGATAACCAAGCCCCATCATCTTAGCAACTTTATCGAATGCTTCTCCGACTGCATCATCTATCGTCGTCCCGAGTATTTTATGCTTAAAGAAATCTTCTACGAGAATTAATAAAGTATGGCCGCCCGAAACAATCAGAGCTATAAAAGGAAATTCAGGCTGAGTATCGTTTATAAACGCTGAATACAGATGAGCTTGAATATGATTAACGGGAATAAAAGGTTTATTCAGTGTGGCAGCAAGTGATTTTGCAAAACTCAGTCCTATAAGTATTGCACCTATTAATCCCGGTTCGGAAGTTGCCGCAACTAAATCTATATCCTTCATCTCAATGTTTGCTTTCTTAAGCGATGCATCAGTCATTTCAACTATCTTGCGTAAATGCTCACGCGAGGCTATCTCGGGAACCACTCCTCCGAACGCAGTGTGGTATTCCTGAGAAAGAATAACGTTAGAAATGACTTTGTCATCCTGCAGAACAGCTACCGATGTTTCATCGCAGGACGATTCAAACGCGAGAATGTATAATTTATCTTTTTCCAAATATCGTACGTATTAACATTGAAGATTTACTTATTGTAAATTAATTTGATTATATGAATTTTAAAACATTAAAAATAGTACTGATATTTTTCTGTATAAATGGCTTTGCTTTTTCTCAGACAAAATTACTGATACCAATGGAGTCTTCCGGACAGAGCAATCACCTGAAAGCATACGGTATTGCTTACAGGCATCTGCTTGAAGGCAGAGAACTTGACTGGCTTCTGAATTACCGCGGAGGTTCCTTTATGTTTGACTATTCTTCTAAACTTGAAGAAGAATGCAAGGCTAAGGATGTTACTTATGACCTGCTGGACGGGACTGAGACTGCAAAGGTTTATGCGGACGTCAAAGATGATAACAATAATATGGATCTTGTAAGGCTTGAGAAAGTTGCGAAGATTGCAGTGTACGTTCCGCCGAATGCATTGCCATGGGATGACGCAGTGCAGCTTGTACTTGATTATGCGGAAATACCATACCAGAAAATGTGGGATGAGGAAGTACTGACGGGAAAGTTAAAAGGAGTTGACTGGATACATCTGCACCACGAAGATTTTACCGGCCAGTACGGAAAGTTCTTTGCTAACTACGGTGCATCTGCCTGGTACATTACTCAGAAAGCCACGAATGAAGAGATGGCGAGGAAGATGGGATTCGGAAAAGTCTCAAAACTGAAACTTGCAGTCGTACAGAAACTTAAAGAATATGTGTCTAACGGCGGTTTTCTTTTCACTATGTGCAGTGCGACTGATACTTATGACATTGCACTCGCCTGTCAGAATACTGATATCTGTGATGTTATGTATGACGGCGACCCGTTCGACCCTGATGCAAACAGCAAACTTGATTATTCGGAATGCCTTGCCCTCGAAAACTTTAAGATAGAACTTAACCCTTATGTGTACAGGTATTCGACTATTGATATTACTCAGGATTTATTATCGATAGGGCAGTACAGCGATTATTTTAAACTGATAGAATTTTCTGCGAAACTTGACCCTGTGCCGAGTATGCTTACGCAGTGCCACACTGCACTCGTATCTGGATTTATGGGACAGACTAGCGGATTCAGAAAAGAATTTCTAAAGAGCAGTGTGATTGTAATGGGAATGAATGAAGGACTGCCGCTTGTGAAATACATTCACGGAAATTACGGAAAGGGAACTTTTACATTCTTCGGAGGACACGACCCTGAAGATTATGCGCACCTTGTTGGTGCTCCCGCAACAGACCTGAACAGACATCCTGATTCTCCCGGATACAGACTTATTCTTAATAATATTCTGTTTCCTGCAGCAAAGAAGAAGAAACTGAAGACATGAGAAAACTTTTTATATTTGTTCTTTTGCTCGGATTATATTCCTGTACAAATAAAACGGTTAAAGATGAAATAAACTTAAAGGATGACTTAGGCAAAAGTTTTGTGTTTAAAGAAGTTCCGAAACGTGTTATATCGTTAGCGCCGAGTATTACAGAATCGATTTATTTTATTCAGGCAGATACTAACCTTGTCGGTGTTACAAAATACTGCGATTATCCCGTGCAGGCAAAGAACAAGACTGTTGTAGGCGGAATGCTCGACCCTAATCTTGAAATAATAACAAAATTAAACCCTGACCTGATATTCCTTACCATAGAAGGAAATTCACAGGTTACGTATAAATCTCTTATAGACCTCGGATACAGGGTGTTTGTGCTGAACCCGAGAAGTATTGACGGAGTTGTTTCTGCCCTGGAAACACTTAACAGGATTTTTAAGACACAAAAGGGGGATGGTATTATTATCGATTTCAGTAATGAGATAAATAAATACGTTAAATCGAAACCTGTTAAATCTTATGCAGGGTTTCTTTCCCTGAAGCCCTTGATATCATACAACGGAACAACATTCCTGAGTGATGTATTCAGTAAATCAGGTTATGAAAATATATACAAAGATGAGAAACTTGACTATCCATCAATAATGGAAGAAGATATATTCGTTAAAGACCCTGAATATCTTTTTGTGTTCGCAGATTCTACAGCAGACAGCAGGAAATTAGTGAAGGATGAGGTTGAAAGTAAATTCGGGAAATTGAAATCAGTTCTGGGAAGAAAGTATTTCATACTTGATGAGAGCATATTCACGAGACCGGGTCCGAGGATTTTAAACTCGCTTAAAATACTGTCTTCTATCTGAGCACGCCATTCATAAAGAATTTTAAGTAGTAACTTTATTCATTGGTTGCTCATTATATTTGAGAAATTTCAGGTAGTTCCTTTTGAAAGAATTGAAACTGGAATAATTTGAATTATTGCAGGTATAATCGGAGCCTGTGTTCCTGGATAGATAATCAGACAGTGAAACATAAAACCTCTGAATCATTTCCTCAAGATCATTTCCCTTTGAAAAACTTTCTGCCTCAGGAATAATACCCATTTCTTTTAAAGTATCATAATTCCTGTTAATCTGAATATCAATATCAGACTGACTTAAATTATAAAACTCCGTAAGCATTAGTTTTGTTAAATTTGCCTTGTTCACCCTTACCCCATTAATTTAATTACTTATTTAATATCAAATAGCATGCCATAAATAATACTTTAAAAATTGATTAAAACAGCATCCATCACTTTAAACTGCATAGTATAAAAACTTCTTAAATAATGACTATGTTTACTTTCCGGAAGGAACGGGAATTAAAAGATTATTATAGTATACAAATTTGAAATATGTACTTAAAATATCTACTGCACAAAAGACCAACTGCGACCGACTTCTGTTATTAGTATATAAGCGATAAATAGACAAGACGACGAATCATAGTATAAGCGTTAAAAACATAGTTAATACACTATTTAAAACCTGGAATATTAGTGAATGAAATATTTAATCTCTTCATTAACCGTCATGTAATTAATTGAAATATCAGTATATTATATTTTATGAACAAAATGAACTACTTTGGCACAATAATTGTAATAGTATTAGTAAGTTTAAAATAGAAAGGGTAAAAGTTGATAAAGTATGTTCTACATACAGCTGTATTAGTTATTGTATTTATATCATTGACATCAGTCCTGAATGCACAGGAAAATCTATCACTAAAAAATATTGATAACGAAAGCAAATCTTCAATAAGTCTCTCAAAGGGTTACACCAATGAAGTAATTATTCGAGACACTATCCCTCAGAGTAACTCTTATGATTTACTAAATAAAGGTTATAATTACATTAACAGCAAGCAGTACAACGAAGCCATTTCAGTTTTTAACACTTATCTTAAAACAAACCCTAAAGATACAAAGATTCATATGCAGCTGGGTTATTTATACGATGGAGTTAAAAAATATGCAAACTCTTACAGGAGTTTTGAGTACGTTGCAGACTATTCAACAAACCCCGACGAGATTGACAAGGCAAGAACATCGATGCATTACATGAAGGATTTAATGATAAAGAACTCTGTAACTTCATTCGACCTTTACTTCTACAATTTCTATGATTCATATTACGAAAACTACGTCGCAAATTTACTGACTCACATTAACGTAAGAGTCGCAAAAGGCATTTATATGGGGCCTTATATGGAGACGTACCTTGATTCAAAATCGAAACCTGATTATATACTTAATGACAGATTCTTTGATATCGGCGGTTTTACAAAGTTTAATATAACTGACTGGATGAATTTTGAATTAAGAGTCGGTTACGTAAGGGAAATAGATTTTAAGAGAAACAGTTTGAGCTTTAAACCTATTCTTTCAATGGGAACTAGGCTCGGAGAAGCATCCTTTTATAAAGACAGAAAAACAAATAAAACAGAAAATTTCTATTTCGATATTTATTCTTCAGGACTTTATGACTATAAATTCAGGAACGTATTCGGCGACCTGCTGACAAAAGAAGTTTTAAGATACCTTACAGGAGGATATTCTTACATAGAGTTTTACATTAAGCAGGAATTTGCTCTCGATACAAAGAAACTTGATTATAATAACTATGTCGACCTTGGTGCAGGTATTGCATTTAAACCAAACCTGACTAACTTTCCGGTATTCTTTCTCGAAGGTTTAAACAGGAATTTTGTAATCGGTTCGACCGGTGAATATTTCTCAGGAGATATGAAGACTATATTCACTGTAAGGGCGGGATTCTTAATTTATTACAACGCAAAATTATGATTTACGACATTTTCCAAATATTACTCTGGATTACCGCAATAATGCTGTTCATCAGCGGAATAGATGATTTGTACCTCGATTTGTTATACTGGCTGCAGAGAAGAAAATACAAGAAGAAACTGCCTGATTTTTCGGAAATGTTCGATAAACCCGAGAAACCAATTGCTATTTTTCTTGGAGCGTGGAATGAATCTTCAGTAATCGGAAGAACACTCAGTTATGCGGTGAGAAATTTAAACTATGCTAACTACAGGTTTTTTATAGGATGCTATCCTAATGACCCTGAAACAATCAGAGTCGTTCAGGAACTCTCAAAGAAAGAACCGAGAATTATACCTTGTATCAACAACCTTGACGGTCCTACAACAAAGGCAGATAATTTAAACACACTGTATGCAGGGTTAATTGAGTACGAAAAGCATTACGGAGTTTTTGACATTATACTTGTTCATGATGCGGAAGATTTTATCCATCCGAACTCACTGAAGTTGTACAATTTCTTACTCGGTTATAAAGGATATCATGCAGTTCAGATACCTGTTATACCTATTAAGAGCAAACTTGGCAAATTATTCCACAGAACTTATTGTGATGCGTTCGCAGAAGTGCATACAAAAGATATGATCGTACGCCAGGCGATGGGTACTTTTATTCCTTTCGCAGGTACAGGAATGGGATTCCACAGGAAAACATTCAATTATCTTGAGAAGTATAACTATGATGTTGAAATGGCAAAAGTAAATAAATTTAGTGTTGATGATCCGTTCCACACAGAAGATACAGAAAAAGCAAATATCGAAAAAACTGAAGTTAAATTCAGCGAGGAAGATTTATCTTTCTACAACGATGAAAGAATAAAAGGAAGCATCAACGTAAACGAGACAAGTTATCACGACGATCCGTTCTCAAGTCTGAACGACTATCAGCTTCAGGGCGGTAAGAGGGTACCGGATTCGGTAAAAGGCTATACTTTCATGTTCCTTGCTATGGTACTCGGATGGATTTCTTTCCTTGTGTACGCAGGTCAGACTGATGCACAGCAGAATGCAATAACAACAACCGATATAATTGAAAAGATAAGTTTTGCACCAAGTGATGCTAATGCCAAGAATAACGATAAAAACGGAATTATTAATAAGAACGAATTAGCAAATTCGAAAGAGATTAAAGACGGTATAATAAGTTTAAGCAATGGTTTCTCCGACAAGAAGTATAATGTCTTCTATTCAAAGAACAAGGAAAAGGAATTTACAATACAGGAGTCCACCTGGATTTCCGAATTGTCAGCAAAGAACAGAGTTGAAGTTTTAAAAAGTACAGGGATATTCAGAAACAAAGAAATCCGTGTACAGCCGGTCATTATAAATAACGAGACTGTTTACCGCGTAAACATTTCGAATTATGATAATATAGATGAAGCAAGGGATGACGTTGCCAAGTTTAAGAAACCGGTTCAATAAAAGTTTAAATCAGAAAGGGTAAATTAATTATATGAGTTCAGCAGAAAACCAGGATGTCTTTCACGATAAAGATGATTATTCAAAGGGTAACCTGAATAATTCACAGTCTATCGATGATAAGATAAAGGAAATAGAAAACAGGATTCGTAATCTTTACGAGAATAAAATTCCTGAGTTCCTTAATGTTAATACTGAAACTAAGGAAGGTGCTTTCAATCTGAGAGAAAAACTCGAAGGTGTTAATGAAAACATTAAACAGTTTTCAACTGATTTAAAGACAACTTCTCCTGAATTAAAGGTAAAGGCAGAAGTTAAAAAGGAAGCACTTGTCGGAAGTATCAGCCAGGCAGCAGAAGATCATGCTCATCAGGAAAGTCTTTCAAAAACACTCGACGAACTTGAGGAAAAGATAAGTAATTTAAACAGTTTGTCCACCTCTGATGACCTTACAGCTACAGATAAGAAATTTGATGATAAAGTAAATGATGCAGTAAAGAAACTTGAAGATAAGATTGAATCCAGGGATAATGATTTACACAAGAAACTTTTTGACAGTTTCTACGAAGAGACAGCAAAGCCCGAAGTAAAAGAAAATGTTGTTAAGGATAAATTAGAAAGAATTGATGAACAGATAAAGGATATAAAGAGCAGTATTTCTTCTTTATACACAGACCAGAAGGTTGTGAGTTCATCCGCCGTTGAAGGCAGATTAAAGAATATTGAAGAAAAGTTAGACGATGAAAAGCCGCAGTTAAAAGCAGTGCCGCACGGAGCCATAACTCTCCGTCCGAAAGAGAAAAAAGAAGGTTTGTTCAACGATGCCAACCTTACTGAGGATTATGAACTTGGTTTCAGATTCTATCAGCTTGGTTTTAAAACAGGATTCTTCAACGTTAAACTTGATAAAGATGATGAAGCATCGAGAATCGCAACAGCAGAATTCTTCCCTAATACTTTCTGGTCATCGGTTAAACAAAGGTCAAGATGGGTAGCAGGTATCGTATTCCAGAACTGGAAAGCCCACAAATGGGCAGGGAACACTTCAACGAAGTACTTCCTATTCAGGGACAGAAAATCTATTTTCAGTTTTGTAAGTGCATTCCTTTCAAACGTTGTGATAATGTATTTCCTTTATTCGATTGCTGCCAAAGTATTAAACTGGCCTCACGTAACATCGCTCGTAGGACACAGTTCTGTATTATGGTGGTTAATGATTGCAAATCTGTTCTTTATGATTTCAAGATTATCGCACAGGTTTGTTTTTACATACAACTGGTACGGCTTTAAGTATGCGTTCTTCAGTATCTTCAGGCTTCCGCTCGATACTATTATCAACTTCTTTGCTATCGCAAGGTCGGTAAACGTTTACAAGAATACCAAATCAAAAACAAAAGCGGTCTGGGATTCTACGGCTCATTATTAACATGTAAGAATAAAACAAAGTTTTTAAAATTTTATAAATAAAGGTAACAATAACATATAAATGGCGAATAAGAAGAACATATTAATCGTGTTAGGAACAAGACCGGAGATAATAAAACTGTTCGTTTTATACCGTGAATTGAAAAAGTCAGATGAGTTTAATCCGATATTGTTCAATTCAGCACAGCAGACAATTTCAGGTGATATACTCTCATACCTCGATTTAAAGTTTGATATGACGGCAGAAGAAATTCCGAACAGAGGCGCAGACCTTGAACTATTCGTAGCCCATTTATTGCAGGATTTAAACAGACAGTTCGTTAAAGCAGAATCAGGACTGAAGGCATCTGATATTTCAGGTGTTGTAGTCCAGGGGGATACAGCTTCTGCATACACAGGTGCAGTATGGGGTTTCCTGAACCAGATTCCTGTGTTTCACGTGGAAGCAGGGTTAAGGACTTTCGATCAGTTGAATCCGTTCCCGGAAGAATTCTTCAGGGAATCTATCGGCAGAGTATCGAGTTTGAACTTTTGTCCGACAGAAATCAGTCACGGCAATCTGCTCAGAGAGGGAATCAGCAAAGACAAGTGTTTTATCGTTGGTAATACAATCAACGATGCAATAGTAACATTACTGAACGAAAACAAGATTACAGAATATCCTGAAAAGGATTATATATTAAGTACTTTACACAGAAGGGAAAACTGGGATAAAGTAGAAGAGTATTCTTCAATATTGAACAGGTTATTGAAAGAAAACAAAACAGGAAGGAAGATTGTACATCTTCTTCATCCTAATCCCGCAATCAGAAAAAGTTTTGCCGCGGGTCTTGAGGGCGGAACACACGAGAACCTGGTTATCAGCGATCCCGTGAATGATTATTTCCAGATGCTTGGAATGGTCAGGAATGCACACACAGTGATTTCTGATTCAGGTGGCCTGCAGGAAGAAACACTTTTCTTTAACATTCCTTGCGGAATAATGAGAAAAGTAACCGAAAGACCGGAATGTCTGGATAAGAACGCAAAGTTATTAAACTTTGATTATAATGAGGTGTCAGGTTTTATAGATTACGCTGAATATTACAGGAACAACGTTGAAAAGGAATTTGATTATACATTCGGGTATGGTGACACGAGTGTAAAAATCTATGAATTATTAAAAAAATACTTTAAAAACAAAACATATTAATTGATGAAAAGCAAAATTAAAATCTACACTTTCATTATTGCTGCTTTGCTGGTTGCGTCCTTTGTTGGTTCAACCTTTGCACAGGATTTTGTGAAGCACAGCAGAACCGAAAGTTACAGAATGCCGCAGTTGCCGAATCTGATACAGATTCTCGATGCGAAACATAATGTGGTCAGGGACAATCCTTTGAGCACAATCAAGCAGGACTTCTTCCTTAAATTAAGGGATAGCGTCCAACTTGATGCTTCAAAGTTTTATCCTAACGTAGCAAACCCGTACTTACCAAACGGATATCCGGTCGTGATTATGGTACACGGCTACGGTGACAGAAAAGAAACTCTTGAAAACTTTGCGCAGGCGCAGGCAAATTATGGTTATGTAGTCTATACCTTCAGTGTCCGCGGTCAGGGAAATTCAGGCGGTCTTTCAAACCTTATCAGCAGAACTGAAGCACAGGATTTAATTGAATTTGTAAATTATGTAAAGAAAGATAAACCTGTTACAGGCGGTGACACAGCAAACGTATTGATAATGGGCGGTTCACAGGGAGGAATGCTTCCTTATATGGCAGCAAGCATGGGAATGAATGTTCGTGCAATCATTTCAGCAGTCGCTTCTCCTGAATTCGCTTCAAGCTGGATTGAAAACGGTTCGATTAAGATGTCTTTATTATGGACAATTGAATATACACCTGACACTGCAAGGTACAATGCACAGGTCGACAGAATGTCAACATGGGTTTATTCTAATTCAAGAGATAAATGGGATTCTCTTGCAAAGTATCTTCCTTTAAACAGAGATTTTAATACAATTGTAGCAAATAACAAAGTTCCTATCGTTCTTGAAAATTCATGGCAGGATATGTTCTTCAATTGCCTTGGAAACATTAACGGCATTCCTTTAATGACAGCTCCTTCACGTTATTATTTCGGAGCAGTTACGGGTCACGGCGGCGATACATCACCTACGGAAGATACCTGGCATATGAATTTCTTTAATGAATGGTTCTTATACTGGCTGTTCCCAAGTACATATTATCCGGACCTTGGTAATCTGCTTACACGTCCGAAGTTTCACTATGCGTCCACGACTTTCCCTGTAAACGGAAATATGTGGTCTTTTAAACACGACAGTTCAGCCGTATTTCCACCGGCAGGGTCAACTACGATGAGACTTTATTTCAACACAAACAAGAAACTGCTTAAGACAGTCAACTCAAATCAGTCCCAGACGAATACTTTAACGAATACTATTAAAGGTTCGTACACGATGACTCAGATAGTTGCGGATGAATTCAAGGGCTCAAGATTTACAACAAACTTTAAGAAAGACTCAACAATATTTGAATCGAATGTTCTTCCGACAAGTATGAAAATGTTCGGAACACCGAACCTGAAACTTGATTATATGTCGAATGCAATAGTTTCGCAGATGAACTACCAGATATATGAAGTCAGCAGCACAGGTGTTGCAAAACTTGTATCAACAATCAACTATACTGACAGAAAAGCAACAGTAAATTCACGCAAACAGGTTACAATAAAAGGAAATTCACACGCACATATTTTCTCAGCAGGAAGCAAGATAAGAGTTATTATGACTAACCTTGACCAGCGCTGGAATTATGCTTTCCTTAACACAAATCCGTTTGTTCTGCCTGTAATGACAAACTTTACAAACACTATGTACTTAAGTTCAAACTCATACATAGACTTCCCGATTATCGGAGCAGCACCATTCAGTCCGCTTGCATCGATGGAAGATGGCGGAGCAGTTACAGCAATAAAGTTTGAATTAACACAGAACTATCCGAATCCGTTCAACCCGACAACTAACATTAAGTTCTCACTGCCTGAGAGTTTTGCAGGAAACGTGATGCTTAAAGTGTTCGACATAACGGGTAAAGAAGTTGCAACTTTAGTGAATCAAAAGATGAACGCAGGTTTCCATTCGGTTGCTTTCGACGGTTCAAAACTTTCCAGTGGAATATACTTCTACAAAATATCAGCAGGAAGTTATTCAGACGTAAAGAAAATGACATTAATAAAATAAGATTTAAACCGGAAAGCCGGTTAGGGTAGCCGGCTTTCCAGTTATACATAATTATTGCTTTTAATAAGTAAAGGGCAATTAGGGAAAGAAGAACTAAGGGGAAAAGTTCTTCTGAATATATGATTAAGTAAAGGGTAACCCGGGAAGATGCAGAGCCGAATGTGGGGAATGGTTCCGGAGATTATAAGCATTAACTCCCTTGGTTGGAAGCGGCTGTTCAGAAATGTTCAGCCGCTTTTTTTATGGCGTTGATACCTTCCATTTTCATCTTGTATCTTTAATGCAGAATACCGAAATTTAATAAAATAAATAAAAACATTATAGAGGCATACAAAGACTAAGCCCCAAAAACGCATAAAATATATTGTAAATGAAAACAATTAAAATCGTTTTAGTCTTAATAGGTATTGTGACACTTTCCATCACATTTTCTTCTTGTGAGAACGCGGTTATTAATAATACTCAGAATACACATGATAACTTCCAGCTTCTTGCCTGGGATTATTCCGAAAGCCATTATTTCCTTGATACTCTTTACAGACGCTCCTTCACTGAGGTTTACAATGACTCTGTCACAAGTTATGTCTCAGAAAATACAATTTCCACGGGCAATAAAGATGTTGAAGTATGGGTACAGTGCAATGTTACTGAATCCTATAAAAGGCTTTGTGTTGGATGGTTAATGCTTGGAGAACGTCCAGTTTCGGGGTATGATACTTCATTCATTAATACTGAACCAGTCTTCGGGGAAAAATTTTCAGGTTATTTTAAAATACTGGATACTTCTCAGTATTACATTAATCCGCAGGCGGGTTTTATAGGTCTGAAAATAAATGTTCCTGAAAATTATTACGCAGGTGTGGTTTATAAAACTCTTTCGAATAAAATATACGGGCAAGGAAGGAATCTGTCAGGCAGTAACGATACATTAATACTTAAACTGTTTAAGATTGACACTCCAGACCCTCTGACAACACCTGTTGCCTGGAATCTGAAAATGAAAAATGTTTACAGGCTACCATACGGAAATATATTAAGGGCATCTTCAATAAATCTGATGTTTTACAGCATTGATTATTACGGGAACAATTTTTATGAAATGATACCCGGATATTCTGTTCCACTGATAACGATGTTAAAACTTGACAGGTTTAATAATAGTTCTTTAAGGCCACCGCCTGACGGGAAATTCGACTGGATTGAAAGCAAAATAATATACACTGAATCAGGGGATATTGTATTCCCTGTGCTGGAACCTTTTGGAAAAGGATTAAAAGAAGCGGGTGTGGATTCCACATACTGGTTCGGGGAAATTTATACTAAAAAGAAAATTCTGGCGCAAATGGAACCGAATGGAATCAGGTATTGGCTCAAAGGCAACGCAGTATATTAATATGAGTGTTTTGTGACTTTCAGGGTTGTACAGTCCGATATATGATGATTAATAATTTTAAAAAACGAAATTAGTAATTATGAAAAAACTGATTGTAATTTTATTGATGCTCACAGCAATGAGCGTAAATGCACAGTGGTTGAATATGAATTCACCTGTGAGCAGGATTAATGGAATAACCAGCATTAATAATAATATTTTTATTACCTCTATGGGATATGGTGTTTTGACTTCAGGCAATGGAGGTGTTAACTGGACATCGGTAAACAACGGACTTCCAACTTTATACACATATTGCATTACTGCCTCCGCAAATAATTTGTTCGTATCGTCTACAGGAAATACTCCGGAAGTATATTTATCAACAAACCTTGGTGCAAACTGGACTTTGGCAAACAGCGGATTATCTTCAGGATTAAATTCATTGTTTGCTTCTGCCTCATATGTCTACGCGGGTAATTCATCAGGTGCTTATTACTCCACTAATAACGGAGCTAACTGGATTCTGTCAAACCTCACGGGGGTTACACCAATGTCGTTTGTCAAATCCGGAAGCGTACTTTTTGCAGGGACATTTGGGAACGGTGTGTATAAATCGACAGATAACGGATTTAACTGGATTAACTGCAGCAGCGGGCTTACAACTCTGAACATTAATACACTCGGAGTGCTTGGGACTGATATTTTTGCAGGGACAAATTACGGTGGAGCTATGTACAAGACCACTAATAACGGAGCAAGCTGGACAGAAGCTAACAGCGGTATAATGCATTTAGTAATCAGAAGTATTGCTTCACAAGGAGGTCACATTTTTGCTACTGCAAACGATTCTTACGGATGTATTTACCATTCCACAAATGCCGGGCAGAACTGGATTACAAAGAATCAGGGTTTTGGTTACACTGTACCGAATTTTACGTATCTGTATATTACGAATGACTATGTTTATGCAGGGACTTATTCAAGTAATATCTGGAAACGTTCTTATCAGGATTTAATAGGTATTCAGAAAATATCAGAAGTTGTTCCGTCATCATATTCACTCAGTCAGAACTATCCTAATCCGTTTAATCCTTCAACCGTTATCCGTTGTCAGTTGCCAGTTGTCAGTAATGTATCTTTAAAAGTATACGACGTAATGGGTCGGGAAGTGCAAACACTGGTAAGCGAAAAATTGCAGGCAGGGAGTTATGAGGTGAAGTTTGATGCAGGTATGAGTGGTTTGACAAGCGGGGTGTATTTTTATAAGATGGGGACGGAGGGTTATAGTGAAACGAAAAGGATGTTGTTAATAAAATAAAAGGTACCCACCCCGTCTGTCTGCTGAAGCAGACAGACACCCCTCCAAGGAGGGGATTCTTTGATGGTGAGGGAATTGATACAGTGTGATGAAGAGGATAAAGTTGATAAAATAGTATGAATGTTGAGAAAAATAATATAAATTATTATTCAATAATCACATATAATTTTGTGATTAGTATAAAAATATAAATTATTGCATTATGAAAAAGTTAATCGTTCTTATCGCGGTTTTCATCTTTCTTACGGCAGAAGTGAAATCACAGTTAGTTTATTATCAATGGAATCCTGTCAGCAGCCCCGTGACAGCAAACCTGAATTCGATATATTTTTCAAATTCACTTATTGTATCGGGAAATTCCGGTACGGTATTGTATTCAGGTAATTCAGGTGCTAACTGGTCTGCTTCAATACAGGCTGCAGGTGTAAACCTGTACTCGGTTTTCGGTTCCACGCCTTTTATTACAGGAGCCTCTGGGACTATATTAAAGTCTGCAGACAACGGGCTGAACTGGAGTACAGTAACTTCACCGACGTCTAATAACATAAATTCTGTTAATGCTTATGTCTCTCCGAACTACAGGATTATAGTTTGTGACGGAGGAAAGATTTACACGTCTACCAATCTTGGAACGAACTGGAGTGAAGTGGCATCAGGAACTACGAACTCACTTAGATGCGTGAATTTTAGTACTTCTACATCGATTTACCGTGGTTATGTATGCGGTGATAACGGTACGTTTATAAAGCTGGTTTATGCATTGCCTGTACCACCATCGGTAACGGTTCTGCCATACAGTACTGGAGTTACGAATAATTTTTACGGAGTTGCCTCACTGGGCGATACTACTAACCTGATACTTGTCGGTTCGGGCGGAAAGATAATGAAGTCAACGAACGGCGGAGTAAGCTGGACATCACTGGTCAGCGGAACCACTAACACATTAAGGTTTGTAAATGCAGTATCTGCAAATGATGTATGGGCTGGTGGTGACAATGGTACAATGCTTCACACAACTAACGGTGGAACAAACTGGCTTCCGCAGGTTGTCGGGTCTGCGGCGAACATAAATGCAATGACTTTTATTTCGGGTTCAAAAGCAATTGCTGTGGGAAGCAGCGGAACGATTCTGGAATGTTATTTACCTGGTACGACGAGCGATTCAACAGTAAACAGAGTAACGCTTAATGGCAACAACATTAGTTCAATATTTCAGAACACAGGTATATTCAATCAGAATACTACATCGGGAAATACTGCTGGTTTTGAATGGCCAAAAGGCTCAGGAAGAACAGCAATGTTTACGTCAGGGCTGAGCATTTCTGCTATGGTAAACGGAAACCTTCGTCAGGCAATGTGTACATATAAAGGTGAGTACAGAAAAGGACAGTTCGTTAACGGTACGCCTCAGATTCCTATTGCTTTAAATAAAATCTGGAAAGTTTCTGCGGGTGACAATTGCTACAACAGCATAGACTGGGCTAACTGGGGGATGATTGTTCCTTATGGTGCACCATACCGCGATATGAATAATAACGGCCAGTATGATCCTTGCATAGACATACCCGGAATGCGGAATGCAACACAGACAATATTTATGGCACTTACAGATGGTTTTCCTTCGAGTCACTCTCCCGGAGAGGGTTTCGGAGGTGGTACATTACCACTTAATGCTGACTTGAAAATCACTGCTTATACATACCCGGATTCAGCGCTTGCAGATGTACAATTTATAAAGTATGATTTAATAAACAGAGGCTCAGTTGCCTGGAACAATGTGTATATGGCATTAACAGGTGACTTTGATTTAGGAGATGCAAATGATGATTATTATGCAAGTGATTCAGTGCGAAATATGTGGATAGGGTATAACGGTGATAATATGGATGGAAACGGAAATCCGCCAACGTACGGAGCAAATCCTCCAGCAACCGGGATGAGAATACTGAAGTTTCCTGTGAATAAAACACTAACACCTTTTGATACAATACGTACACATGCAGGAATTTACTTTACAGGAAATGGAAATTATACTCCGCCTTGTGAAACAGACCCTAACGGAGAGCCCCTGGGTGCATACAATTTTATGAAAGGATTTAAGAAAGACGGTTCTAAATGGATGAATCCGATGTTTACTCCACCGAGACCTGTGAAATTTATTTACACAGGGGAACCTGAACCTAATACAGGATGGACTGAGTTGAAAGGTTCTATCTGGAACTGCGGCGGTGATACAGGGACGTATCATCCGGTTAACGCACCAACTGACAGAAGATACCTTCTGGGTTTTGGAAAAGATAACTTTACTATGAATCCCGGTGATTCTCAAACAATAGTTGTTGCTCAGATGATTGCTCGCGGAACGAGCAACGTTAACTCAGTAACAAAACTTAAACAACTCTCTGATATAGTTGCTAACTATACAGTAGGCATTAAACAAATAAATTCTTTCGTACCGGGTTTTTATTCTCTTTCTCAGAACTATCCAAATCCGTTCAACCCGACAACAGTTATCCGCTATCAATTGTCAGTTTCAGGAAATACTTCATTAAAAGTCTATGACGTAATGGGAAGGGAAGTGCAGACACTCGTGAACGAAAGATTACAGCCCGGCACTTATGAAGTTACGTTTGACGGAAGTAATTTAACCAGCGGCGTTTATTTCTATCAGCTGGCATCGGGTGATTACAAAGAAACAAAGAAATTATTGCTTTTGAAATAATCTTTTATCCGTATTCCCGGGGGTAACCCCGGGAATGGGATGAATAATCATAAGTGTTTTTTGCAATGATATTAAGTAATTTATAGTATGAAAACAAAATTACTGTTTCTGGTTTTATTGCTGATGTCTTATACTGTTTCCAATTCTCAGCAGTATGGATATAAATGGGTTATTAAACCCAGCGGAACAAACAATGACCTTAACAATGCTTACTTCTCAAACACTACTCCAACAGGTTTCGGTTTAATCTGCGGTTCAAACGGAACGATGCTCTATTCGTCCGATGGTTTGACTACCTGGGCGCAAAAGAATACAGGTACAAACGCAAACCTTAACAGCATCATAAAAGTATTTACGGGCAACAACAATTTCCTGTGCTGCGGTGATAACGGTACTCTCTTGTTCTCCACAAATCAGGGTGCTAACTGGACACAATTAAACACAGGCACATCCGCAAACCTGAACTCTTTAGCAGCCTATCCATACAGCACTACTTACAGATTGTTTCTTGTGGGAGACGGGGGTCTGATTCTTTATTCAACGTGGTCAGGAACAGCATGGTCTGCTTTTACACAACTTCCGAGCGGTACTACGCAGAACCTTAATTCCATAACAGTAAACGGAAGCATAGACGCTACAATCTGTGGAAATTCCGGAACCGTGCTGAAGTCATTTAACGGAGGCCTAAACTGGTTTCAGACAACAAGTCCGACATCGCAGAATCTGAATTTTATTAACGGATACAGCAGCAGTTTCTCAGTTTGCGGCAATAACGGAGTTTTAAGCTACACTAATGACACAGGCCGTACCTGGAATCAGTATACGACGGGGGTTACGAATAATTTATTTTATAGCTATAGTAATTATGTATCAGGTTCGGAAGGAACCGTTCTTACTTATGGAGACTGGACAAGGATTCCAACACCTGTAACAGCAAATTTATATTATATAAACTATCCGTATTTCCTCGGCGGCAGCGGAACGATTTTAAAGTATGAAATAGATTCCATAAAATGGCAAAGGAAAATTGACGGAAATAATTTAAGCACGTATCAGTCTTTCAGTGGAATATTCGACCAGAACAAACTTACGGGCAATATGGCTGGCTTTGAATGGCCTATCGGTTCAAACAAGTTTATGGCTTTTACAACAGGGCTTACTGCATCGTGTATGATAAACGGTCAGCTTGCACAGACTTCCTGCTCGTATCAGGGTGAATATTTGCCGGGCGCAATACAGAACGGACAGTATTATTTTGACAGCAGCAAATTCAGGATTTATAAAATAGAAAGAGCATTAGGCCCTTCTCAATATGACTGGCAGACCTGGGGAAACATGGTGCCTTACGGTGCGCCGTATGTGGACGTTAATCACAACGGAATTTACGAACCGCAGATTGATACACCCGGAGTGAAGAATGCATCACAGACAATATTCGTTTGTCTTACTGACATAAATCCATCTTCGCACAATGCTGGCGAAGGCTACGGCGGAGGAATTACAAATCCTACAATGGGAATAGAACTTCATCTTACAAAATGGGTTTATTCATACCCGAGTTATAACGATGTGGTATTCACAAAGTTTGAAGTATTGAATAAAGGAAATCTGGCATGGAACAGAACACACTTTGCAATTGTGTCTGACCCCGATGTAGGAAATCCAAGCGACGACTGGGTCGGATGTGATACTGTAAGGAATATGGGATACGCATACAACACTACAAATAATGATTTAACTTACGGTGATAATCCTCCTGCAATAGGATACAAAATACTCAAAGGTCCTGTAAATAAAAGTGTGTCGCCGAGTGTAACATACAATATGACTTCGTTCACAAGGTATGTTAATTGTAATGCAGACCCGCCAAACGAATGTGAACCAAACGGAATGCCGCACGAAGCATACATTATGATGCAGGGATTAAAGTCTGACTCTGCAAGCTGGCTTGATATTACACAGCCTACACCCTGGGGAAGTTATAAAAAGACTAAAAAGATATTTTACGGAGATCCGGAGACTAATCAGGGATGGACAGCATCAAAAGGTTATATTGTTAATTTTGGAAGGGATTCAGTAGGTTATATAAGCAGCAATGAAATATTCAGAGATAAAAGATTTACACTTGGTATGGGTGCAGAAAATTACACTGTGGCAAGCGGAGATACTGCTGTTATATGGATGGCACAACTTGTAGCCCGCGGAACAAGCAACCTTAATTCTGTTACAAAACTTAAACAGCTTGCTGATGTCGTGCAGTTGTATTACGAAAGCAATTTCACGATCGGAATAAAACAAGTTTCATCAGGAGTTCCTTTGCTCTATTCTCTATCACAAAACTACCCAAACCCATTTAACCCGACAACAAAAATAAAGTTTGATGTTGCAAATCTCCCCCGCTGGCGGGGGGTAGGGGGGTGGACTACTATATTACGAGTCTACGATATCACAGGTCGCGAAATCCAGACACTCGTGAACGAACCATTACAACCCGGCACTTACGAAATTACTTTCGACGGCTCGGCTTTTTCAAGCGGAGTTTATTTCTATCAGTTGACATCTGGCAATTACAAAGAAACAAAGAAACTTTTATTGGTAAAATAAATTATGAAAACTAAAATCACTGTTCTTGTTAGCTTATTGAGTTTCGCTTTATGCGGAAATGTTCTATCGCAAATTATACTGCAAAGAGTTCATCTCGACGGAAATAATATAGATGCAGTTTATCAGAATACAGGAATTTTCAATCAGAATACAACAAGCGGTAACACCGCAGGCTTTATCTGGCCTAAAGGTTCCGGAAGAACAGCGGTCTTCACAACAGGTTTATGCATCGGTGCCCGTGTAAACGGACAGTTAGCACAAACAACTGCTTCTTATAAAGGCGAATATGCCCCCGGACGTATGATAGACAGTACTGCTTTTACAAACGGGTACTTTAAATTTTATAAAATCAGCAGAGGGGATAATGAGAACACTAATCCCGATTATGCTTTATGGTTTCTGATGGTTCCGTTCGGAGCACCATACATTGACGTAAATAACAATCATCAGTTTGATAATGGAATAGACAGCATAGGAATTAGAAATGCATCACAGGTTATTTTCATCTGTATGACAGATGGTTTTGCAAATTCGCATAATCCGGGTGAAGGTTTTGGAGGCGGAGTTTATAATCCATTGCTTAAGTCGCAGGTTGCCTGGACTTCCTGGTGCTACGACAAAGGCAACTTAAAAGATATACAGTTTATGAAATGGTCTATAATTAATAAAAGTACTTCTGCCTGGAACTCAACTTATCTGAGCATCGCAAGTGATGTAGATTTAGGTGATGCAGGTGATGATTACATTGGCTGCGACACAACATTGAAACTTGGATATTGCTACAATGCCGATAACAACGACGGCACTGGACAACCGCCAACTTATGGAGTAGCACCTCCGGCATACGGAATGATATTTCATAAATCACCAAAAGGTTTTACTTCTTTTAATCGCTTTATAGGTACAGGTGCCGCACCTCCGCCTTGTGAAGCAGACCCAAACGGTGAACCTCATGGCGCATATTTAATGATGAAAGGATATAAGAAAGACAGTTCAAGAATAATGAACCCGACTTTCTCACCCCCAATACCGACAAAGTTTTCATATTCGGGAGACCCTGAGACGAACACGGGATGGACAATGTATAAAGGATATATCAGCAACTGCGGCGGAGATACTGGTACCATTTATCCTGTATGTGTCCCTTTTGACTATAGGTCAATTATGAGTTCCGGTGCGGAAAACTATACTGTAAATCCGAATGATACTGTTACATTAATTGCATCACAATTAATGGCAAGAGGAACATCAAACGTTAATTCAGTAACTAAATTGAAAGAATATGCACTAACTGCCTGGGAAGTTTATAACGGTGGATTTAGTGTTGGGATTCAAAACATCAGTACAGAAATCCCAACAGAATATTCTCTGTCACAAAACTATCCGAACCCGTTTAATCCCATGACGAAGATAAAGTTCTCCATAGTGTCGGTATATTGGAAAAAGGTCTCACTTCCATTAGCGGTGCATAAATACTAATTTCAAGTATTTAAAAATTGGCATCTCAAAAATGAAAGGAGACCTAAAATGTGTACGGAAAAGATAAGTACAAAAAGTGTTAAAAT
>JAPLFJ010000017.1 GCA_026390735.1 Ignavibacteriota bacterium
GTCCGCGATTCCTTTTAAGAGCATAAAGGAATGACAACGTGTGAATAAGAGAATTAATATATGCTAATTAAGCGAATTAAACGAATTAGAGATAAGAACACTTTTAGGGTTAGAGATTAAAGATAATTCTGGTTTACCAGCGTATGGATTAACAGTGATTACGATGATTTCTACGTCGTTACTAAAGATCAGGCTGTAAAACAATTATCTTCTGCAAAAGAGTTTTATGAAATGGTGGATAAATATTTAAACACAAAACCCTGAAAAACTCTCTATCAGCGATACTCAGTTCTTTCACAAATATCAGTGTACTGTTCTATTAAACTTTATTTATTCGCAAATCCTCTACCGTCTTAAAACAGCAGAATTCCCTTTTAAATTAACAATAATAGCAATACATTACACATGGCAGAAAATATAGGGTTTACTGTCATTTTCGGTCAGTCAAAGCACTTTGTGTGGCAAAGACTGTTAGAGTATGGGGTGGTAATTGGAGTAGGAATTCGTGTGCCTGAATGGTCGTTTATTACAGGCAACTTATATTAATGGGGTAATTATTATAAACAAAGTAACTGGGGATATGTCAAAAAGAAAACCCGATATACCGGAAATCGATGCATTGCGCAAAAAAGCAGAGAAACTTCTGAAGAAGAAAACTAAAGGTGCAAAACCTGTCCCTTCTGAAGCAGATGTTCTCAAACTCATTCATGAAGAGGAAGTTCATCAGATTGAGCTTGAAATGCAGAACAATGAACTCATTGAGGCAGAAGAGCAGTCTGAAATATCTTCGAATAAGTATACTGAATTATACGATTCTGCACCGACTGGATACGTAACACTCTCCAGGAAAGGCGAAATCAGAAAATTAAATTTAGCTGCTGAGAATATGCTTGGCAAAAACTTCCTGCAGTTAAAAGACATCATGTTCGATTTATCGGTTTCTGCCGGAACTAAACCTGTATTCAATCTCTTTCTTGATAATATTTTTAAAAGAAAAATCAAACATTCCTGCGAAGTTATACTGCTGCATGAAGGAAAAGAACCGATTAATGTTTTCCTTACAGGAATTTCCGCTGAAAGCGGAAAAAAGTGCCTGCTTACAGTCATAGATGTTTCTGAACTCAGAAAAGCAGAACAGGAAATACTCTTAACCAGAAGGGAAATATACCTTCAGGAAGAATTAAAAACTGCCAATAACGAACTCAAGTTCCAGAATGAAGAGAAAGCAAAACGTGCCGAGGAATTAGTAATCGCAAATAAAGAACTAAAGTATCAGAATGAAGAGAAAGCAAAACGTGCTGAGGAATTAGTAATCGCAAATAAAGAACTTAAGTTCCAGAATGAAGAGAAAGCAAAGCGTGCTGCAGAATTAGTAATCGCAAATAAAGAACTTAAGTTCCAGAATGAAGAGAAAGCAAAGCGTGCTGCAGAATTAGTTATCGCCAATAAAGAACTTAAGTACCAGAATGAAGAGAAGGCAAAACGTGCTGCAGAATTAGTTATCGCAAAAAAAGAGCTTGAGTTTCATGCGTTGATAGCAGATTCCCGTGATTTGCTCACAGAAACTGAACATCGTCTTAATGAACGAAATAAAGAACTGCAGGCATTGTATGGTCTCTCGCAGTTAGCCGATAATGAAACATTAAACCTTGAAAGTCTGTGCAGGAAAGTATTAAATATCATGAAAGGCGCATGGCAGCATCCTAAAGTCACCTGCTGCAGAATTATTGCCGACGGTGCTGAATATTGTACCGAAAACTTTGCTGAGACAGAGTGGAAGCAGTCTGCACCGCTTAAGGTAAACGGAGAAGTTATAGGAAGTATTGATGTATTATACCTGAAGAAGATGAAAGAAGCTGATGAAGGTCCGTTTCTTACTGAGGAACGTAATTTAATAAATGACCTCGCAGAACGTCTTGGACGAATTATACAACGAATACAATCAGAAGACAAAAAGAAAAAAGATGACGCAATAATCCGTACACTTTCATTAGCAATCGAACAAAGCCCTGTTACTACAGTTATAACTGATACAGAAGGGAATATAGAGTTCGTAAATCCAAAGTTCATTGAAACAACTGGATACACCCCTGAAGAGGCAATCGGGAAAAATCCCAGGATATTGAAATCCGGATACACACCCGGGCACGTACACAAGGAATTATGGGATACTATTCTTTCAGGTAAAAACTGGCATGGCGAGTTTCAGAACAAAAAGAAAAGCGGCGAACTGTACTTTGAGTCTGCGGTAATATCTCCCGTAAAAAACGACGATGGCACTATCATCAGATTTATGGCTTTGAAACAAGACATCACTCAGCGAAAAATTACTGAAGAAAAGTTAAGGATAAGTGAAAAAAGGTTCGAAACACTTGCTGAACACAGCAGGGTGATAACCTGGGAAGTGGATGCGAACGGACTTTACACATATATGAGCGATGTATGCAGGACAGTAATTGGCTATAATCCCGAAGAAATTATTGGCAAGAAACATTTTTATGATATACATCCTGAAGAAAACAGAGAAGCATTCAGGGCAGCTGCATTTGCAGTATTCGAAAAGAAAGTTGCATTTCGTGATCTGGAAAATGAAATAGTAACAAAGAACGGTGAAATAATAAGGGTTTCAACAAACGGAATTCCAATACTTGATGAAGGCGGGAATTTAAAAGGATACAATGGAACTGACACAGACATCACCAAACGGAAAATAATGGAGGATGACCTGAGTAATACAACTGCGCGGTTAAAACTTGCAACTAAAGCAGGCGGAATCGGTGTCTGGGACTATGATATTGTTAATAATATATTAACGTGGGAAGATGAGATGTATTCATTATATGGTATCAAGAAAGAGAATTTCGGAGGTGCTTATGAAGCATGGCTTAATGGACTCCATCCCGAAGATAGGGAACGCGGGGATACTGAAATTCAAAAGGCAATACGGGGTGAAAAAGAATTCAAGTCAGAATTTAGAGTGGTCTGGCCAGACGGCACCGTTCGCAATATAAAAGCCATTTCTACTGTTATTCAAGACGCTAACGGAAATCCTTTGCATATGATTGGAACTAATCTGGATATTACAGACCAGAAGAAAACCGAAGAAGAAATAATGAACATGAACAAAGAACTGATTGAACTCAATTCTGAAAAAGACAAATTCTTTTCGATAATAGCACACGACCTGCGGGGACCATTCAACGGCTTCCTTGGTTTAACTAATATATTTGCTTCCGAACTCTCAAAAATGAATCTGGATGACATCCAGAGACTTGCACTGCTGATGAAATACTCTGCAAATAATTTGTATCAGTTGCTTGAAAATTTGCTGGAGTGGTCACAAATGAAAAGAGGTTTATCGGTAACTAACCCTAAACAGTTTTCATTGAAAAAGATTATTTCCGAGAATATTCTTCTTTTGAATGAAATGTCTTCTAAAAAAGAAATAACAATAAGTTCAGATATTCAGGGAGATTTACAGGTTTTTGCAGACAAATATATGATTGAATCTGCTTTCCGGAATCTATTATCAAACGCCATAAAATTCACCGGCAAAAGAGGGATAATATCCGTCTCTGCAAAGTTAACAGCGGATAATATGGCAGAACTTTCAGTCAGCGATAACGGCATAGGGATGAATAAGGAAAGAATGGAAAACCTTTTCCGCCTTGACGTAAACACAAACAGGAAAGGGACTGACGGTGAAGCATCTGCAGGACTGGGCTTGCTCATCTGCAAGGAATTCCTGGAAATGAACAGTGGACAACTATTCCTTGAGAGCGAAGTTGGAAAAGGCTCAACTTTCAGGTTTACACTTCCGTACTGACCTGCAGTCGACACGTGAAGAGATGCAGACTTCACAGGAAGAACTTAAATCAACCAACGAGGAACTGCAGTCAACGAATGAAGAACTGCAGTCAACTAATGAGGAACTTACAACATCCAAAGAAGAGATGCAGAGTCTGAACGAAGAACTGCAGACAGTTAACATAGAACTGCAGAGCAAAGTAAGTGACTTTCTGCAGGCAAACGACGATATGAAAAACCTTCTTAACAGCACTGAGATAGCAACACTTTTCCTTGACAGGGACCTGCACATCAGAAGGTTTACAGACCAGACAATCAATATTATTAAACTGCGGCAAACGGATATCGGCAGACCTTTCACAGACCTGGTTACAAACCTGCAATACCCGGATATGGAGAGCGACGCACGGAAGGTACTGAGAACACTGTCTTCACTGGAAACATCGATTACTACAAACGACGGGAGATGGTTCACAGTGCGGATTCTGCCATACCGAACGATGGATGACAGGATAGACGGACTGGTGATTACATTCAGTGATATAAGTTCTGCCAAGACGCTTGAAATTGAAGTGAAGAAGACTAATGAAGCTCTGGCAATATCGGAAGCACGCTACAGAGGACTGTTTGAATCTTCAAAAGACGGGATTCTTATGCTTGATGCGGAGACAGGAAAGATTACCAATGTAAATCCTTATCTGGAAGAGATACTGGGATATTCGAAGGAGCAGTTTATAGAAAAAGCAATATGGGAAATAGGATTCTTCAAAGATATAGTAGCAAACAAGGATAAATTCCTTGAACTTCAGCAGAAAGAATATGTACGTTATGAAAATCTTCCGCTTGAAACAGCAGACGGCAAAAAGATAAACGTTGAGTTCATAAGCAATGTTTATGTTGTATCTGATGTGAAGGTGATTCAGTGCCAGATAAGGACGAAGGAGTCGCTTTAGTAAGTGACTAATGGAACGCGGATGAAATATTGGAACGCGGATGACGCGGATACAAGTATCGCGGATGAAAAGAGAAAAGATTTTTCAGGGTTAGAGATTAAAAGAATGGGACAAGGATGAAAAGAGAAATATTTAAAGGTTTTATAATTAGAAAAAGAACAGCGGTAATCAGCGTTTGAAAATCCGTTTTATCCGCGTTCCAAATTTTAGGTATAATGGAACGCGGATGACGCGGATACAAGTATCGCGGATGAAAAGAGAAAAGATTTTTCAGGGTTAGAGATTAAAAGAATGGGACAAGGATGAAAAGAGAAATATTTGAAGGTTTTATAATTAGAAAAAGAACAGCGGTAATCAGCGTTTGAAAATCCGTTTTATCCGCGTTCCAATTCTAACAAAGTAGATTGCGAAACAAAATATAAACTATGGATCTATTACATCAGGAACTGACAGAAAGAATAATTAAGGTATTCTACGATGTTTACAATGAATTAGGTTATGGTTTTCTTGAAAAGGTATATCAGAATTCTTTATACATAGAATTAAAAGCAAATGGTTTCCATGTTGAAGCTCAGAAGCAAATTAATGTACATTATAAAGGCAATCATGTCGGTGAGTATTATGCTGACCTGATAGTTGATAATGTGGTTATTCTTGAACTGAAAGCTGCAGATTGTATGGTAAAAGAATTTGAATGGCAGTTATTAAATTATCTCAGAGGTACAGATATTGAAGTTGGTTTATTGCTGAACTTTGGCAAGAAACCTGAGTTTATACGTAAAGTATACGAGAATTCAAGAAAGAAACTGAAAGAAATAAAGTGAAAGAAGATATTTAAAAGATTTATAATTAGAAAAAGAACAGCGGTAATCAGCGTTTGAAAATCCGTTTTATCCGCGTTCCAATTTTTAGGTAAAGTTTTGAAGGTTTTATAATTAGAAAAAGAACAGCGGTAATCAGCGTTTGAAAATCCGTTTTATCCGCGTTCCAAATATCAACAACAAAGATTATTATAAACAAATATGAGTAAAAAAGAAGAATCTCTACGGAAAAAAGCAGAGGAAATTGTAAAGGAAAGACGAGCTGAAACTGTCACTAAACTTACAGAAAAGGAAAATCTGAAAGTATTGCACGAACTTGAAGTGCACCAGATAGAACTCGAGTTACAGAATGAAGAATTGATGTTTGCAAGAGATAAGGCAGAGGAAATCTCTGATAAATACGTTGAACTTTACGATTTTGCACCTGTAGGATATTTCACACTTTCCAGAGAAGGAGATATTCTTGGACTGAACCTTTTAGGTGCCAAAATGATAGGGAAAGACCGTTCGAAAATAAAGAAATCTAATTTTGCTTTATTTCTTTCTGTGGATTCAAGAGAGGTTTATAGTAATTTTTTAGAGAATACATTTAAAAGCGGAAAGACAGAGAACTGTGAGGTAACACTTTTAAGTGATGATGGATTAACTGTTAATGCTCATCTTATCGGTGTTTTAAGCGAAGAACAGGATCAGTGTTTTCTTACTGCCTTAGATATAACCGAACGGATTATAGCAGAAAAAGAACTGAAGGATAATGAAGAGAAATACAGAACTCTGTTTGAAACGGAAAGAGACTCTCTTTTCCTTATTGATAAAGAAACTTTTGAGATTCTTGATGTAAATGATTCTGCCTGTTCGATGTACGGATACTCAAAGAAAGAAATGCTTAAGATGAAGAATTATGATGTATCCGCTGAACCTGAGAAAACCATAAAGTTTACGCAGAATCTGGAGGAGAGGATTTCACTGAGATACCACAAAAAGAAAGACGGTACTGTTTTTCCTGTGGATATATCTGCAAATGAAATATTATTCAGGAACAGGAGTGTAATATTTACAGCAATAAGAGATATTACGGAACAGATGAAATACGAAGAAGATATTGTGATTAAGAACGAAGAACTGGAAAGAATAAATGCTGAGAAAGATAAGTTTTTTGCAATCATTGCACACGATTTAAGGTCTCCATTTACAGGATTTCTTGGGTTTACGGATTTACTGAAATCCGACCTGAAAAGCATTTCGCTGAATGAACTTCAGTCGATTGTAAACAATATGAGCGTCAGCGCCCATAATCTGTTTGCATTGCTAACGAATTTACTTGAGTGGTCGATGATGCAAAGAGGGCTCACTGCTTTTAACCCGATTAAAATATCGGTTAAAGATGCTGTTGAAAACGTTTCAGGAGTATTCTATGATATTGCGAATAACAAAGAGGTATCGCTTAATATAGATTTACCTGAAAACGTGTTTATCGAAGCAGATAAAACAATGCTCGAAACAATTTTAAGAAACCTGATTTCGAATGCATTGAAATTCTCGAATAAGGGAGGCAGTGTAACAATATCCGCTGAAAGTAATAAAAAGGACGTTAATATCTCTGTGAAGGATACAGGTATAGGTATGGATGACGAATTGAAGAGCCAAATATTCAGAATAGATAAGAAGAGCGGCAGAAAAGGTACGGCAAACGAGCCAAGCACAGGATTAGGATTATTGCTGTGCAAGGAATTTGCAGAAAAAAACAATGGAAAGATAACAATTAAGAGCGAAGTAGGCAAAGGAAGCGAGTTCATCGTAACTTTCCCTGTGGCGTGAGGATGGTTGTTCGTTGATGGTTGTTTGAATTTTAGCCCTCCTTCATTAGGAGGGGGGCGTTCATTTCTTCTGATTTTTTCATCCGCGTTCCATTCTTTATCTCATCTCATCCTTCCTCTTGCTCCTACTTCACCAGCAGTGCCTTAATGGTTCTGGAGTATTCCTTTGAGTTCATATTTATGTAATATATACCGCTTGCGAGGTTTCCTGCATCCCAGTTCAGACTATACTCGCCTTTACTTTGCATTCCTGATGCTAATGTGCTTATTTTTCTGCCTGTTACGTCATATACATTAATGCTGATATTAGTATTCTTTGGGAGCGAAAATTTAATGACTGTCTGCGAATTAAACGGGTTTGGATAACATTCGCTGAGTTTGTATGTCCCGGCAATTTCTCCTGTCCGGACAATGTTTGTAACCGGCGGAAGTGTCATTGCCATCGCTGAACGTCCGTGTGTCCAGGCAACAAGCCGCAAACTTGGAAGATGGAATGTGAGGTCGTGAACGGGTACGGAAGAGGGAAGTCCGCCTCCGAGTATTGCCCAGTCTGTTCCGTCATTCGTTGAAACCATCACTCCGAAGTCTGTTCCTGCGTAGAGATTTGTGTATTTTCTCGGGTCTATAATTATGTCGTTTACGGGTGCATCGGGCAGGTTTCCCTTTTTAGAGACCCAGGTGCTGCCGTAGTTTGTGGTTTTAAATATATGTGCTCCTGTGGAGTCGATTTTATAACCTGAAAGTGTTAGATAGCATATATTTGCAGAATCGGGATGAACTGCAAGACGCGTAACCCATCTGTTTGGAAGACCTGCGTTTACTTTAGTCCAGTTCGTTCCTCCGTTTGTTGTAACCCATACATTTGCGTCGTCTGTGCCGCAGTATAGAACGTTCGGGTTAGACTTCGATACATCGAGAGTTGTGACCGTGCCGAGGTTTGCAACGTGAGCATTTGCCATATCTGGACTTATTGCAGTCCACGATGCCATTCCGTTTGTTGATTTGAATATTTTATAAGTGCCGCAGTACATTATCAAAGGATTTGTTTTATCCATAATGTAAGGCGTTGACCAGTTTGTGTATGTGAGGTCGAGTCCTGATGTACCGCTAAGGAATGTAGCACCGCCGTCTGTGGAACGGACAATACCGCCGTTCTGAGAAGCAGCATAAATCCTTAAAGGATTCTGATAGTCGTACATAGTGTAAAAGCCGTCTCCGCCGTTTTCCTCAGACCAGTTCATACCGCCGTCGCTTGTACGGATACATCCGTTATCCTGTGCACCGCCCATAATGTCTAAGGGGTTCTGGTAGTTTATGTCGCCCGCATAAAACTGTGTGATTGGAAGCGTGAGGCTTGCACTCCAGGTAGA
Source organism: Ignavibacteriota bacterium (assembly GCA_026390735.1). Taxonomy (GTDB): domain Bacteria; phylum Bacteroidota; class Ignavibacteria; order Tepidaquicellales; family Tepidaquicellaceae; genus CAIKZJ01. The sequence continues at coordinate 8,769 of JAPLFJ010000017.1, forward strand.
ACCGCCGTTTGTTGAGTAATCGATGCCGCCGTCATTTCCGATGACAACATAATTCGGGTTTGAAAGAGAGAATGCAACTGCGTGCTGGTCTACGTGTGATTCGCCTGCGATGCTGAAAGCAGTACCGCCGTTAGTGGAAAACATCATATCCATTCCTCCGCAATAAACTACATCCTGATTTGTCGGGTGAACTTTGCATATACGGTTGAACCAGGCGTAGTTGCTGGAAGGTGCGGCAGTAGTGTTTTTAATGCTCCAGATATTTCCTCCGTCCGTGGATTTATACAGACCTTTGCTCAATCCGCTTGCATCCGAAAGAAGAGCATACACTGTATTCGCGTTGCTTCTTGCGATGTCTATTGAGATTCTTCCGAGAGTAGGGTCGTTGTATGGAAAACCGTTATTGACGGCAGCCCAGTTGACGCCTGAATTGTTTGAGACGTATAATGCAGATTTTACTCCGCCGTATTTAATATAATCTTCGCGTCTGAGTCTTTCCCAGGCAGCGGCAAATAGTTTGTTTGGATTAGCAGGGTCCATAGCAACATCAACTACTCCGACAGAATCCGAGATGAATAAAACTGTCGACCAGTTAAGTCCGCCGTTTGTTGATTTGTACAAACCGCGTTCACTGTTCTTTCTTCTTGTTGCACCGAGAACTGCTGTGTAAACTTCCTGAGTGTTAGAAGGGTTGATAACTATGTTACCTATATTAAATGAATTCGGCAGGCCGATAAAAGTCCACGATGTACCGCCGTTCGTTGATTTATACATACCAGTACCAGGATAGTGGCTTCTTAATGAATTAGCTTCGCCTGTACCGCAATAAACAATGTTTGCATTGGTAGGGTCGATTGCGAGTGCACCGATTGAAGAAGTATTCTGATTATCGAAGATGCTCGTCCAGGTCTGGCAGAAATTCGTTGACTTCCAAACACCGCCATTGGCAGAGCCGATATAAACTATCTGAGGATTAGTGTTGTCGATTGCTATTGTAGTGATTCTTCCTTCTATGTTAATCGGACCTGCAAGTGTCCAGTTTGAATTAATAGATTTATCTTTGGGTATGTAATTCTTTACGTATTCGAGTGATTGGATTCGCTCTGCATAGGGGATTTCGTCAAAGGGGTATGAACGCTGCATTTCGAACCAGTCGTAACCGGGGGCAAATTCCTGTTCTTCATTTCCTGTGTTATAATTGTAAGAGAAATATAGAACGGGTATGAGAACCACGCAAACGGCAAAGATAAACTTTTTCATGTTGATAATATTGTTTGAGTAAAATTAAATAAATCCGAGAGGATAAGAAAGAGATAAGCAAAAATACCAATGAATCGGAATTAGAAAAGCAAGAAACTTGAAAATGGAACGCGGATGACGCTGAAAGAGCGGATTAGAAGAAGAGATTGCACACTGATTTTAATGATGAAAAGCTGATTTGCACTGATACAAAAACTTAAGAATAGAACGCGGATTTACACTGATTGAACAGATTTTCACGGATAGAGATTTTTTAGAGTTAAAGATTAAGAGCAATTCAGAATTATACAGTTACGAGTGAAAACGTGCACAAGATGGCATCGAAAGGATTGGAACGCGGATGACGCTGAAAGAACTGATAAGAGCGGATAGAGATTTTTTAGGGTTAGAGATTAAAGAGAAAGAACTTTTCACGCTAAATATACGAAAGGCACGAAAGAAAGATTAGAAACTTTGTCCCCTGTTCCGTTTAAAAACATAACGGAATGACAACGAGTGTTTAAAAGAATTATTAATTGCAGATTAGAGCAGATTAAAAAATTAGAGAAAAGATGTCCGCGATTCCTTTTAAGAGCATAAAGGAATGACAACGTGTGAATAAGAGAATTAATATATGCTAATTAAGCGAATTAAACGAATTAGAGATAAGAACACTTTTAGGGTTAGAGA